>JAFSWL010000006.1 GCA_017444525.1 Alphaproteobacteria bacterium
ACAAAGTAGTTTAATATAACCATCAAAACATTAACCGCCCAAGCAGGCGGTCGGAGAGTTCGAAAATCATATTAGCGTAAATGACTCCTCTAGCCTTTGAAACTATATTTTTTATATATATAGTTCTTGAACATTCGCTAAAGGCTCCCCGACCATATTGCTATGAATCGGGGATATATTTATATTCGGTCAATATAAAGGACCGACGGTTTGACGATGTTATACCCCTAACACCGACGCTAATATTGAGCTTTCGACAGCTCTTACGCGCCTAAAGGCACTCAGAATACGGATAACCGTATTCTATTGTTACTATATCAAATTATTAATTAAAAGTAAAGCAGATATTACGAATATTATTTTTTTTGATTTTAAAATACCGCCAATACGAAATTGACAACAAAAAGTGTCTCAACCTTTGCGGCGAGACACCTCAAATAAGCATTTGGTTTGAATTACTTCAACTCAACTTTAGCGCCGGCTTCTTCCAACTTAGCTTTCATAGCATCAGCATCAGCCTTGGCAACACCTTCTTTAACAGTCTTAGGTGCACCTTCAACTAAATCTTTAGCTTCTTTCAAGCCCAAGCCGGTAATAGCACGAACTTCTTTAATAACGTTAATCTTGTTAGCACCTGCTTCAACCAAAACAACATCAAATTCGGTCTTTTCTTCAGCAGCAGCGGCAGCACCTGCACCGGCACCGGCAACAGCAACGGCGGCAGCAGCGGAAACGCCCCACTTTTCTTCTAACATTTTTGACAATTCAGCAGCTTCCATAACGGTTAAAGCTGACAATTCATCTACGATTTTGGCTAAATCTGCCATCTTTTTTCTCCAAATAAAGTTAATTCTACAAATTTATTACTAAAAACTATTTTTTACCCAGTAAAGAACCCACTCATTTTTTGTGGTTTTAGGCTGAAAATTACGCCGTTTGTTTTGAGCGCGGTGTACAAAACAGTACATAAGCGAAAAACAAACAAGTAAGAACAGCATAAAACCGCAAAATAAATTATGCGGCTTCTTTTTCGCTGTAAGCTTTGAATACTCTTGCAACTTTCGAAGCAGGAGCTTGCAACAGACCGATAAGTTTGGCACGCAATTCGTCCATCGAAGGAATAGATGCCAACTCTTTGATTTCATCAAGCGTCAAAGCTTTGTCAGACAAAGCACCGCCGACAATAACCAACTTTTCGTTTTCTTTTGCAAACTGAACACAAGCCTTGCAAGCGGCAATCGGATCATTGGCGTAAGCCATTGCTACCGGACCTTTGAACAGGTCTGCCAAACCCTCAAATTTTGTGTCTTTCAAAGCAAGACGGGCAATACGGTTTTTAGTAACTCTCAATGAAGCGCCGGCCTCACGGATTTTCTTTCTTAATTCTTCCGCTTCGGCAACGGTTAAACCGATGTATTCGGCAATCACAACCGATTCGGATTCCTTAAAGATACCGTTCAATTCAGCCAACAATTCTGATTTTTCTTCGCGGTTCACTTATTGTCTCCATACGAATTATGTCCCTATGAAGGAACGTTACCAAAACCCACACAACACTTTTCAATATTGCGCGGAACCCAATTCTGTCCTTTAGGAGATTAAAGATAAATTTCTTCAAGTTCACTCCGTCTACGTCGGATATTAAGAAATAAGGCTAATTCATACAATAACCTCACCTCACCCACGGTCTTGGACAGTGATGAACACAGCAATTTGCATTCATTGCTTGCGTATATAAAATATAAATATGTGCTTGTCAAGTAAAAAATAACTGATATGGAATATTCGACTTGACAAAATTAATTTGATATGTTATACAGACGGCAACACATTATATTTATGGTATGAGAGAATTATTTACAGCACCCGTATCAACACGGTTTGACGCTTATGACGTAACGTTCAGCGTCAATGAGAGAAACAGAGTATTGGCAACAGTGGAAAACAGCGCCGGCCAGATTACGCACAAAGACGTTGAATTAGTGGATTTATCCGGACGACTGACTAAGGTTCCGGCTGCTATCCACAATGTTATCAACACGCCTCAGTCCAGCGAATTTCAGCGGCAGTTACTCCGCAGTTTCAAGAGTATTTGCGTTGCACGGCTCAGGTGGAGTTTAGGCTGCCACGGTCTGTATTAAAGGATATTCCCCGAATGTATGGTATTCGGGGAATATCTTTTTGAAACATATATTTTTCATTTACGTTGTGTTTTCGATTTGGATTTGCCTATATTCTTATCAAACTTAAACAGGCTTTCAGATAAAGTTGCATCTTGCTCAACCTCAAACAAAGACACGGTTATTTCAATGTTCTGCGGATCTATCACTTTCCATTGTTTGAGCCGAAACGGTTCATTATCAAAAACTAATGTTATCGGTTTTACCCCCGGAGTTTTAGGCATCTCAACCGTAATTGAAGTCTGTCCGCTATCTTTGTATAAATCACTTACTTTCAAATTGATGCCATCAAATTTTATTTTACGAGTCAAAATGACCGTTGCCGGTATATCTTTATAATCGATATTGGTAATTTGATCCAGTTCTTTGTCGTGATAAATTATATAATCGCCGTTACCGACAATCAACAGCGGTTCCGGAGCCGTATATTCCATCCGGATTTTGCTCGGCTTGGAAATATAAACCTTACCTTCGGCAGTACCTCCGTTGCTGGCCATCTGAATAAAATCAGCCTTAAGCGAGCGCAGATTATTCAGATAATTTTCTATTTTGCTTAAATCGGCTTGATCGGCGTTTGCCGTTGAACCGTAAAACAATAAACCGCAAATAACAGCTAATAACTTCTTCATTTTTTCATATCCTCGTATTTAATCAGACCATTTTCCCCAATGAACTTTTTCGGCATTATAGCGATCATTTACTGCTGCAGCCGAAGCCATTGGAACTCCGAGCGGAATAATCGCTACCGGACGAATATTGCGCGGTAAATCGAAACGTTCCTGCAATTTTTCAATCACGAGTGGCATCGGAGCGGCACCGCAAAAACAAGCACCATAGCCTAAATCGTGTGCGGCCAACAAAATGCCGTAAGCGGCCAAAGTGCCGTCAATGTCGGCATAACTCCATTGCTCATTTTCTTTTTCGCGGTGAAATGAAACCTCAGTGTCGGCACATACCAAAATAACACAAGAGGCATCTTTGGCAAATGCTGTCCACGGCTGTAAGGTATGTAAAGCAGCTAATTGCACCTTATCTTCAATCACCACGAAGTGCCACGGCTGGGTGTTGTGTGCAGACGGAGCATAAGATGCCGCTGCAATTATTTTTTCGATATCGGCGTGCGGAATCTTTTGGGTTGTATCAAAGCGTCGTACAGAACGTCTGGTTTTAAGTCCTTCAATGATATCCATTTTATTCTCCTTTAATTCGGTTTGCGTTGTAATTCGGCAATATGTGGCAGTGCATAATTTTCAATAACAAAGCCAATGGATTTCATCGCCATTTTATCACAATCAATAATTGCGTCAAATACATTTTGACGGTTGTCCTTTTTTTCGATTTTTGCAGACAGTGATTTATATAGAAGTGCCAGTTGACTCAGCGAATCGACAATTTCCGCAATATAAGCGGGTATTTTCAAATTATCGTTACCACCGAAAAATCCTTCAACAAAGCCCATTTCCACTGCTTCAAAACGTTGCCGGCATACATTTTGTAAGTCATCGGACGGGCTGATATGCGACAATTTTATTTTGTTTTCGCGCACTAAAAAAAACATTTCATCCCATAGACCCATAAAAAATTTAAAAAACAATTCAGCCTCATTTTTGGTTTCCAACCGCGGTGTGGTATTCTCCGGCCAAAACGATGCGATAACATCCGTCGGGCGCAAATCGGCATTGGGACTGCATATAGCACCGGCAAAACGCAGTTTCACGACATCCAACGGAGCCTGACAACCGTAATGAGTAAGAAAATTTTTAAACTTATCATCACCTATATATTTATTTTCACTTTTCATTTTAAGAATCTTCGTTTATTATACCAAAACTAACAATATAATTTAATGGAGTTTTTCAAATTGTCTAGTTTAAAATTTTATATTACATGTTTATCAGTGCTTTTGATTAGCGGTTGCACTTTATTTCAACCGTTTGTTGATAGGAAACGCAATCCGGGGACTTCCGATATCAGCAAGTTATATAGAGGTTCTTCAAAACCGAATGCTCCGGTAATATGCTATAATCCTTTGTTTACCGATGATAATGAATTGCAACAAATGGCTGATGATGTATGCAAAACAGAAGAAACAGGAGACCGAGCCGAATTACAGGAAAAAAACTATATTGACGGCAAACTCTTATTGCCTGCTAAAGCTCGTTATTTGTGTGTAAAAACAAGTATGGAAAATTCAGAGGAACAAAAAAATGAATCTGATACTGGAAAATAAAATTAATGCAACTCTTAAAAATATATTCAATAAACTCGATTTAGACGATAAATTTGCATTTGTAAAGGTTTCCGATCGTGCCGACTTAAGCGATTTTCAGTGTAACGGAGCGTTGGCTCTGGCAAAAATTACGCATAAAAATCCGCGCGAAATCGGCACCATGATTGCCGAAGAACTGCAGAAACATGACTTTTGCGAATCGATTTCGGTAGACGGTCCGGGGTTTATCAATATTAAACTTAAAAATGAAGTTATTGCCCAAAATGCCGATAAAATGGCAGAAGATGAGCGTTTGGGATGCGGAATGACAGATAATCCGCATAAAGTGGTACTTGATTACGGCGGTCCTAATGTGGCAAAAACCATGCACGTAGGGCATTTGCGCTCGGGGGTAATCGGCGAATCGGTATCGCGTATCGAGCGTTTTATCGGCAACGAAGTAATCAGCGATGTGCATTTGGGCGATTGGGGAACGCCAATGGGAATGATATTGGCGGAAATCATCAGACAAGACAGTAACCTCGATAAAGTTACAACCTATGACATTGCGCAAATTACCGAATTTTATAAGCAAGCCAATATCAGATGTAAAGAAGACGAAAGCGCAAGAGAAGACGCGCGTTTGATCACTGCAAAACTGCAGGACGGAGACAAATCGTATTATAAGGCGTGGCAGCATTTGCGCGGTGAATCTGTCAAGGCTATTAAAGACAATTACGCGCGGCTTGATGTTAATTTTGACCTTTGGTGGGGAGAAAGCAATGCACACGAAACGTGTGGTAAAATAGTAAAAATCGCACGTGATAAGGGGATTTCGGAAGTCGATAACGGAGCGGAAATTATCCGTCTGGAAGAAGGAAACAAGCCGAAGCCGCCGGTTATTTTGATTAAGTCAGACGGGGGGTATACATATCACACCACTGATATTGCGACCATCAAAATGCGGGTCGATGATTTGGCAGCTGAAGAAATAGTTTATTTTACGGATAGTCGGCAAACTCTGCATTTTGAGCAAGTGTTCGAAGCTGTGCAAAAGCTCGGTATTGCCCCGAATGTTAAGTTGCAACACATTGTGTTCGGTACGGTTAACGGGGCAGACGGTAAGCCTTTCAAAACGCGTGATGGCGGCGTTATGGATTTGGAAACGCTGATTGAGATGTCTAAGGAAAAAGTACGTCAATCGTTGCCAAAAGCCGACGAAGTCGAGGGGTACGGTGAAGCGGAAATCGAAAAGCTTACTTCACAGATTGCTGTTGCGGCAATTAAGTTTCAGGATTTGAAGAACACCATCAATTCGGGCTATGTATTTGAACTTAATGATTTTGCTAAGTTTGAAGGCAAAACCGGTCCGTATATCCAATATGCAATTGCCCGTATCAATTCGGTTTTGCGCAAAGCTGCCGCCAACGGATTGCAGAGCGGCAAAATTGTGTTGGAAGAACCGGAGGAACGTTCTTTAGCATTAAAACTGGCCCAAGCGCACAATGTGGTAATGCGGGCGCATACTGATAAAGAGCCTAGTATTATTGCGGAATATACATATAATCTGGCGCAGATTTTCAGTACATTCTATAATGCGTGCCCGATGATGGGGGCTGCAACACCGCAGCTTGCCGCTTCACGTTTGAAACTGGCCAAGCTGACACGTGATATTTTAAAGCTGATGCTTTATCTTTTGGGTATTGAAGCACCGGAAGTTATGCTGAAAGCTGAAAATAAAGGAGAATGAGACATGGTCATAAAGAAAAAAGCAACCGCAGACAAAATCGCACCGGTAAAAAAGACCAAAACAACAAAGAAAACTTCGCTAAAAAAAACGGAAACGACGGAAAAGAAAACGCCGATGGTAAAGGCAATTGTCAAAGAAAATCCGATTGCGGCAATTACACCGAAAACGGCAATACCGGCACACCATAACGAAAACTATTGGTTTATGGTTTTATTGTATTTTGCCTCATTTTTGGTGGGACTCGGTATTATAGCCATGATTGCCGCCAATTGGCAGCAAATTACGAACAATATCAAAATGCTCGGAGCGTTGGTAGCAATGATAGTCAATGCAAGTATTTTGATTTGGACAGTACAAAGCGAAAAAAACGTCTTAAAACAGGTTGTGGCTTGTGTTTACGCTTTTTTGATTATGGGTGTCATTGGACTTATCGGGCAAATATTTCATCTGCCCGCCGATATTGAAAACGCCTTATTATTATGGAGTGCCATCAGTTGGCCGTTGCTGTTTGCTGCTCCACGCCTTTTATGGCTGTGGATTCCGTTGTTTTATTGCGGTATCGGTTGCACGGATTTGAAAACACTTTGGCAATTGATTTTTGACGGTTCTTTATATACTTGGTTTCATCGTCCTGAAATCAACATTACTTCTTTCGGTATAGGAATTGATTTACTGCGCAATCTGTGCATTCTGGGACTATTTACAGTTTATGAAATATTTATGCTTTCCAAGCACTCCGACCATAAAACAATTCGCCGACCTTTGTTCTTTTTCAGCGGTATTATGATGTATGCAGTCTACAATCGTGTAGTTAAAGCAGCTTATGCAACGATTTTACTCCCAAATTTGACATTATCTTTCAAAGCAGGTTTATTCGGCGCTTATGTTTTACCTTGTTTGATTCTTGGTTATATTTTACTGACTATAAACCATTATCATAATCGCAATGGTTTTATGCCTTTCTTTTTATTGGGAACAGCAATTGAATATTTATGGATATTCATTACAATTGCAGCCGATATCAATGTACCGGATATATTGCAAAACGGTTCATTTAATCATTATCCGTTTGAAGCTGTATGTCCGTTGCTGTTTTTAGGAATAACCACTATTTACACTTCATATCGACGAGTTGATTTTCGAGATCGTCTGGCCTGCTATATCGGTCTGCTGGTATGGTTTGGCGTGACTTTCAACGAAAATATTTTTGATTTGGTGCCTTGCCTTATATTATGTTCTATTGTTGCGTGGCTGGCATACAAAGAAAACAGCCGAAAATGGTTTAATATTGCCGTATTAGCTACGGTTATCCGCATATTGGGATATTATGCCGATGTAAGCGATTTGTTGCATGCCGGATTTTATCTGATAGGCTCAGGTTTGTTTATTATTGCAGTAATTTTATTGTTAATGAAATACGGACGCTTATTATGGGAGAACAGAAATGAAAAATAAATATGTATATGTCCTGTTTTTTCTACCGATTGCAGTTTTGGCTGCTGTAATGGGATATTATATCAATGCAATTCGTTTTGAACGAGTGGAAATAGTTGTTTCCGGTTATGATCCGAAAGATTTTTTCTCCGGTTATTATATGGAATTACAACCTAATTGGAGTGAAACCGATTGTACCCAGTTCGCTGATGCCAAATGTCCGACTAACGCATTCAAAAATCGCTATAAATTCTATATCAAGAATGAACAATCCGCACAACTAACCAAAGCAGTCAATGCCGGTATAGTCAAACTTGTTTTTTCTTATCGGCAAGGATATACTCCGCATATTGTTGATTTGCTTGCTGACAACAAGTCATATATTGAGTATTTAGAAGCGGATAAATAAACGACAACTGAATAACACAGTGTGCCTAAAAGTGTCGCGAACTATCTTTCGAGGCACTTTTTTAAACTGAATAACGTTGCTCTCCAAAAATTATTCGGCGGCCGCGCGCATCAATTTAATTTCAGCAGCATAGCCGCTTAAATCATTTGGCGTTTCCAATATCATCGGAAGATTTTTAACCGCAGGATGCCGCACAAATCGTGCCAATGCTGCTGCCCCGATTTCACCTTCACCGATTTTGGCATGACGATCTTTGTTAGAAGCCAAAGGCATCAGGCTGTCGTTTAAATGCACCGCTTTAAGCCGTTCCAAACCGATAATTTTATCAAACTCGGTAAACACACCGTCAAGATTGTTCACAATGTCATAACCGGCGGCAAAAACATGACACGTATCCAAGCATACGCCCATTTTTTCTTGTAACTTCACACCGGCAATAATCTCCGCCAGCTCCTCAAAACTGCGCCCCACTTCCGAACCTTTGCCGGACATTGTTTCAAGCAATACAGTCGTAGTATGTTCCGGTGTAAGAATCCGATTAAGCGAATCGATAATCATGGCAATTCCTTTATCCGCGCCCTGCCCTACGTGTGAACCAGGGTGAAAATTGTAATAATTATGCGGCACATATTCCATACGCTGCAAATCATCAGCCAGTACCATAAGCGCAAATTCGCGTGTTTGCGGATTGTCCGAACACGGATTGAGCGTATACGGTGCGTGCGCCACAATCTTGGCAAAACTGTTTTCACGCGCATAATCATTAAATTTTTGCGCATCGGTGGCATCTATATCTTTAGCCTTACCTCCCTGCGGATTACGTGTAAAAAACTGAAATGTATCGGCGCCGATGGATTTAGCTTCTTTACCAATATGTAAAAATCCTTTAGAAATCGAGAGATGGCAGCCGATATGTAACATTTTTATCCTTTCCGTTATTTTTTTGTATTGTAAAACAAAAATAAAAATAGGCAAGCGTAAAAAATATCTTGCTTTTTTGTACATTTTTGTTAAATTTACAGACGTAGTCAAAATTAGTTATATATGAATGAAGAAATCCGAAATGTGATATGGCAGCTCAGCCGCTATATCACCTCTTGCCGATTGGCAAGTCTGAGTGATGAAGAGATGTCAAACTTATTTAAAAAAGTCTTCGCTCTAAGGTTAGCAACAATGGGTTCTGATCTCCACGAAATTGAGCACCAGATAGTGGAGCAGTGCTTTACAGCCGTTTCTGCCGAAGCCCGCCGCCGCGGATTGAGTGTCCCCGGTTTGCCGGTTGAGGTGGTGATTGATGCCGACGGCACATTCCGCAAAGGAGAGAAAGAACTGCGTCGCGCCTTGCGTACGCTCAACTTCGAGGAGATGATGAAATTCATCGATTCGTTGTTGGCAGAGCCGCTCAGCGAGGCGCAAAGGTTGACAATTATCAACCTGGCACGCGACCGCGTGTATGAAAATGCCAATTAAAAGCAAACCCGCCGGATTCTATTCCGACGGGTTTACTTTATTTAAGGCCTTGATTGTTCATATCGCCATTGATGTTCAGCCTGATACCGGGGCCGACATTGGGAGCACAATTCTCCAACGCTAAGACAAAGTTCTCAAGCGTGCGGCGTGTGCGGCCTTCCACTTTGACAACCTTCGCCTCAATGTGTCCCGGCTCACCGGTCACTCGTACGTTGACTTCGGTGCCGACCGTCAAGAGGGCGTACATGTCCTCCATCGTCATATCCTTGCAATCTCGCAAGTGGATGGAAATGAGCGTGGGAAGAGGGAACTGCCACTTGGCGTCGTTATGATTGTGCATCACCGCGCCGGTTACAAACATCTTGAACGTCGACAGCTTCTCGCCAATCGACTTCAAACCACAATTCACTACACCCGAAAGGGTGACATCAATTTTTTTCTCCATACGCTAAAAATAATAACTAAATTGTAAAACACTTAATGTCGTGTGTAACACATTCGTTCAATTTTGTCAAACTAAAAATAAATATTGACGCATTTTTTCTTTTTTGCTATAAGTCCGAGTTATAGAAATTTTTAAGGAGCGAACCATGAAAATAATCTCCTCGGAACAGGTGGAAGCGGCTTGTCGTCTGATTGCTCAACGTATTAAGGCGCAATCGCCGGAAGGATATACGCTGGCGGCCGTATCGCGCGGCGGATTGATGCCGACGGCATTGGTGGCACACTATCTTAATTGCAAAGATATATTGTTTATCCGCCTTTCCTCCTACGATTCCGCTAAAGAGCGCTCGCAAATAATTGATACCACTACTGATAAAATTCCCGATAAGCCGGACACTTATATTATAGATGATATTTGCGACAGCGGCGAAACATTGCGCTATCTGCGCCAAAAATATCCGCACGCGCAGATTATAACGCTGATTAACAAAAATCCCGACATTAAACCTGATTTTGCCGTTTTAACCGAACCGCAGGGATTGTGGATAAATTTCCCGTGGGAACCGGAAGACAGAGAATAATTATAAAGAACAAAAGCCATTTGCAAATAAAAATGTTGCTTTTTATTTGCAATGTAATAGCCTGATTTAGGTTTAAGGTTTCAAACATTTAACAAGTGTAGACTACGATAAAAGAAAATGACTTTAATAAAATTCCTAAAGTTTCGGTTATTATCCCGATTTATAATGCTGAAAAATATTTGCGCCAATGTTTAGATTCCGTCATTTGCCAAACATTGAGAGATATTGAAATTATTTGCGTAAATGATGGCTCCACTGATTCGTCCGCTTTTATTCTTAAAGAATACGCCGCCAAAGATAAACGCATAAAAATTATCGACCAAAAAAATCAAGGCCCTTCCTGTTCGCACAATAATGCACTTAAAATTGCTAAAGGCGAATATATTATGTTCTTGGATTCAGACGACTGGATTAGACAAGACGTTTGTGAAATTTTATATAATAAATGCAAGCAGTATAATTTAGATATGCTTAACTTTGCCGGTACAAATTTCCGCGATGCTCCGCTAGAATATTTTCAACTACGTAGCCAGACAATATATTATCTCAAAAATAATCAAGAAATCTATGATATAGAATCTCTAAAATCCATCATAAAGGATATTCCTATTTCAGCATGTCGTTTCTTTTACAAACGGAAATTTCTTGAAGAAAATCAAATACGCTTCCCTGAAGGCCTCAAGTTTGAGGATAATTATTTTGTCAGAAAAGCTTTGCTCTTTGTTCAGAATTTTGGTACGGAAAGCACCATATTGTATTATAGACGCGTTCATAATCAATCTATCACCCAAAATGAAGACAAATTTTTTAATGATTATATCGAAATAGTTCGCCGTATTGACAACTTATATACGGAGAATAATTTTGACTTTGAAACGGCTAAAAGTATTATACGCAATTATTGCAATATCTTATATAATAAGTATAAACATTTTTCTTCCTTCCTGCAACATAGATATCGGCCGCACATTTTTGCACTTCTGATAGATATGCAGCGAAAATATCATTTTACCGAAAACGAATATTTGCAAAAAGAAATTTTGAACGAATGGTATAAATGGTATAATAAAAATCCATTTATTTTAGATAATCCTCAAACTTTTAATGAAAAAATTCAATGGATGAAACTACATGATTCCACCTCTATTAAAACTCGTTTGCCGACAAATATTTGGCACGGGAATGGATAAAAGAAAAAATCGGTGAAGAATACCTGATTCCACTGATTGGCATTTATGATAAATTTGAAGACATTGATTTTGACAAACTTCCAAATCAGTTTGTAATCAAATGCAATCACGGCTGTGCGTATAACATTATTGTCAAAGATAAGTCTACTCTTGATTTAGCTGATGTTAAAGAAAAGTTAGACAGATGGATGAAAGATAATTTTGCATTTCACAGTTTGGAATTACATTACATGAATATCCCTCCTAAAATAATCATTGAGGAATATGTAACAAATGGTATTTTATGACATGAAATGGAGAAAACAGCCGTTTTACTATGACCATCCTATTTATGATAAAGAACTGAAAAAACCGGCTAACTTTGGTAAAATGCGCAAAATTGCTCAAATATTATGTAAGGGTTTTCCATTTGTTTGTGTTGATTTATACTTATTAAACGACGGCTCTATAAAATTCGGAGAAATGACTTTTACCCGATCATCAGGCGCTGGTCGTTGGAATAATGAAAAATACAATTTGATGCTCGGAAAATTGATTAAACTCCCGGAGAATGCTTACGATGTTTTAACGGATACCTACACTAAATTACCAGATAACTACCATAAAGAAATATTCTCTGCTTTGCATCCGGAGATATCTGTACCGATAAAGCCACAACAGCATGTGATTTCATACAAGCTGTTCAACTCTATTCCAATCTTCGGCTCCATTCAATGCGGAGGCCGCCAAGTTTGGAAAGTTTTCGGATTACCGCTATGGAAAATTCGACGCTTTGAAAATAATATCACGACCAAGTATTATATATGCGGTATTCCGTTTATAAAAGTGAGCAAAAAATAATCTCTGCTATTTTAAAGGGTATTTGGCTGTTTCATTATTCTCGCTTATGTAAGAATCTGAAATATAGGTAAAATATTGAATAAATAAAAAATATATTATACTCAAGAGATTTGAGTAGCGCATTTATTATTGTCAGTATAACTATATATATCACCTTAATTTTAATTTTTTCAGGTTGTTCTAATGTTATCCCCTAAGAGAGAGATTAAGTAAGAAAGGATATTTATGGATAAGTAGGTAGAAAATGAGGTTTAGTTGTGTCCTAAATTAATTTTTCAGGCATATAATATTACGTATGAAACATAAAAAAAAGCACATTACCATCAGTTGCCATCAAGTAAAGTGCTTTTAAGAGTTATAAAAATAAAACAATAAACAAGGAGTAGTAATCAGAAGAACCGGCAGCTACCGACTCTCCCGTGTCTTAAGACAAAGTACCATAGGC
>JAFSWL010000013.1 GCA_017444525.1 Alphaproteobacteria bacterium
GTACAAGCAATCCATCAAGTATCCATTGTTACTGGGCGGAGAACCTGATGACTACGAACTTTAGTGTTCTATCCCTCGTCGTTCGTCCGCCCTTTTTCTTCTTTATCACATCTTTTATAACATATTTTTAACTAACAATCCTTCGCACGATGCGGTGTATTCGTGCGTCCAAGAATCTTATCTTCAATGCGAAAGCATTGCTTCCGATTCGCTTCAAAATAAACGCTAGCTTATGTGACACATTGTTTTATCGTTATACTGACACTGAACATTAGTGAAGTGGAAGTATCCAGTGATGCAGAGCATCACATCGTTTCTTATGAAACGATTGGATTCTTCGGCTATGCCTCAGAATGACGTTTAGTCTTTTTAACAACACTTTTCTTTACTTGTGCGTTAAAAACACAGAGAACCTCATTATTGCCGGCAATAATGAGACCGGCGTTAGCCGTTAAACGCTTTGCGTGGCACGCCTATAATCGTCAATTTGCCGATTATAGGCGTGATGGATGGGGATTTTAATCTTATCTTATTGAGGTATGAGGTATTTATTTTTAACTCATATAAAAATTAAATTTCACAAAGTCATCATTACTTAATGTAATTATAGTCTTTTTACCATCCTTAAAAACAATTTGTATCACTTTTTCGGCTTGTCCTTTTAGTGCAGAATAAGCACCTATTCCTGCGCCGATAGGACCTAAGACAAGCCCGCCTAAAAAACCTCTGCCAATCATCGAAACTGCCGAAGTGGAACGCTTTTCGGTAGATAATTCCCATGAAGAAACGGTTCTTGGGGTTATTGCTATAAAACTCGATTCTGTTTCGATACAAAAGATGTTATTACGCATGACAACAGGATACCCTTCATAATCTCCATAAATTACCTTATTTCTCATTTTATTTATCCTTTCCATCCTTCGTTGTAATAAAAAACCCACTTTCGTCAGAAAGCGGGCGGATGTTCGAAAACCGTTATAAGATTAATCAAGAAGAGCGGCTCGGCTTATTCGGCGCATAGCCTTATTTAGCCGACATCCGCCCTAAAAAGGACAGAGGTCGGCATATATATTTAAGTCGTCATGCTCCGGCGACTATATAGCTTATTGATAGGGTTTCGACGCCCTGAGTATGGTCTCCCACACCTGATATCAAGGTTAAACGGATTTTATTTTAAAGTCAACACCGTGATTTAGCAAAAGAAACAAACTGTAACTTTTTGTGTGTTGCATAAGCGGGGTAATTCTTCTAAGTTATAACCATAATAACATTATGAAAGGGTATAACTATGGCTAAAATTCATCCTACCGCAATTATCGAAGACGGCGCACAAATCGCACCTACCGCGGAAATCGGCCCGCTTTGCTGGGTAAGTTCACAGGCAAAAATCGGCGAAAACGTAAAACTTTTGGGACAGGTTACTATTTACGGCAATACCACCATCGGCGAGGGGACAATTGTGTTTCCGGGCGCGCGTTTGGGTTGCGGACCGCAAGACCACGGCAACGAATTTCAGCCGGAAGCCCGTCTGATTATAGGTAAAAATAATATCATCCGCGAAAATGTTACCATGCACTCCGGCACTCCGAAAGAGCATTTCACCACTGTTGTCGGCGACGGCGGTATGTTTATGATTAACTCCCATATTGCGCATGATTGTGTGGTCGGCAACAACGTGATTATGACCAACAATGCGGTTATCGGCGGTCACGTTCATTTGGGCGACGGCGTGATTTTGGGCGGCAACTGCGCCGTGCACCAGTTTGTGCACATCGGGCGCAAGGCTATGGTCGGCGGTGTTTCCGGTGTAGCGCGTGATGTCATTCCGTTCGGTATTGCCAACGGTATGCCGGCGGCTTTGCGCGGTCTCAATGTTATCGGTATGAGCCGCAGCGGTATTGACGAAGCCACAATTAAAGCCTGCACTCGTGCTTTTATGTATATCTTTAAAGGCAAAGACGGCACTTTTGTTGAACGTGTTGAGAAGGCGCACGAAAAATTTGCTGATAATCCGATGGTAATGGAACAGTTGGCATTTATTAAAGAGTCATTGAACGGAAAGCGCAATATTACGATTGCCGATTAACCAAGAGAGAACAAAAAGAGGGGATTTTATCTCCCCTTTTTTTGTGTATTGATTTACCAGCGTCCGTATTTGAATCTCAAATCTCTGTGCATTTTTTTAACTTTAACGTCTTTAAATTTATCGTGTTGAACTTGCTGTTCGGTTTTCAAATATTCCTTATCACCGCGCCGCTCAACCAGATCTTCCGGTTTATACACGGAATCATATGAAAGCGAATGGGTGGTTATTTTTTTGTTATGCTTTGACATATAACCCACAGAAACATTCAAACGCGTGTATCCGTCGTGATTATCCTGATATAGGGCGGTTTGCAGAAATGGTCCGATTTTCCGCCCTTTGGCATTTTTTACGGCAATGGTCACATTGG
The DNA here is from genome assembly GCA_017444525.1 of Alphaproteobacteria bacterium. Taxonomy (GTDB): domain Bacteria; phylum Pseudomonadota; class Alphaproteobacteria; order RF32; family CAG-239; genus RUG410. Next base: position 2,454 of record JAFSWL010000013.1, read on the forward strand.
CGGAAGAGCCGTCGGCAGGGCTGATGTCAACGTTATAATCGGTATTTTCCGCACCTTTCATAAATCGCTTGAGATTTTGCGAAAAGTCGTTGAGTGTAATGTTCAAATACTTCATCAACTGCTTTAATTCTTCATCTTTATTGAAACAGTCGTTGATGATTTTCTGTTCGGCCTTAGGTTGAATAAATTGCGAATTCAGATGGTATTTCGCTTTGGTGTTGTATTTTTTGAAATTATCACGGATATTGCGAAAACAATACTCCAACTTCACTTCAAGTGGATTCGGCGCAGGCACTATCGGTTGCAAAACAATATGCAATGCGCCGTCGGCAGCCATATGTGTCTGCCCCAATGTTGCGGACACACGTTCCTTGGCAGCGGTGATTTTATTTGCCACCAATGTAGCTGTTTCACAATCAGGTTGCGCCATTGCCTTACTCCTACGCTCTTATTATAACGTATTTTGTTTAATTTGGCAAGCATTTTAAAAAACAAAAAAACACCGGCATTTAAGCAGGTGTTTTTTGTTGGTCATAGAACCTATCCAGATTGTTATCCTCCCGATATTTACGGAGAGACTTGCGGTAGGTTTCGGCATAGTGGGGCGCTAAATCTTCATCCTTGTCGCGCTCATCCAGTCGGGCAAGCAACAATGGTAAATCGGAGAAGAAATCGGAGAAGAAAATCCGCCCGCTTGCGCAGATGGTTTCAATCAGCTGCCGATAAGTGCCGGCTTCGTTATTAAGAGCCTTGCGGCAAATCATAACGGCCTGATTTTCGGTATAGCCGTAGCGGGAGAATTCTTCAACCAGAGCTATTTCAGCCGCCTCGGATTGCAGATTGTCAATCAGCGCGGCAATGCCGACGTTACTAAGCGGGTAATACCTACGGTATTCTGCCATCCAACCGAGCCATTCTTCGGGTTTCTCATCGGAGACAAGACGCTGCACCAGTTCCTTTTCTTCTTCCCCATCCAGCGAATCTGCATAAGTATTCCCCGCATCTCCGATGGTCTTTCCAAACACTGCGGCCGAAAGTTCAACTATACGACCGTTTCTAATAATTTCTTTGTATTCCATATTCTAATAATCACAAACTCTGCATATTATGGCGCAATATGCGGTTTTTGTCAATGTAAAAAACATCTTGCTTTAATTTTTTTATACACGGTTATTGATAATATCGGCTATTTCGGTGATTTCTTCTTCGCACATACGATGCTCCAAGCCGTCATAAGTTGTGATTTTAGGGGAGATACCGTGTTCTTTCAGCCACTTTTCACTCTCGGTCAGAGTTTTGAATTGCACTTTCATATCTTCCCGACCGTGAAACAAATAGAGCGGCGGGCGGGAACATATTTTGCCTGACAAAGAATCCGCACCGGCGACCAAGCCCGATAAAGCAAACGCACCGCTCAGTTCGGAGTCGCGCGTCAGAGCAGTATATATTGTCAGCATTGCGCCTTGCGAAAATCCGCATAAAAAAGTGTGCGCGTCGTCAAAATGATATTGGTGTTGCATTGTATTGATAAAGCCGTTTACTAGTTTGGCACAATGCGCAATGTCATAGGCAGTCTGATTATAAATGGCAAAGATTTCCTCTGTGCTTGTTTCCGGCTGTTTGCGCCGATTCGTCGCATCATACTTAAGCATACCGAACCATTGCCGCCGTTTCGGATTCTTATCGCTTGTTTCCGGCGCGTGCGGTACAATCAGTACGGTGTTGCGTAAATGTTGCTCAAACCAAGCGATAGCATATTGATGGTCGGCCACAGTTCCGTTATAACCGTGCAAAAAAATCAGCAGATTTTTCGGGCTTTCGCCGATTATATGAGTGTCAAAATCGAGCATTTTTATACCTCATCGGCGCGCATTATATCCGAATAGAGTTAAAAAAAAGTTCATAAAAAAACTCCCGAGCGGTTAAACTCGGGAGCGGCTTAGTTAGATTTGTTAGCTAGAACCTTCACAGGCTATCATCTAGGTCTTCTTCGCGTTTGCGAGGCGATTTACCGTTTTCAAACGGTTTTTTTGTAACAGCTCGGCGGTGCGGATTCTTGCCGAGCAAATCGTCTTTCTTGTTCTCCATACTTCTTGATTTTAGCGCGCGGACACCCTCGATTAAGAGCAATGCCCGCGCCTGAGTTATTGTTAGTATTAAAGTTTCCAATCCACTTTAGCTACACCAACCTCACCCTCTAACTTGAGAGCTTTGATTTTAGGCTCAAGCTTCTTGGTTGGAATGTCATAACGTGAGCCGTTTGATACTCCTCCGTCTCCGGTATACATTTCCCAGCCGTGTTTAGCTTTTACCAGCACGGCCAGATCATTATCGTTCTTGACAACATACACTTTGCTGTAAGAACGCGGAGCCAGACCGCGGAGGTCGGTTGTGGCAGCTCCCCACTTGCCTTCTTGGCTCATGAAGATGATGCCGTCGATGAGTTTGATGTCCTCAAACGGACCAAACGTTGATGACGTTCCTGTCTTCCACAGGATCTTCCTGCCGTCAGCCTTGATGTAGGCGTAGTCGGGGTTGCCTTCGACGGGTTCTACTGCCTCAATCTTGATACCGCTGGCAATCACGGATGACTGCACGACGATAGAGGTCAGGTCGCCGGTCTTGGCAAACACGGCCTTGTTCACCGTGTCTTCCACGATTTCATCGAACTCGGGAGCCAATACGACACTTCCTCCCTCGCTCTTCAGTCCGAACTTTCCGTTATTTTCCGTCAGTTCATACTCGCCGAGCTTTTTTGCCTCTTTTTTATCAGAACAAGAGGACAAGGCTAACGCACTCACTGCTGCCACAGCTATCGCTGCAACAAGCACAAAATAAATCTTTTTCATATCTCAATAATTTTGAAACACCCCTAACCTAACTTATTTTGTAGATTTTGTCAAGCATAAAATAAAAATTTTGTGTAAAAATTTTGTTTCGTGTCAAAAAAAACTTGATTTATCAAAAATATTATACTAGTTATATGTTGTTTTGAATGCGGCCATGGCGGAATTGGTAGACGCGTAACGTTGAGGTCGTTATGAGCTAAGCTCGTGGAAGTTCAAGTCTTCTTGGCCGCACCAATTCAAAACTGACTTTGAAATTTTGTTCATCAAAGGAGAGCTTAATAATGCTGCGCATTTACAAAACAGAAGACGGCGGAAAACTTGTTAAGCTCAAAAGATTCAGCAGAGTTACCCATGCATGGTTCAATTTAACTAATCCGACAAGCGCGGAAATTACCAAAGTTTCCTCGTTGCTTGCGGTTGATTCGGATATATTGCGCAACTCTTTGGATGCCGACGAACGCTCCCGAGTCGAATTGGATGAGGGGGTTTTCTCTACCATTGTGAATTTGCCGCTGTTGGATGAAGACGGTAATTTTGATACGTTGCCGTGCGGTTTGGTGTTCAGCGGCGAAAACTTTTTAACGATTTGTTCGCGTGAAAACCGTATTTTAAGCTCGTTTAATAAAAATACGGCAAAGTCGTTTGATACGCGTGAACGCACCAAATTTATGCTTTCGATTCTCTATAAAATTACCCAGTTTTATTTGCGCTACTTGGCAATTATCAATCGCAAAACCGAGCATATTGAGGATTCGCTCAAGCAAACAACGCATAATGAAGAGCTGTTTCAGCTGATGGAAATTCAAAAATCACTCGTTTACTTTACAACTGCCTTGCGCGATAATCAGCTCGTGCTTGAAAAAATTCTGCGTATGACTAAATCTCCGGCCAGTTCAAAATATTTAGCCTTTACTGAAGATGACACCGACTTGCTCGAGGATGTCATTGTTGAAAACAAACAAGCTATTGAAATGGTGGATATGCACCGCTCGATTCTTGAGGGTATGATGGACGGTTTTGCTTCAATTATCAACAATAACTTAAACCAGATTATGAAGTTTTTGGCGGCGATTACGATTGTGCTTTCGATTCCGACCATGCTCGGCACTTTTTGGGGAATGAACGTCGGCGTGCCGTTTTTGAATCAAACCATCGGTTTCGGTGTTGTTATAGCGCTCTCGTTGTTGGCAACTTTGGCCGTTATTCTGTATTTCCGCAAAAAGGGAATGTTTTAAAAACATCTTGACAAAAATCATTAAAAGCGATATACTAACCTTGCTTATTTAAGGATTAGGGGTGATTTTATGGTTCGAACGTAACACTACCTGCGTGAGCAGGTAGATGTAGACAATCCTAAATCATCGCGCTATACTGCGGTTATGGAAGAAGTAAAGTATAGCAAACAAAGCGATTGCGTGTATCACTGCCACTATCATATAGTGATAGTGACAAAATACCGTAAGAAGATATTCAACGCTGGTGTATATGGATTTTTTAAGAAACGGTTGATAGAAATTCACGAACACTACCCACAAATATACTTCATAGAA
>JAFSWL010000014.1 GCA_017444525.1 Alphaproteobacteria bacterium
ACAACTCCACGTCGTGTGTGCTAATGTGTATGTGGTCATTTTAAAACCTCCTTTATATTATTTTGTTTTTCAGTGGTCAGACTGTCTAACTCAGTATATAAAGGAGGTTTTACGATGTAAAGCTATAAGCTTTCCGGAACCTCCAGACTATCTGGGGGTTTTCTTATTACAAAGAAAAGCCTGCCGAAGTAAATCGACAGGCTTTTCTCAAGCGAACTATAACAGCTTTGTCCTAGCCTCAATCACATCCACCCAATCACCGAATGTTCGTGCTTTGTCATCCAAAATAATGACAACACCAAAGTGTTTTTCTAATTCCATCTCCAGTGCAAAAGCATCGAGAGAATCCATAATCTCGGTAATACAGGTGTTTTCAGTGATTTGCTCGGCATCTTTGGGATCAACATCCTCTGTTTTTACCATGATTTCTACAATCCGCCGTAAGATTTCTTTTTTTCTATCCATAACTATCCATAAAAATATAAATATAATATAAAAGCTCATTTATTATACGCAAAAACAGATATTCTGTCAAGCTGTTTATATTATATTGTGTCGGAAAATATTACGCATTGCCGGTAATACCGACAAAACGATTAAAATCAAGTCCGAGTTCATCCATTGAACGCTGCCATTTATCGGCATCGTCGGTGCGAAACATTAAATCTTTGCTGGCATTAACCACCAGCCAATCATTGTTATAAATTTCCGTTTCCAACTGTTTAGGCTGCCAAAATGAATAGCCGAGCGCCACCAATTTTTCATCCGGACCGTGGTCAAACGCAATATCGGCAATAATTTCAGTGGTTGAGGATATAGCTATACCATTGCCGACCACAATCGTGCCATCTTTATAATAATCGGTGGAATGTAACACCATTCCCCTAACCTGCTCCAAAGGACCGCCGGTGTATAAATTGATTTCATTGAGCTTTTCATAGCTTTGTAGCGGTAATTGCATAGTTAAATCGGAGAATGTGTACTTTTCCAGCGGCTTGTTAATGATTATTCCCATGGCGCCGCGCTTTGTGTGCGAACAAATATACACAACCGAGCGCTGAAATATTTCATCATCACGCAAAGCTGAAGCTGCTACCAACAATTTGCCGGTCAAGGCATATTTATCATCAAACTTATCCATCTGTTTATATATTTTAAAATAATCTTGTTTTTACCCTTTTATCGTATCATATTTTATACAGAAATAAAAGTTAAAAATAAGCAATGAAATACCTTTTTTTTTATATAGTTTGTTTTTTTATGCTTTTCAAGAGCGCGGCCGACGCTCAAACATTGCCGCTTCCTGATGATTTTGAAGGTGAATTGACGCGGCAATATATGGAAACATACGCTCATGATAAAACCGCAACCACCACACTTTTGCAAAACTTCAATATTTTTTACGAAATTGGCAGCTATCTTTATCAAAAATATCCGTGGGAACAGATAACCGAAAATAATTTTACCGAAAAGCTGAAACCTTTTTTTCCGTATGATACCGATGATGAACTGCAAAGCAAACACGATTATCTGGTAAAAACTGCTTTTCTTTATAAAATGAGTCAAGATATCTATAAAAAGTTTGCCGATAAATATTTGGTACCTCATGCTTATCGCAAAATTCATAACGCATCGGAATATGATCATCCGAACGAAGTACAATACATTCCTACCGCTGATGATGAATATGCCAAGGTATATAACTTTAAAAAGTTTTTATCCTATAGTACCAATATTGATGAAATACGAGCCATTGCCTCCTATGAAAGTCAGAATGAAAGCGATATTTTATTACAAATCGATGCGGTTATGGAAAAAATTGATTGGAAAAAAGTATGGCTTTACGGCACTGTATATAAGAATCCATTGTTTTCCGAACTCGGTATCGGAGAAACAGAATTCGGTGATGGTGTAAATGTTCGCTTGATCGCTCGTAATACCTATACCGAAGGTAAAGAAGAACTTGACTTCGGAGTGCAAATTGCTACCCATAGCAGATATTTCGTATTAGCCAATGATTTAGCCGCCAATCGTTTCAAGCCGAAAATAATTTTTGATAAATCAAAAAATATCAGTGATATTAAAGTTCTTTATCCGCTTCCGCTCCGCACCAACCTTTTGCCTCAGGCATACAAATATTTCGGAAATTTTATAATTCCGCTGAAAGTTACCGTTGAAAATCCTGATAAACCGGTAGAAATCAATGCAGTTGCCGACCTGACAGTATGCGATTTTGAGTTTAATTGTCAACCGCAGCATTTTGATTTGCATCTACACTCTGAAGTTTCCGGAACTGATAAATTCGACAACGGTTTTGACACAATGTTTTTCAATAATTTACGACGTGTACCGACTGCAAATTCCGATATAATATCTATAGAACAATTCACTGCAGAAAACTCCGCTGACGGTTCACTGCTCTATCTGGAGCTGACAACATCCAAAAAAATTAAAACCTTTGATATTTTTGTAGAAAACACAGAAGAATATATGCCGTTTGATGCACCTCATTATGTTATAGATAAAAACAAAATAAAAGCTTATATCAAACCCTTTAACGCTGTTGCATATACAGATTTAAGCAACACAGAATATACCATATCGATAAACCTGAATAATCGGTATTTTTATCGCCATAATCTTGTTGCCAATAACAGCGTACCCACTTTCACGCAAACAATTAATTCTGAAAAAAAGTTATTTTTACCGGCATTATGCAGCGGATTAATGCTGAATTTACTACCTTGTATCGCACCGTTTATATTGATTTTGTTATTGCTGTTTATCCGTGAATATAAAAAACATCCGAATAACCGGAAAATTATGCAGCTCAGTGCTTTAAAAGGGAGTGTTTGCGGTTTATTAACAGCAGCTACTTTGTTTATCGGGCAAAAATATACACCTGATTATCCGCTGTGGGGAATGCAATTTTCACATACCGCATTGTTGCTCGGTCTGATATTTATATTTGCCGCCTTAAAAAAAATTCTACCGATAATATTAAGTGCAATAATCAATACCGTTGACACTCGAAAACGTGCTTTTATTTTCTTTATTATCGGTTTTATTGCCGGTGTTCTGATTATTGTCAGTACTTCCCCCTATTTATCAATATTGATGAATACATCGGTTGTTGCGTCTGCTGTCGATGCTGCAGGCATCATATCACTGTTGACTGTCGGATTTATCATTCCGCAATTATTAATATTATATTTTCCGAAAAAGTCTCCAGCTTGGCACTCATTGTGTTTGAAACAACAAATACTGCTTAAGTTTATTGAAATTGCTTTTAATATTACCATTATATGGTTATTGTTGTTTATCGGGTTTAGTTGCGGGATTGCCGCTTTTATCATATCAGCGATTGTTGTGATTATATGGATGTTTTTATGCGAGGTATATCAAAAATATCTTGATTATTTAAACGGTGTACTTGATGAAAGCATTACCATAAAACAAATAAATTCAATCCGCAACGGGAGCATTGTTTTTATGGTACTTCTCGGCATAATTTTTTGGAGTTCCGAAATTTATATTATCAATTACCTGCAAACCGCTGAAAACTCCGTTACGACCTCTAAACAAATGCCGCTAGATCCTGAACAAATTAAAGCACAACTGCAACATAATCATCCGATTTTGCTCATCATCGATACTGATTGGTGTTTCAAATGCCGGTTCAATCGTCTGTGGACCATAAACTCCATTGAACGCAAACAATGGCAAAAACGCTATAATTTGCAAATTATAACCATAAATAGTACCGCCGATATCAAACAATATATGACGCAATACGGACAATATTCATTGCCGTTATATATACTTTATACACATCGCTATCCGCAGGGCCTAATTCTGTCTTCCGATATAAAAACTCAAGACTTGGAAAAATTTATAGATTCATAAAGGATAATTAAGTTGCCATAAAATTAAGGCTCCGATAAATCGGAGCCGTTGCGCGAATAATCAAAGTTTATTCTTAATAATCATCATTTGCATTTTCGTTGTTAAAACCAAACATCGCATTCATATTCTTTGCGGTTTGCTTACGCTGTTCTGACGGTGTTAATTCCGGTTTACCTTCTGCCTTACGCGTTTCATTTTCATATTGTGTCGATAAACTGGCAACATCACCAATTCCCATTGCTTGCTGACTTTTCTTTGCGCGCAACTCTTTTATTTTTTTTGAGTTATCTGACATATTTGTTCTCCTTTTCTGTTTAGTTAAAATTAAATAATATATTGATTAATGGTATGTTTGAGTTTTATTCTGCACAATATTGCGAGTAACAGCCGCATCTTGAGCGGCGGTATTTACCGCAGATGATGACGTATTTGCTTTTCCCCTAACGTTGCCGAGCATATTCTTACCATTAACTTGAGCATCCTTAATTTCAGATTGCTTACCGTTAAACTGATTTAAACTAGCTGCCATACCTATTGCAGTATTTTGGTTATTATTTTCGTTGGTACCGGCATTCTGCTTAGGATGTTGACGATTATATTCCGGCAAATATTCGTTGAAGAATTTTTCAAAATCCATTCGAACATTTGGAATTTTTATAATTTCAACTTTTTCAACACCCAACGGAACCAAATCATCATTTATACTGTCGCAGCTATCACGAGCCTGATTTAATTCATCTTTCATAATATTTTTAGGTGTCGCTTTAGCACCACGCACAGATATTTCGCTATACGCTTGTTTAATCAATTCATCACAAAGCTTTTGTTCTGTTTCTTTGCATTGCCGATCATACAATACATTAAATATATAATCCATTTGTTCATTACTCAGTTTTTGAACTGATCCTGACAATCTACTTAATTTAGCCTTTTCTTCCGGTGTCAAGCCTGCAGCATCGGCAATGCTACCGCCTTTATCCAATGCAGATTTATAAACATCAAATACTTTTCGTAAAGTCCGATATGCAGCAATTTTCTTAACTGCACCGTCATAAAGATCATCAGTACGCAAAATTCCTTTTATTTTGCTCTTAAATATATTGGAATACGCATCGGTAAATGCCGCATAACGATGTGTATTAATCAAGCCATCGATAAACGCTTGCTCGCTTACACTGATTTTTTTGCCATTTTCACGATTGTGCTTATTCATCTGTTTTGCTAAGCGATATTGATAATTTGCATAATCCTCCGCACTGAGTTTTTCTTTAGCTGCCTTCAGCATACCTTCGGCTTTTGACTTATCCAACCCCATACCGATAGGAACCAAACCTTTCTCAGCCAGAGCCTTACGCCACATACCTTTTTCATCATCTTTAGGCATACCTGCAGGAAAATTAACCGCTGTATAACCTAAATCTTTAAGCTGACCGACAACTCCACCCAACACACTTTCATCAATTTTTTTATGGTTAGGAATCCGATAAGCAAAGTGCAATACTCCGTCGGAATCTACATTAACAAACAATTTGCACGAATATGTATATTTAACGGTTCCGTCTTTTGTTTTTACTCCGTCTTTTTTGCGATTGTCTTTATCTTCACTGTCATAAATAATAAACTCTGTCCAACCGCCGCCAAACCAACCGGTGCTGGTTTTAAAATAAGACAGATTTTTCTGCTTACCTAACCCTTCATTTATAAACTTTTCAAATTTATTTTCCGCCTCTTTCTGAGTTATTTTCTTATGTGCAGGCTTACTTGCCGTCGGAACAGCCGGAACTGTCACGGATTGATTTGCGTTTATTGCACCGGTTTGCATCGACATTTGCGAACTTAATGCTTCGGGTAATTTTTTATCACTCTTAGCCATAACCTCATCCGGAGCATACGCATCTAAATTATCAGGCACATCTTCACCCGGAATGGCTGAAGTCGCCACTCCTTTCGCCAAACGATGCACTTTACCGGTATTTTCCGGTGAATTCTGCGCCATGGCAGCATTTTCCCCGGTTGTTTCAAACTGTTTAATTTCCAAACTTGGAATCGTAGCAGAAATAACTTGTTCATCTGGAAGATCATACGAAATATCTTCACTGGAAACCATACCTTCCGGTAAATGACCGTCACCGGCAATACTTATATTCTGTAACTCGGCCTCCAGTGCTTTTTTGCGTTGTTGCTGAGCCTCGTATTCTTTGGCATTGGCTTCGGCAATCTGAGCGGCTTTCTCTGCCTGACGCTGTGTCAAGACATTACTGATTTTTTCCTGAATTGCCGCTTCGGCCAAAGTGCCGTCAAAATTACGTATTTCCATATCGGCAACCGATATTCCGTGGGCCTCGCAAAAGGCAAAAATCGCATTTAATTTTTCATCATCCAGATTCTCTTGCGTCTCTTCATCAAACGAAAGTTGCATTTTAACTTGCGGCGGCATATTCGGCTGATTATATTCCAACATACCGATATTATACTCCACCCCTGCATTTTCATCTGCAATATGCAAAGCCAATTGTTTAACTCGCTCATTTTTATCCGCACGCATTTTAAAATATTGATCTTGTGTCAAGATATCACCATTATCGGTAATATCAACTTCAATAAGATCCAATTTTTCCGGATTGCCGTATTTTTCATTGTTATCTTTAATATGATAAAGCTGAGCAAACTCATTACCGTATTCACGAAGGTAATCCGAATATTTTTTGGCCGTATCGTATTTTTTCTGAATCGGCAGCTGAGAACGATTAAGATATATATATTCATGGCTCAATTCTTCATCCGAATAATTTTTTTCGGCATCGGCCTGTTGCTTACTGATTTCATCAAGCTCACGACGATATTCATCAAACTCGTCCAACTCTTCACGCAACACCTTCATATTTCTCGTGAATTTTTTTTGCAATTCTTCTTCAGTATAATCTTCAGGCAAACGCGACATTCCGCTATTTTCGAGATAAGTGCGTGCCGTTATGACATTATTTTCTTCCGTCAGATTTCCTGCCATGAACACCCTCCAACATCAATTTTTGTGTAATATAACATATATTTTTGTAAATAGCAAGTCCTTTTGACAAAAAAAATCAACAATAGCGCAAAAATAAAACCCGCGCTAAACCATAAACTCTTTCATCCAGCAATTCAAATACTTCCGGCAACAAAAAACGCTCATCATTACGCACTTCAACAATACAAACTGCCTGCTTGCCGAGCCAATTTTGCATAAGTAACTGCGTCAAAGCCTGTTCTGTCTGCCCCTTGGCATACGGTGCATCCATAAACACCATATCATATTTACGATATGCCTGCGGCAGTCGCATTGCATCGGCTTTTATAACATTAAACCTTTCTTTTTCCGCGGCAAATAATTTGGCATTTTTATTCACCGGTATAGTATCAATATCGACAAACGTTACATAGTTAAAACCGCGCGATAATGCTTCAAAACCGAACGCTCCTGTACCGCAAAAAATATCAAGTAAACTTAGCTTACTGTAGTCACCTCCGAGTTTGGAATACAATATATTGAATATTGCTTCACGCGCCCGCTCTGAAGTCGGGCGCACTTCTTTGCCCTGCGGTGTCCACAGTTTTTTGCCGCGATATTTTCCGCCGACGATTCTCATAGCTTATCTCCCAATTGTTCTTTCAACACTTTTTGCGGCACTTCTTTTACTTCGCCTTTTTTCAAACTACCGAGCTGAAACGGCCCGTACGAAAGACGAATCAAGCGCGCAACCTCGAGTCCGATTGACTTCATCAGCTTGCGTACTTCACGGTTTTTACCTTCGCTTAACGTAATCAAAACCCAACTGTTAGAACCATTTTGGCTCTCCAATTCAATTTTAACCTTACCGTATTGCACTCCGTCGATAACCGCACCTTTTTCCAATTCGGTCATTTTTTTGATATCGACTTTGCCGTGTATCCGTACTTTATAGCGGCGGCTCCAACCATTAGCAGGTAGCTCCAGTTTACGCGAAAGCTCACCGCTGTTGGTGAGTAAAAGCAAACCTTCCGAGTTCAAATCAAGCCGTCCAACACTGATAACCCGCGGCATATCCGGCGGCAAATTATCAAACACCGTCGGACGGTTATCCGTATCTTTATGAGTTGTTAAAAGTCCGACAGGTTTATGATACAGCCATAGACGTGTTTGTTCGATTGCCGGCAATTTTTCGCCGTCGAGCAGTATTTTTTCGTTACCCTCCACATTAAAAGCCGGACTTTCTATCAATTTACCATCAACCGTAACTCGCTTTTGCTTTATTAATTCCTCGGCCTGTCGTCTGGAACAAACTCCGCTTCTGGCTATAAATTTTGCAATTCGTTCTGTCATTTTTCTTCCTTTTTTGATAAATATGTTTTATAGTAGCAGAGAAGTCTAAAAAAAGAGTGAACAATGACAAACGAAGAATATATGCAAATTGCACTTGATTTGGCGCGTCAGGCAGCACAAAAAGACGAAGTGCCGATTGCTGCGTTAATAGTCAATCCGACAAGCGGAGAAATTATCGCTTCTGCCGCCAATGAAAGCGCACACGGTTCCGATGCCACGGCTCATGCCGAGATTATGGCTATTCGCCGCGCATGCGCAAAACTTGACACCACTCGCTTGTGGGATTTGGATATGTATGTAACGCTTGAACCATGCACCATGTGTGCGGCAGCGATTTCGTTTGCCCGTATCCGTAATCTTTATTTTGGTGCCACAGATGAAAAAGGCGGGGCAATCATCAGCGGAGTTAAATTTTACGAAGCCCCTACCTGCCACCATCGTCCGAACATCAGCAGCGGTATTTGTGCCGATGAATGCGGACAATTACTCAAAGATTTTTTTAAGCAAAAACGCTGATATAAAGCCCTTAACCGGCTTTGATTTTTTCCACTTCGCTGCGAGCAAGGGCATCGCAACGCTCGTTTTCGACATGGCCGTTATGCCCTCTTACCCATACCCAGCGAATTTCGTGCCGATTTACTAATTCATCAAGCCGTTGCCACAGGTCAATATTCTTCACTTCTTGTTTTTTATGCGCCGTATGCCAGCCGTTTTGCTTCCAGTTTGCCATCCATTCGGTAATACCTTTCATCACATACTGACTGTCGGTATAAAGCGAGATATTGCAAGTTTTTTTCAATGCACTCAATGCCGCAATCACCGCCATCAGTTCCATCCGATTGTTGGTGGTATTTTCTTCGCCGCCGCTTAACTCTTTTTCCACATCTTTGTAGCGCAAAATTACGCCCCAACCGCCTGCTCCCGGATTGCCGGAACAAGCGCCGTCCGTAAATATCTCAATTCTTGCCGTCATTCAACATCCTTCAAAAATTCGCTAAAAAATTCATTAATCAATAAATCCACATTATCTTCCGAGCGTATTGCCTTAGCTACAAACGAACGTAAATTATTTTTAGCACCACATATTCGGAACGATTTTGGCATAGCCCCGTCGGCACCAACCGCACCGTTAATCAGTAAATCATCTTCGATAAATTCCGAAAGCACAATTTCGATATGTGCAAATTTCATAATTCCGCGCGGTGGCAAACGCAACTCCGGTTTGGTAATCAAATTAAGATGTCCTTCCATACCGAGCATATTGGCCGTCATATTATAATCGGTAAAACGAACCCGATTATATTCGCCGCCGGTATTATCGGTAGTACAGGTCAAGTATAGCTCACGCGCTATGGCATTACTATCGTTCAAACAAAGCACATCAAAGCTGATTTTAACATATTTTTGCGGCGGAGTATCAATGGTTTTCGGATACAGTACATCTTCTTCATCATTTTCCACCACTTCTAAATTGCGATTTTCCAACTTTAGTGCCACATTCGGCTGCGGACGGCGCCCAAACATTCCGGCAATAACTGCATACGGTGCCGGAACATTGTTCGATCCGGAGCGAATATACATTGTATTTCCTACGGTTGTCATCAGTGGAGCAATCTCCGATTTCGGAATATAAGTTGCCAGATAGCCGTCGCCGTTTTTATCTTCGCAAATAATATGATTACGCACTTTGTTATGGCTCGGAATAGTGCAGCCGGAAATGGCGCTTTCCACCCAACTCATAAAACGATGCACGTTTTTTACCTTAACTTTGGCTTTGGCTACATCGCCGATATCAATATCGCGTGAGCATTCCACACCCCAGACGATTACACCTCCCTCGGAATTGCCGAAACCGGAGATACATTTTGCCAGATTACGCCTATCATCCGGACTTAAAGACCAACCGTGTTTACCGGTGGATGAAGCCTGTTTAAAATCCATAAATAGCTCTTCGGTTTGCCGACTGCGAATAAATTCATCAAGCGCGTCTTCGCCGAAATAAACCAATTTTTCAAAAATATCTTCCGCCCGCGACATATCTTGCTCCTCTCAATTGCTTTGTGATATTATAACTGATACAATGTTAAAATACAATTATTTTCTTTATATTCGGTTGTTTCTTATACCGCAAAGCATATCAGGGATAGGCAAATGTTTGAATAATGTGCCGATTGAAAGCTTCTTAGGGTACATTGAAGATATTTTGAATGAAATAAGAGTGAATGTGTTTTAGCCTATAATTTCTGTTTTCACTTCTTCGAAAGTGTTGAAAGATTTAATCAAACAATTATGTTAAACCTTAAGCATCTAGTGCAGATGCCATTTGCTTGCGCTTAAAAGCCGAACGCACAATCAAGTTTTGCACCTTTTTAACCAGTGCTATATCAAAACCGACCGCCACCGCTTCCGCTGCCGACTTTTTATCATCATAAAGCAACTTCAACACCTCATCCAAAACCGCATACGGCGGCAATGAATCCTCATCTTTTTGCCCTGCCGCCAGTTCTGCCGACGGAGCTCGGGTGATTACTGCTTCCGGCAACGCATATCCTAAAGTATTGCGCCATTTTGCCAATGCAAAAATCGTCGTTTTATATACATTACCTATCGGCATTAAACCGCCGCAAGTGTCACCATAGAGCGTGCAATAACCGGTCAGTGCTTCCGATTTATTACCGCAAGCCAACACCAATCCGCCGTTTTGATTTGACCACGCCATCAACAACTGACCGCGAATGCGCGCCTGCAAATTTTCTGCTGTAAGACCTTGCACCGATTCCCCAAAAGCCTGCGTCAAAAATTTGATTTTTGCTGTTACCAACGGTTCAATATCCAGTTCGTGATAATCAAGATGATTAAGCTCAGCCGTTTCGCGGGCAATTTGCAGACTTAAATCCGATGTATATTGAGTTTTCATCATAATTGCCGTAACGTTTTCGCCGCCCAAAACATCTGCTGCCAACACCGCAGTCAGCGCCGAATCAAGCCCTCCGGAAAGTCCGAGAATCACTTTATTAAAGCCGTTTTCGTCGCAATATTGCCGCAAACCACTTTGCAGTTTGTACCAAAGTTTTTCCATCAGCTATCTCCCCAGCTGCGCATTCAAAATCAGCATTTTGCGCATGTTATACAGGTTAGTTTCCAATCCCACACCGTAAATATGCGGATTGGTCAAACGCTTGTATGACTCGTCGAGCCGTGCCAAATTAGCCCTGCCGCGTTGCTGTAGCTTTTGCAAATTAAGTTCCGGCGGATTGGTTACTTTGCCGTCTTTCATCACCGGTTGCAGCAATAAATACGCATTTTCTCCGGATTTAAAATCACGTTTCAAACCGTTTATGCTGTCGAGTGTATAAGATGTTATATTGCGCGATAACTTGCCGCCATTTACTACATCCATATCCGCCGCACTGCAGATAATATCACCTTCAAACTTATTATTGCGTATGATTCGCACCACATTAGTCGCTCCCGGAATGGTGGTTTTTCCTTCGGCGATTTTAATACGCGGGTGCCCCATATATTGCTTGGTTTTAAACACTCCGCCCAGTGCCGGAGTATCATAAGCCGTAACCAACTTGGTACCTGCCGCCAAAACATCATACGGTGCCTTTTGTACTATCAGCAGATTTTCTATCAGGTGTTCATCCAAGTCATTGGAAGCCACCATTTTTACATTGGCAAACAATGGGTTATCGCCTTCAGCATCAATCATTTTGCGCGCTTCTTTTGCCCAATATGCCAAATCTCCGGAATCAACCCGAATCCCCATCAACGGCAGACCGACCGCATTGGTTGCTTCAATGGCATGCTTAACTCCCTCGCGCGTATCGTAAGTATCGACCAACAGCGTGGTATTCCCCGGATTTCCGCGCATAAAAGCCTTAAAAGCGTCGACTTCTCTTTCGTAGCTCATCACAAAAGAATGTGCCATGGTTCCGGAATCCGGAATGCCGTAATGCTTTGCTGCCGCTGTATTGGAAGTGCCTGCCGCACCGCCGATAAATGCCGCTCTGGTCTCGGAAAATCCACCCATTTCATGCCCGCGCCGCAAACCGAACTCCAACAGCGGACGCTGCTTACCGTCAAGCGCCGCTGCATAAGCCATACGCGAGGCTTTTGTTGCCACCAAACTCTGTGAATTAAACGCATTCAGCAGTGCCGCTTCCACTAAATCAACCTGCCACGTCGGTCCGGTTACGGAATAAACCGGCTCGTTCGGAAACCCCAATTCGCCCTCCGGTACCGCGTTAATACTAATTTGTAATTTTTTATCTTTAATAAATTCCAAAAAGCGCTCATCAAAACGCGCACTGCCGTCGGCATTTTTTTCTTGTTGCAAATATGCAATATCATCTTCGGTAAAGTGCCAATTTTCCAGCCATTGTACAAATTCGCCCAAGCCGGCGCACAGCAAATAGCTGCCGCCGAACGGATTTTTCCGAAAGAACGCTTCCGAAGTTTTGATTTCTTCGGCCTTACCGTCCAAAAACCACGCTTGCGCCATGGTTAAATGATATAAATCGCAAAACAACGGGGTTCCGCTTTCCAAAATATTCGGTCTGGTATTTGTCATGGCTATTCTCCTAAACTTTTATGAACTAAATTGTGTTGAACTTTTTTGTTATGCAATTCTTTGCGAAAAAACTGCGCTGTCGTAATTCGCCGTAGATAACCTGCCTCAATAAACGGCTGATAAACCTCTTTTTGCAAAATATCACTGATTTGCTCTTGCGCTCCTTGGCACAAATCCTCAATAATCACTACAGCGGCACCTCTTTTCAGCAATCCGTTAAGCGCCTGTTTTACACAAACATCACTCAAAACTCCGCACAAATAGACGTTGACACCATTCCAATCTTGTTGCAAAGTGCGATATTGCTTCAGTTCGTTCCAAATATTTGTAGTATTTTTATACATTTTTTCCGCTTGCAATTCAGGCTTAAACGGTGCAGCCTGCTGCCATCCCCAGCTCCCTTGCACACAATGCTGCGGAAAACTTTCGGATTCGCTGGTGTTACCGTAAGTTTCGGCAAAATGCGTATCATAGGTTTCGATAATTTTATCAAAACTGCCGGCAAACAGACTATCGGCAAATTTTTGATGTTTTTCGATAAGTTCCGGCGCATTTAAACTGAGCGCCCCGTGCGGATGCACAAAATCGTTTTGAAAATCTATCCGCATTAAAATATTTTGAGTCATAATATCCTTCCCTTCAGGCTTATCAGGTTAAAATCGTCTGTCTTGCATAAGCCCTGCGCAAGACGCAGACATATTGAAAAAGGCTAAACAATACCTTTTTTCTTATTAAAATGTTCTTCCACCAGATGATGATTTTCCGGTGCCACAAAGTTTTTCCAGCGCCTATCGCCAAACTTTATCATATCGCGCACCATTGTGCCGGTAACAAACGGAAAAGTCGGATCGGTTCGGTCAACCAGCACAATATGTTTGAAATGATCCTTAAACCAATGCGCATCATATTCAGAACCGGCATAATATGCGTCAGGCAACGGCAAATACGGCAGACTTTCTTTCAAAAAATCCACCACAAAATCGCCCCACTCCGCCGGATTATTGATATCAAACAACCCGATGATTTTAAGCCGCTCATATTCCGGCTTGTCACGATATATATTCTGAATCATCTTTTTTCGAGTGGTATAATTGAGCGGATTTCGTGCCGTTCCCTGTTCTTGAATCGAACCGAGGGCAACTGTTACGCGTTCACATTCTTGCAACATTTGATCAATGATTTTTTGGTGCCCTATATGAAACGGTTGGGCGCGCATAATGCAAAAACCGTGCTTATACTTAGTCATAAAAAAAACTCCTTTAAACAGGAGCCGTCAACAAAATAAATATACCTTCATCTCATTAAACCGGCTCGGTTTTATACTGTTCTCTGCTTATAAGCCCTGCAAGCACCGAGAACATTCTCATAATATTCTTTAAAATAATATTGTCAAGCAGATTTATTTCTTTTCACAATTTGCCGCAAGAAAATATCTGAAAATTTATACTAAAATAGTACTTGTAAAAAATAATTTTATTTGCTAAAAGAGCAGAAGAATTTTTGTTTTAAGTAAGGAGAAAAATTATGGCAGATGAAAAAATTGTTGATATTGAAGTTGGTGGCATTGATGCTCCGAGACTGCGCTCGCTGATTGAACGAATTGAGCGTTTGGAAGAAGAAAAGAAGGAGCTGCAAAGCGATATACGCGACATTTTTGCCGAAGCCAAAAGTGCCGGTTTTGATGTTAAGGCTCTGCGTACAGTATTAAAACTGCGCAAAATGAATGCCGATGACCGCAACCAGCAGGAAAACTGGGTTGCTATCTTCCGTAAAGCTCTTGAGTTTTAAGCTATATATACAAATTTAAAGCCTCATCTTTTTTAAGATGAGGCTTTTTTTACTTTTCCATTAAAGTATTTAGGATTTTATCCAGCTCACAGCGCAATTCGGTATCTTCAAGATAGGACAAACGCTCAAACGCACTCATTCCAAATTCCTTAACCAAGCCGATTTTCAATGTATCTTCATAGAAACGCGCCGTAAACACATTATCTATACGATCCATTACCCACACAAACTTGGCTTCGGGAGTGTTGCGTTGTTCATATTCCTTAAACAACTCCAAAAGCTCAGGTTTACCGGCCTCTTGTGCAACAGTGCGCATAGCATCAAGTTCCAAATCGGATTTTTTCTGCACGTCCATTTCTCCGGGGACCATATCACCGCAAATAATTTCCGGCAAATCATGCACAAGAGCCAGCTGCAAGCACTTCAATTTATCAAGTTTTTTGGGTGCAAACAGCATTACCAACATTGCCAAACTGAATGAATGATCAGCATCGCTTTCGGGATAGGCAACAGTACGACGCATCCAACCGATGCGTTTCACATTTTTCATCCGACCGAGAATATCAGCCAATTTCAAAATTTCTATTTTTTTCATAACACTTAATAATTGATGATTACAAATTTGATATAATCCGCAACAATATCGTTGTCAACGATATTTTTTGCTTCACGCTAATCCAGAGTAAGATCGGCAAATTCGGCACCTATTGCCGCAGCCAATTCCTCGGCATTAATTTCCAAAGTTAAACCTATTTTACCGCCGCTCACAAAAAAAGTATCAAACAGAATAGCTGTCTCATCAATAAATACCGGAAATGCTTTTTTCATACCGACCGGAGAACAGCCGCCATGCACATATCCGGTCAGCGGCAATAATTTTTTAAGCGGTAGCATCTCTACACTTTTGACTTTTGCCGCTGTTGCCGCTTTTTTCACACTCAAATCCTTATTTGCCGGAATGACAAACACAAAATGATCAAATCCGTGCTGATTCGTCGGTGCTTCCGTAACCAAAGTTTTAAAAGTCTGTTCCGCCGGTTTTTTTAAATATCCGGCCACCGACACAGCATCAAGCCCGTTTATCGGCTCCCATTCATAAGTTTTAAAACGAATACCTGCTGTTTCAATAATCCGCATTGCATTTGTCTTAATCATTTTCTCCTCCGACAATTTAATTTAATAAAAAATTCTTGCTTTTTGGTAAAAAAAGTATAGATATTTCTTGTATTTTAATTATGGGAGAAGAATATGAAAATAGGAATTATAGGAGCCGGAGCCGTAGGCAGTGCTACCGCGTTTTCATTAATTATGACGGGTGTGGCTCACAAAGTTGTTTTAGTTGACATGAACGAAAAAAAGGCCTTAGCCGAAGCCACCGATATCGGTCATGCGGCACCGTTTGCCAGCGCTGCAAAAATCAAATCAGGAACTTATGCAGACTTGAAAGAATGCAGTATTGTCATCGTAACCGCGGGAGCCAATCAAAAACCGGGAGAAACCCGTATTGATTTATTGGGACGTAATGTTAAAATTTTTGAAAATATAATCCCGCAAATTGTGCAAAATGCACCTGATTGTATTTTGTTGATTACATCCAATCCGGCTGATATTATGACCGATGTTGCACTTAAACTTTCCGGATTTCCCAAAGAACGGGTTATCGGTAGCGGAACTGTGCTTGATACTTCACGTTTCAGAACACTTTTGGCATATTATCTCGGTGTTTCCGCTAAATCTGTTCATGCTGATGTTTTGGGCGAACATGGCGACAGTGAAGTATTAGTTTGGTCAAACGCCGAAGCCGGTACCCTCACTTTGGAAGAATACGCACAAGATGTGGGAAAAACTCTTGATGAAGCTAAAAAAGCAGAAATCAATGATAGTGTTGTCAATGCAGCCTACAAAATCATTGAAGGAAAAGGAGCTACTTGCTTCGGCATTGCCGGTGCACTTACTCAAATTTGCCGTGCTATCGGTAACAATGATTATTCAATATTAACCGTATCTTCGCATCACACTGATGTTGAAGGCATTAAAGATGTTTGTTTATCCCTGCCTACTGTAATTAATCGCCGTGGCATTCATCACGTGATTACACCTAAACTGGCCGCGCAAGAACATGCAAAACTCCGTATGAGTGCAGAAACCATGAAAGATCATACCGAAAAAGCATTGGCAATGATATCTCAAAAATCATAACCGCTATCATTTCAGTATGCATCGATGATATCAAAAGGCCTCAAACAATTGAGGCCTTACATTTTATAGTAAAATCTGCTTAAACATTGAACAAAAAGTTCATCAAATCGCCATCGCGTACTTGATACTCTTTACCTTCCGAGCGAATTTTACCGGCATCGCGACACCCCTGCTCGCCGCCGAATTTAACATAGTCATCATACGAAATGGTTTCAGCACGAATAAAGCCGCGTTCAAAGTCGGAGTGAATAATGCCGGCACATTGCGGAGCCTTCATTCCTTTAATAAAGGTCCACGCCCGCACTTCTTTCGGTCCGGCGGTAAAATAGGTTCGTAAACCGAGTAAATTGTAACCGGCATGAATAATCTTGGCAAGTCCGGTTTCTTCAAGTCCCAACGCCGATAAAAATTCGTTTTTTTCTTCTTCGCTTTCTAACTGCGCCACTTCGGACTCAATTTCGGCAGAAATCACCACACTTTCGGCACCTTCTGCCTTTGCCATATTTTCCACCACCGCCGAAAATTTATTGCCGGAAGCTGCTGAATTTTCATCGACATTACACACGTACAACACCGGTTTAGAAGTCAACAGTTGTAGCATTTTATAGCACTTATATGCCTCTTTATCGTTTTCATCCGGAGCAGCCGAGCGAGCCGGTTTACCTTGTTTTAAGGCTTCGATAATCGGTTCCATAACTTTTACACTTACAGCAGCATCTTTATCTCCGGCTTTAGCCTTCTTACGCAAATTTTCAATACGCTTTTCGAGAGATTCTAAATCAGCAATCATCAGTTCTGTTTTAACAATATCGGCATCACGTACAGGATCAACGCTACCCTCGACATGGGTAATATTATCGTCTTCAAAACAACGCAAAACGTGAATAATGGCATCTGTCTCTCGAATATTGGCCAAGAACTGATTACCCAATCCCTCGCCTTTTGAAGCCCCCTTAACCAAGCCGGCAATATCCACAAATTCCAACTGTGTCGGAACAATATTTTTCGGCTGCACCATTTCAACCAGTTTATCCAAGCGCCTATCCGGCACCGCTACTCGACCGGTATTCGGCTCAATTGTGCAAAACGGAAAATTGGCGGCCTGCGCCGCGATCGTTTGCGTTAGAGCATTAAAAAGAGTAGATTTTCCAACGTTCGGTAAGCCAACAATACCGCAATTAAATCCCATATTTTTTCTCCGCAATCTATTAAAATTTTCATTGTTATAGCATAATTATCATAAAAAGCAATCCGTTTTGTAACGTTTTTTAAACTTATAAAATAAGATTATCTAGAATACAAAAAGGGGAGATAGCTCCCCTTTTTATAAGATTATATCTTGGCTTAGGCCGATTTTTTCAACGGAGTTTTGACCTTAATCAATTTAGGTTTAGCCTTACCTTCAACAACTTTCTCGTCAAACACGATTTCCGCAATATCTTTTTTATCCGGCAACTCATACATCCACTCCATCAAAATTTCTTCCATAATGGCGCGCAGACCGCGAGCACCGGTTTTGCGCTCAATTGCCAGTTTGGCAATCGCCAACAATGCCTTATCTGTAATCGTCAGTTTAACATTATCCATATTAAACAGCGAACGATATTGGCTCACCAAAGCATTTTTCGGCTCGGTCAAAACCGAAATCAGCGCCTTTTCATCTAAGTCATCAAGGGTAGCAATTACCGGAACACGACCGGTAAATTCTGGAATAAGTCCGTATTTTACCAAGTCCTCCGGTCGCACATCTTTTAATATTTGACCGATGGATTTTTCATCTTTTTCAACTTTAGCTCCAAAACCTATGGAATTGTTGTTTTCTGTACCGTGCTTTTCGATTATTTTTTCTAATCCGGCAAACGCACCGCCGCAGATAAACAGTATATTGGTGGTGTCTACGTGCAAAAATTCCTGCTGCGGATGCTTGCGCCCGCCCTGCGGCGGTACATTGGCAACCGTACCCTCTATAATCTTCAACAATGCCTGCTGCACACCTTCGCCGGAAACATCACGCGTTATTGAAGGTCCGTCGCCTTTGCGCGATATTTTATCGATTTCATCAATATAAATAATGCCTCGCTGTGCTTTTTCAATATCATAATTGGCATTTTGCACCAACTTCAGCACAATATTTTCTACGTCTTCTCCAACGTAACCGGCCTCGGTTAAAGTGGTGGCATCAGCAATAGCAAATGGCACATTCAAAATTTTAGCCAAAGTTTGTGCCAGCAGAGTTTTACCGCAACCGGTTGAACCGATTAAAATAACATTCGATTTATTAATATCAACTTCATCCTTGTTAGGATTATTCAAACGTTTATAGTGATTGTACACGGCAACCGCCAGTACTTTTTTTGCATAATCCTGCCCGATAACATATTCATCTAAAAACTTTTTGATTTTGGACGGTGTCGGTAAATCTTCC
Source organism: Alphaproteobacteria bacterium (assembly GCA_017444525.1). Classification (GTDB taxonomy): domain Bacteria; phylum Pseudomonadota; class Alphaproteobacteria; order RF32; family CAG-239; genus RUG410. Next base: position 19,234 of record JAFSWL010000014.1, read on the forward strand.
GATATCGGAGTATCCGCTTTTTCCGTTTTTTTCTCATCATCAAAAACTTCTTCTTCCATAATCGAATGACATACATCAATACATTCGTTACAGATATACACTCCGCGACCGGCAACCAGTTTTTTAACTTCTTTCTGGCTTTTGCCGCAGAACGAGCAATGCAATATATCTTCGTCTTTTTCGTCTTTTTTACTCATTTTCCACCTACTTTATTTCATTGCGATTAGTAATAATATGGTCAATCAAACCAAATTCCAAAGCCTCTGACGGGGTCATAAAATTATCTCTATCCATGGCTTTTTCGATAACCGACAACTTCTGACCGGTATTTTCGGCATAAATCATATTCAGACGCTTGCGTAAATCCAAAATCAGCTTTGCCTGAATTTCGATATCGGTCGCTTGCCCTTTAGCCCCACCCGACGGTTGATGAATCATTATCTGAGAATTAGGCAAAGAATAACGTTTACCTTTGGTTCCGCCGGCCAATAAAAACGAACCCATTGAGCAAGCCTGACCGACACAAATTGTAGCCACATCGCAAGAGATATAGCGCATGGTATCATACATTGCAAGTCCGGAAGTTACCACACCGCCGGGAGAATTTATATATAATGAAATGTCTTTTTTCGGATTTTCCGCTTCCAAAAACAACAACTGCGCGCAGACCAAAGCGGAAACTTCATCATTTACTTCCCCTGTTAAAAAGATAATTCTTTCTTTCAATAAGCGTGAAAAAATATCAAACGAACGTTCTCCTTTAGGTGTCTGTTCAACCACCATCGGCACCAAAGAACTGGCTGAAATTTCTGTATTATTCATTATCATCATCCTTTTATAAACATAATTTTACTGAATTTAATCATATTTTTACTTAATATTTTCTAAACAAACAACAATTTATCCCTGATATAACTTAAATAATTGAAAATATATATTGACAAAATTAAAAATTATAGTATATAATTAGACACAAACCAAATTATTTTATATGGAATTAGAGACTATTTATCACGAGGAATTCTTGAAAGAATGGAATCGTGCGTATGACGATTGGTATGGTAAGTTTTCTCTCACGGCCAATGAGCCTATTCGCTCTTATTGGGACGGATACAGTGAGCTTCAATTCTCCGAACCTCTGAGGGATTTCTGGTGCCACATTTGGAGTGGTCCTCACTGCATATTTTGCAGGAAAGAGCTGATCCCAGGGGTAACCATCGTAACGGGTACAAATTGTTCCCCGATGTTCTTTACTCCGAAGGACATTGTGGAGAAATTCAAGTTCACGCATCGGAATCCCTTTACCGGTCATTTGGAGCCGAAAGAAACCACTTATCATAAGCGGCTGACGGCAATTGAAGAAACAATTCGCAATAATGCCGCCTAATCCTCACACAAAAAAATCCTCGTCAGCTGATTGCCGACGGGGATTTTTTATTGCTTAAAATTTATTATAAACTTCCTTTGGTTTCGCAAGCATAACGGACATAGTCAGTATAAAATTCCTGTAAACTCTTTTGTACCATACCGTTGACCGAATCTTTCGGGTATTGCCCTTTGGTATTAAGTTTCCCAGCTTTTTTACCTGTCAGAATCTCAATACCGTCATCAACCGTATCAATGGCATAAATAGTGAATTTTCCATCCTCGACTGCCTGTAAAATATCGGCACGCAACATCAAATTAACAACATTAGTGCGCGGAATAATCACACCTTGTGTACCGGTCAAACCTTTATAAGCACACACATCAAAGAAACCCTCAATTTTTTCGTTTACACCGCCGATCGGCTGAATTTCACCAAACTGGTTAATTGAACCGGTAACGGCTATATTTTGTTTAATCGGCAAACCGGTAATTGCCGAAATTATGCAGTAATACTCGGTAGATGAAGCACTGTCTCCATCAACTCCGCCGTATGATTGTTCAAACACGATTGAAGCTGAAAGCGACAATGGAGAATGCTTAGCAAAGCGGTTGGCTATTAATGCTTTCAGTATCAGCACTCCTTTACTGTGTATCGGTCCGCTCATGGCAACTTCACGCTCAATATTCACAAAATCGCCTTTACCCATGCGCACCTGTGTTGTAATGCGTGCCGGTTTACCAAAAGTATAATTAGAAAAATCATATACGACCAAACCGTTGATTTGTCCGACACGTTCACCGGTTACATCCATCAAAATGGTACCCTTATCTATTTCTTCAAGCATTGATTTTTTAACACGGTCAGAACGATAAACCTGTGCATCAATTGCCTGTTCAATATGATTTTTGCCGATTTGCTTGGAATTGGATTTGCGTGCCCAATAGTCAGCCTCACGTAACAAATCGCCAATAGATGAAATATGTGCCGTCAATTTACCGGAATCATCTGCCAAACGCGACGCATGCTCAATCACTCTGGCCACTGCTTGCTTATTAAGAGAGCGCAATCCTTTCTTTTTAGAAAGAGAGCCGATAAGTTTGGCATATTCCACTTCATTTTCTGCTGTCCGATCCATAATGATACCGAAATCAGCTTCGACTTTAAAGAAATCTCTGAAATCCGGATCGCGCTCACACAATAAATCATAAATCTCAAAATCTCCGGTCAACACAATTTTAACATCAAGCGGTATCGGCTCCGGATCAAGTGAAATTGTTGTAAAACTCGTATCTTCACTCGGAGCTTCGATTTTTATCCGCTTCGAAGCAATTGCCCGTTTCAAAGAATCCCAAGCGTAAGGCTGTTCCAAAACCTTACGTGCATCCAAAAGCAAAAAGCCGCCGTTGGCATTATGCAGTGCTCCGGCTTTAATCAAAGTAAAATCTGTGAGTAAAGCGCCGTATTGCTGTATTCTTTCGACCTTACCGACCAAATTTCCCTGAGTAGGATGATCTAACGTAATAATCGGCGCTCCGGCATTGGGCACATTTTTAACAATAACGTTTACTTTCAATTTGGCAAACTTATCATCTTCCGGCTGTTTCATGCGGCTTAAAAGCATCTGCAACGGATCTTCGTCGGTAGCACCGATAACCTGATTCTTTTCTTTGTCTTCAGGCACAAAATCATCAACATTATCCAAAATATGATCTTGTATTGATTTCAAAAATTTTGTAGCTTGAGGCAATCCTTTATATTTTTTACGCAACTCATTTATCGGTTCTTTAACCGCAGCCTTGGTAAATTTAAAACGCAGATTATCAACTTCTTCTTTCTGTTTTTCCTCCCACATTGGTAAGTCTTGCGTAGCGTTTTCTATTTCTTCCTGCATTGCGTTCAAATCATCCATTATCAGTTTTTTTTCATCATCAGGAAGCTTATCAAACACATCAGGACTTAAAACTTCTCCGTCTTTCATCGGAGCCACCACCAGTCCCATTTGCATATGCAACAAAGAAACTTGCTTACCCTTTGCTTTTTTCTGCAGTATATTGATGTATTCTTCTTTTTTTGATTTATACTTCTGCTTAATAATGCTGAGTGCAGCTTTATATTCATCGGTTTCGACCAAAGCGGTCAGTGCAGAAGAAAGCTCTTCAATAAGTTCATCGATATCTTTGGCAAAATCGCAAGCCTTACCAGCCGGAAAACTGATTGCCCTAGGTTTATAAGGCTCTTCAAAATTATAAATGTACGCCCAATCGTTAGGAGTTTTACGATTCTGTGCTTCCTTTTCCAAAGTTCTCTTAACCAAACTGGTTTTACCTGTTCCTTCCGGTCCCAAACAAAACAGATTATATCCGCGGGATTTAATATGTATGCCCAATTCCACGGCGCTGATTGCTCTGTCTTGTCCCAGTGCGGAAAGACGCTCTTCCAAATCGGCGGTAGTACTGAAATCAAATTTAGAAGTATCGCATTTGCGATAAAGTTGGTTAGAATTTAATTTTGTAATAGCCATTTTAAAATAATCCTTATATTATGAACAATTATAGACAATATAAAATCAAAATGCTAACATAATGTAAATGTCGGGAAAATATTTTGAATATATTTTATGGATTTCACTCATTGCCGCAATGATTATTCCGGCAATTTTCTGGCATTGGCGCATGCGTCTTAGTTTTTTGCAAAATCTCGCTCGGACGAATATCTTAAAACGTCAGCAAAAAAATAATCAATATCTGCTTTATTCCGCCTATATAATAAACAGATGCTGCCGAATTTTATTTTTAAGCAGCGGCACAGAGGCGCGCTCAGCACTTAAATCTCTGGTTGGAGGCTACGTTGTGCCGGCGGCCGATTTTCTCCATTCCCAATCGCCGCAACTTGCTGTTTTACTGCAGGCGCACGCAGACACAATCGCCGCATACACCGCAATAAAAAAACAAAAAATAATTACGGTCGACACACCAAAATACGGAATATATCTCCCTATACTGGCTCATTTAACCAATGATTACAAAACTCTGCTTAATACCGTCGGCAAATTAAAAATCGATGCAAAACATTGCCGAACGGTAATTCAGGCATACGGTAATGCGATTTCCGCATACGCCTATTTGCATGAAGGAGATATGTTGTCGGCTTCACAAAATGCTTCGGCAGCACTTACATTTTTCCAAAAACATCAATATGCTATAGAAACTGCCTCCTGTCATCTGATTTTGGCACAGATTTACCGTATAAGCTGCGTAAGCGATATTGCGCAAACCATGATTGAATCGGCAATAAAAATTTATCAAACTCAGAAAACTCCGCTGTTCTTGGCGCGTGCAATTACGGCTAAAGGAATGTTAATGGTGTTTGATAACCGTTACGAAGAAGCCGAAACTGAATATGAAAAAGCGTTAAAGCTTCAAATTACCGATCAACTGCGTGCTGATATTTTCAATCAAAAAGCACTACTCTATCTGGCTCAAAATGATATATCTGCCGCTCAAAAATATGCCAAATTTGCTTTAGATATGCAGAAACGCCTCCAAAACCGCTACGGTAACGCTTTGTCTTTGCAGCTTTTAGCTCATGCGGCATTCCAAAATCAAAACCATCGCAAAACGGTTATATTTGCTCGACAAGCTCATGACTTGTATAACAAACAAGCTAATTGCTCTGCTGTTGCCGAATGCCTTTATTTAGCAGCAGAGGCCGAATACAAAATGCGGCACTACACCGCATCTGAAAAATTTCTGCGCCGTATTTTAGAATTAAATCGAGTTCATTCCGGCAGTTTTCATACAGCCAATGCTTACAGTTTGCTCGGTCTTATCTATTTACAAAAAAATGATTTGCAGCGAGCCAAAGTTTTATTTCAACAATCCCTGTATTTGGAACAAAGCCGCTGTCGCAATGAAGGACTTGCGGCAGACTATGCCAATCTGGCACTGATTGATGATTTATCCGATTACACTGAAAATGCTGCAGCAAACTGGCAAATAGCATTGGAGTATGCACGAAAAACCGGCAACCAAGAATTAGTTGCACTTATTGAAAAGCGCACAACCGATAGATAGTTCTTTACTTTTCAAGATGAATTGTATATTTTAAAAAGACAATAAATTTGAGGTCATTATTTTAATGTTAAACATGGCATATGCGCACCGGATACTTTCGTTTCAGCTTCCCCCCGAAGCTGAATGGCATGACTTTATCTCGCGCTTTTATGCCCGTTACAACTATCTATATAATTTGGTGTTGACCGAATTTGGCCCTAACGGTTTTATGATTTTATTTTTACTTTGTATCTTTTTACTGATCATCGCCGTCATTTACATAAAAACGATTGCCGATACTTTTAGGGCTGGCGCCGAAAAAGAGGAAAATCCAGAGACAGAACTTGATGGATTATTTTATACCATTGAGAATCCGGAGTTGGCACTGGCAAACGATAATGATGAAAACCAATTGCAATTGTATAATAAGAAAGAGCTTGAAAAAATAAAGCAGGAACAAGACCTTTCTACCGATTTGATATTGGCTTCACAACGCACTGCCGATTATCTCAATTTAGAACAAGATTATCTTAATTTGAAACAAAAAATGCAAAAACATGCCGAAGCTGCAAAACAAAATCGGCATATATTGGAAAATATGGCGGCTGTTCCGTTAACTGAAATCAATACAGAAAAGGAAAAAATTTCTTTGCCGGCCATAATCCTTAATTTACTCAGCCATAATGTAACTGAATCTAAAATTATACAAGCCATATACTATTATTATAAGGCGCAGATGTCAGAAGAAGAAGTTATGCAAACCGTAGAAACAATCTGTAACTTCATCAGTCTGTGCAATGCAGGAAAATTTAATCTCCAGCCGCAGAATCCGCCTTTACCGCCGTCAAACACAGCTATAATGGATTTGGCTCGCGGTGATTCTTCTACCTGCCTGTTTTTATTGCAGGCTTTGCTGAATACCAAAATGCAGCAAGCAGAAACCCAAGAAGGTATTGTACGTGATTTAACCTATGCTATGGCAGCCAATATTGCGTGCATAATGGGAAATATTGCATATCTCAGCGATCATGAACTGGCTCGCAATTCTTATGAACTAGCTACCGAACTTTCACCGAAAAATGTATTGGCTTGGAGCAGATTGGGCGATATTTATATGCAGGAAAAAGCTATAGGTAAAGCCATGATTGCTTATCAAAACGTTTTGGATATCAGCGACCACATTCTTTATGCAAGACAAATTGCCAATGCCCACAAAAGACTTGCCGAATACTATATGACAATTGGTTTGGACGAACAAGCCAGACAAATGCAATCTTTAAGCTCTGATTTTTATAAATCATGTGGTATAAATACTCCGCTCAGTCAAGGAGAAATTACTGTATACAAGATGTTGGAGCGCGACAGTGAAAAGAACTTGCCGATTGCCGTTAATTCATTGCTATCCGAGCGTAGCTGACAATTATCTCAATTCTGTGCATTTTGAGGAAACAGCTTGAAGAATACAAAAATTCATGCTATCTGTAACTAAAATGAATAACATAATGTTGGAGGAAAATTATGAATAAAAATCGCCTGATTATTCTTGCCGTTATTCTAGCCGCTTTTTTTATTATAATCAAAATGGACTGGCGACCGAGCATTGACCATGAACAACTCAGGAAAGAATCAATTGACCAAGACAACGCTTATACAGTCAAACATGCTGACGGTATTGAAAAAGTATATTTTTCAAACGGAACAGTCAGATCCGAAACTCCTTACGTTAACGGTGTCAGACACGGTAAAGCACTGAATTATTATGCTAACGGCAACATCCGCTCAGAAATCACTTATGTGCACGGAAAACAAGAAGGCGAAACCAAAACATATTACAAAAACGGCCAAATCGAAAAAATATACACTTATGCTAATGATAAATTGAACGGACCGGCAAAATCTTATGATGAAAACGGCATTCTATTCAGTGAAACAACGTTTACCGACAATGTCCAACAAGACAAAGAAACAGCCTATTATCCCAGCGGTAAAATTGCAACCGTTCTGAACTTTGATAACGAAGGTAAACTTCATGGCAAATTACAGGAATTTTATGAGAACGGAAAAATTCGTCGTGAAGCTGCTTTTGATCACGGTAAAGAAGACGGTCTTGAGCAGTTATTTTATGAGAAAGGTGAACTTTTTCAGACCTCACAATATGTCAATGGTGTTTTGGAAGGACAGCAAAAAACATACGACGAAAACGGTGCTTTGCTATCTGTTATAAACTATCAAAACGGACAGATGGACGGTTCTGCAGTATCTTACTGGCCTAACGGAAAGATTGAAGAACAATATAACTTTCGCAAAGGAAAACGGGAAGGAGAATATAAAAAATTCAGTGATAAAGGTATTTTATTGGCCTCGGCCATATATGATAGCGATAGTATTAAAGATATTTTATCTCTTTATTATCCGAATGGCAATATTTATGCCGAAATGCCATATCAAAACGGTAAAATCAACGGTAAAGCGTTTCGTTATTACGAAACCGGCGAGAAACTAGCTGAAGCCGAATTTAAGGACAACATCTTAAACGGACACGAAATAGAATATTATAAAAACGGTAAAGTCAAACATGATTTTGTATACGAAAACGGACTGCAGAACGGTCCGGCCGCAGAATATCATGAAAACGGCGCAATGAAACAGAGTATGTACTTTACCGATGGTCATCTCAGCAGTTTTGTTGTTAATTATGATGAACAAGGGCAAAAAACATTTGAAGCCCAATATCTTGAAAATATCATCAACGGCAAGGCCAGATTTTATCAAAAGGGCGGCAATATAGTCAGCGCGATTGTCCCTTATGAAAACGGTAAAATCTCCGGCATCGTGGAAAATATGGATAAGTCCGGCAATTTGGTACAAGAAGTCGCTTTCAAAGACGGAGCATATCAAGGCAGTGTTACCGGATATTATTCGTCGGGAAGTATCAAATATAAACTGGAAACTCCGGTTAAAGGGAAAAAGCCGTATGAATTATATTACAACCAAGACGGTGAACCTGTTTTACAAAACTTAAACGGGGAAATGACGGTTTATAATCAAGACGGTACAATTCAAGCACAATTCACTTATCTTAACGGGAAAATTACCGGTCCGTTCAAATCTTATTATCCGCAAACTGAAAAAATCCATATTGAAACCTCTATGCTAGACGGAGAATACGATGGAACTTACAAAGAATACGGAGAAAATGGCAAAATTCTAATGCAAACTCAATACCATAACGGAGTTATAGATGATGTTATCACAACTTACTACGACAATGGTAAAATGCTGCTGCAAATCCCTTTCAAAAACGGCATAGCAGACGGCAAAGTCATCGGCTATTTTGAAGACGGTAAAACTGCATTTACCATGTTTTATAAAAACGATAAAATCAACGGATTGCTTACCACTTACTATCCTAACGGCAATAAAAAAACCGAAAAAATGCTGTTTGACGGTGCATGGTCCGAAAACGAGTACCGTGAATATGATGATAAAGGTCAGGTTATTTTGGAAGTTTCTAATGACGGATACGGTGTCAAATTCAAAAAAATTGATGCGTCAGGTGTAGCTCATGAACTCGGCGAGCAAGAAAAAAATCTTTTGATTAAGCGCCTTAAAAGTCTTGATTTAGACGGTGTCGATAAAGACGAACTATCCAAATACCTTCATAATCAACCTGTACTATAAGCGAAGAAAACCAATGACAAAAGAAATAATTGAGCGACTAATGAACATTGAAATGACACTTGATAATCAACAACGTGCCATAGATGATTTAAGCGAAATGCTCATTAAACAGGGAAAATTTATCGATTGGTTGATAAAACAAAACGAATGGCTGAAAAACAATCTCGGCCAAGACGTAGTCAAACCGCTTGAAGAAGAAACTCCACCACCCCACTATTAGATTGAGGAGAACTGTCATACGTGTTGTAATCAAAAAAGACTATGAAGAGCTATCCTGATGGACTATTGCTTATTTTAAGGGAATAGATAAAACAAGTTCTAATTTTGACCGATTACTTGTAATATTTTTGCCACTTGAGTAGCTCCCTGCTCAACTTCGAGCACTGCTTTGCCGATTTCAAAATGGCGATTTATATTATCATAACGCACATACGGTGTCGTAAAATACTTTCCGTAAACTTTACTGTCGTCAATATGCAATCCGATTTGCTGACACGCACAAAACTCGGCTTTTGCCACATTCCATAACTCATCATCAACATGAAATGATCCGTCTGCCGCAATCTCCACTTTATTTTGTGCGTTAAAATAATCAAAAATACACCACAACTTATCATAAACAATATTGTGTTCATCCAAAAATCTTTCAATATATTCACGCGGACCTCCGCTTACTATATATATCTCCCAACCTGCTCTGCGCCATAGCTGTATCAGATTTCTGAAAAACTCCGGTTCTTTCGTAATTACGCCATGAAAATCGACACTTATTCTTTTATAATTCATCATCTTCATTCCCAAAATTCTTATTATACCATTCTTTCATAGAATTAGGGCTGAGAATTGATAATGAATTGACATCAACACTTACATTATCGGTCGAACCTTCTGCTTTATAATCAGCGGCAAATATAGTACCGTCTTTACTGGCAAGCAGATTACCCACCACCGGAATTTTACCCAAAAAACGGTTCAAACTATAGGCCGGAGCAATCACTCCGTGTAATTTCACTTCGTCGGTTGCTCGATTATATTGCCCAATACTGGTCAAACCTACGACATTACCTTCGGCTTTGGCATGCTTAAGTTTCAAAATCTTATAATGATATTCAAACGGTGCGCTGAAATGAGTAAAAGTCAAACCATCACCTTTCAACAAATCTAGCATACCGGTAAATGATGCCACCGAAAGAATTTTAGCCATAACCGGAGCATTTTGAATACTGAAATCACGCACCATGGCATGACCGATAAACTTTTTATTAGCTGCTCGTCTTGCCTCTATTTTCAACGTTCCTCCCACCATATTGTCATACAAACGCAACACCTTTAAAGTGCCGCCGGCATTATTACTTTCAACCGTGAGAAAATGTTCTTTATCGGCTCGCGGTAAATAACTCAGATTAAACTTAATCGACTTGTCAATTCCGAAATTGCCGGCCATGCTTAACTCGTTAACACCAATACCGCGGCGCAATTTTGCATTGCCGGTAAAATTTAAGATCGGTGTATCGTCATTAGTCCATAAACGCCCCACCGAAATTGATACATCGGTATTATTGACTTTTTCCAAACCGTCATCTTCATTTTCTTGTACCGAGATTTTATCATCTACATTAGTTTTATCGTTTATTTTATCAAATAACGGCCGCAAATCATAACTTTCACCGGCAACATTTATATAGAAGCTCGGACTCTCACTGTCTGTCAGACTGATTTTTGCATGCGCCGAAGTACGCGGGCTGTTAATTTTTGCAATATTAATCGTTTTGACTCGACCGTTATCATACATATCAATATTTCCGCTGACTGCAAATCCTGACTTTACAAAGCTCATATCGGAAACAGCTGTAACTTTATCTTTATTAACTTTAATTTTTGCCTTAATCTCCGCCGGTTCCCCTACTTCTTTGGTTAAGCCGAAATATTCATATTCCAACTTATTTTGCTGCAAATCTGCTGTTATATTAATGTCAATCAGTCCGTTTTCATAAACAATCACATCAGCCTTAACTTGCGTTTCTCCTTGCAAATTCGGCTCTTTTAATATTTTAAAATCAAATCCCAGATTAGATTTTGATTTTTCATCAAGTGTAAAAGCAATATGACTGCGACTTTTATATTTTTTCTCGGCAAACTTTTCATTCATTGCCAACGTTATCGGTATATCATCAAATTTGCCGTTACCGCTCAAACTCCAACCTGAGGAATTGACATCAAGTTTCATTTTATCTGAAGTTATAGAATGAGGAGGAATTAATTTATCTAAAGTGATATCATGCAAATCAGCACTGACCTTAACTTTGATATCTTTAGTATCCAAATCTTGTTTCAACTCAAAATCCAAACTCAGCCTAACATCAACATTACCTTTAATTGAGTCCGGTTCTAAGCCTATTTCTGAAGTAAATTCCAGAGGCGGATTATCGATAAGTTGCAAAGCATCTGCCACCGACGAGTTGCCGATCAAATTAATCGATATATAGTTATTGTATTTATCCAAATCATAAATATCTATCTTGCCTCCGGTAATTATAACTCCGTCGCTCACACCTTTATCGATATCGATTAAAATATTGCGCTCAGAAAAATGTGCAGTACCATAAACATGATGCACAACCGGCATACCATCCAAATAAAATAAGTCAACATCATCAAGTCCGGCTTTTCCCTGCAAGGACAATAATCCCCAATCTTCCGATTTACGCCTATACCCAAAATCAAACACAAAAGCAGCTTTCTGTACATAACCGCCGATAAGTCCGTCCTTGCACCATTCCCACGCTGGCTCAGCCAAATAACGCGGCCAAAAACGTGATAACTGAGCAAACGGAAAACTATCGACCTCAATTTTCAAGCGCATTGCCGTATCTCTTAAAGTTTTTTCCAAATAGAAAGATTCTAGCCCGCTCATATCAACATCTATAACTGCTTTTTGCCCGCCCATTTTAAGTTCGGCATTGTATATATGAATTTCATCAATACCTCCGACAACTTTACCTTCCAATTGCAACTCATCAATTTCATAGTTATATTTCTCATCGCCGTTAAAAGAAATATAACCATGTCCTCCGTCAAGTTCGAACATAATTTTTTCAATTGCGCTGCTGAGATAATCCTCCGCTTCTTCCGGATGCTGCAAAACGTCGGTCAATTTGAGCGAAGTACTAATCTTGCCGTTAACCGGTACTTCTATGGACATCATAGAAAATATATTATCTTCCGTAGTTTCATTAAACGTGCTCATAAGATCGGATATAACCAAATCGGAAAAATAAATTTCCATGTCCAACACATCGTTTGCCGCATGATATACACTTTCAAAACCTACCGATGCGATTTTTTCATTTATGTTAACTAAGGCATTGGCATTGATATTCATATTTATCAACTTGCGGTTAAATTCAAAATTAACATCTGACAACACCCATTTTCTGCCATAATCAACTTCATTGAACTCAAATTCACCGCCGCTGATTGTGATGTTGTTTACATAGCTTTCAGAATAAATTTTATCATTGGAATTATAATGATCGAGAAACTCTTGTAACCGCTCTGCATAAAACTGCAACTTTTTACGATTTCCTGCTTTGGGCGCTTCATCTTCTACCCCGTAAGAGGTATTGATATACGCTGTCGGATTAATCAAATTAACATCGCTCGGAGCGATAATTCCTTTTAACAGTGCCCGCAAACTGAATGACAGATAAAGTTTCGGTGCTTCAATACTCATGGTATCGTCTTTTTTTGTAACAGCCACATTGTTAGCCGTTACCCTGAGCGGCTGAATCGAACGAACCAGCTCAATATTAACATCACCGATTTCAATTTTATAATCATTTTCATCATAATTGAGTGCCTGCACAATATACGGCTTTAAATACGGCACCGAAATCGGTCCTTTATATAATGTCCACATTAAAAGCAAAAATACAATGAACAGACCGACCAAAAACCAGTCTACCATTTTTTTGAGAAAATATGCGCGAGCCGAAATTTTTTTCATATTTATACCGCCCCGCTCTCCGTATCGGATTTAATTTTTTGTGCCAAAGCGGCCGATAAAAACAAATCGATATCTCCGTCCAGAACGGCCTTGCAATCGGCAGTTTCCGCCTCCGTACGCAGGTCTTTAATCAAGCGATAGGGTTGCAACACATACGAGCGTATTTGATAACCCCAACCGTTGTCACCTTGATTATCTCTGGCGGTTTGCGCCGCATCAGCTTTTTTTTGCATTTCCATTTCATAAAGCCGAGCACGCAGCATTTTCCAGCAATTATCTCTGTTTTGAAATTGCGAACGCTGCGTTTGACTTGAAACAACGATACCGGTCGGAATATGCGTGATACGCACTGCCGAGTCGGTTTTATTGATATGCTGACCACCGGCTCCCGAAGCCCGATATGTATCGATGCGGCAATCTGCCGGATTGATATCAATTTGAATATTATCATCAATCACCGGATATACGCCGATTGAAGCAAAACTCGTATGCCGTCTGGCTGCACTGTCAAACGGAGAAATTCGCACCAATCTATGCACTCCGCTTTCCGATTTTAGCCAACCGTATGCATTTTTGCCGCTGATTTTAACTGTAGCGGATTTAAGGCCGGCCACATCGCCTTCAGTTTCTTCAATCAGTTCGGTTTTATATTGATGTGTTTCTGCCCAACGCGTATACATTCGGAGCAACATCTGTGCCCAATCCATTGCCTCGGTGCCACCGCTGCCGGCGTGAACCTCCAAATAAGCATCATTGCCGTCGGCTTCGCCCGAAAGCAGAGATTCCAACTCGGCGTGTTTGGTCTGTTGTTGCAGTTGCAACAGATTATTCATCAGTTCGCCCAACATAGCCTCATCGTTTTCCGCCTCGGCAAACTCTATCATCTCTTTATAATCATCTAAAGTCTGCGTATAACTTTCATATTGTGCCAGTTTGGCTTCCAACGTATTTTTTTCGCTCATCAGGCTTTGGGCTTTTTCCGGATTGTTCCATAAATCGGCATCGGCAGTCAAAGTTGCCAGTTCTTCGCGGCGCAACACAGCATTATCGTAGTCAAAGATACCTCCTCAGCAACGCCAAAGATTGCTCGACCTCTGTTACAATGTTATAAAATTCCGCGCGCATTAATATTCCCCTCCCAATTGCAAGCTGCTGTTCTCGTTTTCCGGACCGGCTACGACAGAATTATCATCACCTATAACCCTCTGACGATTATAAAATTCAAAGTCTGGTTTCAACGCTTCGATAATTGCAGCCTTATCTCCGGGAACCGTCGGTTTTCCTGTGTACGGATTTACGCGCACCAATTTGATGCCTGCCGGAATGCGGAAACTGGTATCTGGCGTATCTTTCAATGCCTCTTTCATAAAGTCATAGAAAATTGGTAATGCCGCGTGAGCACCTGTTTCGGCCATTCCCAAACTTTCCGGCTCATCGTATCCGATATACACACCTGCCACCAAATCCGGTGAAAAGCCCACAAACCACGCATCTTTTGTTTCATTGGTGGTACCTGTTTTTCCGGCCAAATGGCGATGCAAACCGTTTAATTTAGCACCGGTTCCACGTACAGCCACTCCTTCCAAAATAGAAGTCATCTGATAAGCCGATAAAGGATCGACTACCTGTTCTCTTACCACCTCAAAATCCGGCTCAGGTTGGTTTTCCCACCTATCCGCCGCACACGAACGGCATGGAGTTTGCTCGTGCTTATATATAGTGTGCCCTTTGCGATCTTGTATACGTTCAATCAGATACGGAGGAACTTTTTTGCCGCCGTTGACAATTACACAATATGCACTTACCATATTAATCACTCTGGTATCGGCAGCCCCCAAAGAAGAAGACAGATACGGCGGCAGATGATCATTAACTCCTACACGGCGCGACATTTCAACAATTTTATCCATACCAATATCCTGAGCTAAACGCACCGTCATCAGATTTTTTGAAAGCTCGACACCACGACGTAAAGTCATCAACCCGTAAAACTTTTTGGAATAATTAACCGGTTTCCATTTCGGCATCCCTACCCCTTGATCCAACACAAACGGCGCGTCCAAAATCAAATCTGTCGGAGAATATCCGAGTTCCAATGCTGTAAGATACACAAAAGGCTTAAAACTTGAACCGGTCTGTCGATAGGCTTGTGTTGCTCTATTGAATTGTGATTTGGCAAACGAAAATCCGCCAACAAGAGCCAAAACCTTGCCAGTATGCGGATCCATAACCGCCATCCCACCCTCAACTTCCGGAATCTGGCGTAAATTGTATGTTTTGGCTTTTGCCACCTTGGAGGTATCTTTTTCGGCATAAATAACATCGCCTTTGTGCAGAACCTGTTCCATTTTGCTCGGTACCGGTCCCATATTTTTACCTTTTTCCTTATAGCGCGCCCATTTTACGGCAGAAAGCGGGATATTGCCGGTATCGCCGTTTACGGTTTCAATCTCGGCCTTATCGGCGGCAACATTCAGAACAACGGCCTTTTCCCAAGTAGGTTCGGCACCGGCGGTCAAAACCGCATCTTTAAGGCTTTGCTTATAGTTTTCATCAATCTCAATATTTGCCTCAGCTCCGCGCCAACCATGACGTAAATCATAGTCTATCAACCCCTTGCGCATGGCTTTTGTTGCAATTTCCTGCAACCGCGGGTCCACCGTGGTACGCACAATCAAACCGCCCTGATACAGAGCCTCGTCGCCGAAATTGCGGCTGATGGTACGACGCACTTCTTCGCTGTAATATTCGGTATCCTTTAAAAATCCGCTCTTACGTTCCACCACTTCCACCGGTTTTTCTTTGGCTTCGGCAGCAGCCTGCTCGGTAACGTATCCGTCTTCAAGCATACGATCGATAACCCAATTACGGCGAGCCACAGCAGCGTCATATTTGGTTTTGGGATTATAGTTATTCGGCCCTTTCGGCAATGCTGCCAAATATGCCACTTCGTGCAATTCCAACTCATCAAGCGCCTTACCGAAATAATTAATGGCGGCGGCAGCCACACCATACGCACGATTACCTAAATAAATTTCATTCAAATAAAGTTCCAGAACGTGCTCTTTGGAAAAGGCTCGGTTGATGCGCCGTGCCAAAATTGCTTCCTTGAGTTTACGCATATATGAAAGCTCTGAACTGAGTAAAAAGTTTTTAGCCACCTGCTGCGTGATGGTTGAAGCACCGGCCGGACGTTTACCTGTACCAATTTTGCGCAAATTACCTAATGCAGCGCGGATAATACCGCTGTAATCAATGCCTGAATGCTTATAAAAATGCTTATCTTCGGCAGCAATAAACGCTTGCTTTACCAAATCGGGAATTTTTTCTTGCGGCACAAACAAACGCTTTTCGGCAGCATATTCCATCATTACCTGTCCATCACCGGCAAACAAACGAGTGGTAACCGGTGGCTCATAATTTTCCAATTGATGATAATCCGGAATTGTTATATTGATTCTAGCCATTCCGTAAGTAATGACAACAATTAAAATGATAAGACAAAACAGGCCGAAACTGGCCAAATAAGATAGCATTCTAAGCATATAAACCCACACTGATAAACGTTCGAACTTTGAGAACGAATTTTATTACAATTTTGCAAAATTGCAATAACTATTTACCAGTTTGCAGCAATTTCCGGATCTTTAAAATATTTATCTATGGCACGGGCAACTGCATCTGCCAATTTACGCCTATATGCAGGTGTGCGCAAATTAGCTTCTTCCGTACGATTTGAAAGATATCCCATTTCTAAAAGCGCCGCAGGAACATCCGGTGCTTTTAACACGGCAAAGCCGGCAAATCTGTGAGTATTTTTTACAAGTTTTACACTTTTAGCCATTTCCTGCACCAAATAAGTGGCATATTTTGAAGATTTGTTACGCGTATCTGTTTGTGAAAGAGAAATCAAAATATCATTAACCTCTTTGGTATTCCCTCCCAAATCAATTCCGCCGATAATATCCGCCTTATTTTCACGCTCAGCCAAAGCCGCAGCTTCTTGGTCCGATGCCGTATCCGACAGTGTATAGATTGAAAGTCCGGTAGCACTGCGATTCTGCGCACTATCGGCATGAATTGACATAAACAAATCAGCCTTGCGTTGCTGAGCAATTTTCGTGCGCTGCCGCAGAGGAATAAAGATATCGTTTTCTCTCGTCAAATAAACCACATACCCTTTATTTTGCAGAATCTGCTTCAACTCTTTTCCCATCGAAAGCGTTACATTTTTTTCATAAGTTTTATAGGTTGCACCGATAGCCCCAGGATCTTTTCCGCCATGTCCGGGATCCAAAACAATTATCCGCTTACGATTAACCTTTGTTGTCGCTTTTTCAGTAGTAATATCCGCTGTTTTTTCTCTGTTTTCTTCTTTATAACTCTGAACATCAGGATCAAACAGTTCATTATTCGTCAACATAAATTTATTTCCGATTTTATTGCGGAAACTTTTGGCATCAACCATCATCAAATCCACCACCAAACGCCAATTTTGTCCGGATTGCGGCGGAATTAAAAATGCTTTTTTAACTGTTGCCGGACGTGACAATTCCAAAACCACACGTTTATCGTTATCCGACATTTTACCGATTCGTGCCTGCTTAATCACTTGATTGGAAACTTTGGTATACAGTTTTTCGATATTGGCATCAGCCAAATCCACAACCACACGCTGCGGATCATCCAAAAGAAAAACCCGATAATTAATATTTTTATCCATATCAAAAACTACCCGTGCGCCATCAGTCTGATTACCGACACGCATATCCTTAATACTGACAGATGCTTGCGCCTGACAGATAAATAAGCATAAAAAACACAGTGCGGTACATACTTTTACGAATAACCGATCCAACAGTTTCATTCAGAAATACTTTCATATTACGATCTAACTTAAGTTATCGTGATTATAAAACCTCATATATTACCAATATGTTAAAATGCGGATTATTTTTTTTGGTAATTTAATTAATTTTTTATTGTTTTTTTAAATTTTATGAATTAACTTCAAGTCGATTATAAGGTATTTTCGCTTACCAATTGAGAGTAGCACAGACAACGGTTCTGCGAATTTACGGGTATAATATGAGTTTAGGTAAAGATGACACACTCCGCCGTTTTTCTAATAACCAAGAAGAAAAAGCGCAAAAACGGCCGAGATGATGAATGTTTGACAAGCATAATGCGACTTATCTCGCATTATGTGCCGTATAGGATTGTTCAGAAGTGTTATTGAGCCTGTAATCGGCTCTTTTTAATATTTTAAAAGAGCACAAAAACAAGAGGTTTATAATGACAAAAAGAATGTTAATTGACGATACACAACCGGAAGAAACTCGAGTTGTCATCGTTGACGGAAATAAAGTAGAAGATGTGGAATTTGAATCATCTTCCCGCAAACAAATTAAAGGAAATATTTATTCAGCCAAAGTCATCAGAATTGAACCGTCTTTGCAGGCGGCTTTTATTGATTACGGCGGCAATAAACATGGGTTTCTGGCTTTTAACGAAATTCATCCGGACTATTATAATGTGTCGGATGAGGTGCGCCAAGCGGTAGAAGCAGAAGTAGATGAAATAATTGCCGGCAAAATACGCTATTTGAAAGAGCGTGAGGCGGAAAGAGCTCGCTACAAAGCTGAAAAAGAAGCTCAGGAAACACGTCGTCGCATGGAAGCACAGCAAGCTCATGAAATTGAAGAATCACAAATGGAACCTGCACAAAACGTTCAGCCGGAAAATGATACATATCTTACTTCAACCGTATCGGCTGAAATGATGGAAGTATCATCTCAAACTGAAGAAAACGGTGAAAGTGCCACTTTTGTTGACGAAACTCAACCAAAGCAACGCAATGCTCGACGAACCTACCGCAAGCGCAGGGGTAGTACCGAAGAAAACGCAACAGTCACCGAAAATTCCGAAGAGTTGGCTGCATCAAGTAAAACTTTCTCTGAACAGATTGTAGAATCGCCTGCTGCTGATACTATTGAATCGTCTGAAACCGTCAATGATACTATTTCTGAGACAGATGAAGAGGCTAAACCACGTAAGCATCGCAAAGCGACATGCCGCCCGCGTGATCGCAAAAAGAATATACAAACTCAAGCGGAAGCCGCAGGTCTTAGCAATGAAATGATTGAAGATGAGATAGACGAAGATTTAGATAGCGATGATGATGATATAGAAACAGAAGAAAGCGGGGAATATAATTTTGACACACAACGCAAACTACTGATTGCCCGCAAGTTATTCCACCGCAGCACTATTCAGGATGTCATCAAAGAGGGACAAACTCTGTTGGTACAAATTGTCAAAGAAGAACGCGGCAACAAAGGAGCCGCTTGCACTACTTACATTTCTCTTGCCGGCCGATATTGCGTTTTAATGCCTAACCGCATTAAGAGCGGAGGTGTTTCTCGTAAAATAACCAACGTCAGTGATCGCCGCCGCTTAAAATCAGTGATAAAAAATCTTCCGCTGAATGCGGATATGTCACTTATTATCCGAACTGCCGGTGAAGATAAAAGCGATGCCGATATCATCCGTGATTATAACTATTTAATCCGTACTTGGAACGCCATTCGTTACGGAGCATTGCGGACACCGGCTCCTGCAATCATTTATGAAGAAGGTAACTTGATTAAGCGAGCTTTGCGCGATATGTATACCAAAGATATCGATGAAGTAATTATTGATGGCAATGAAGCTTATCAGACAGCACGTAATTTTGTGAAGATTCTGTCGCCTCATAATCTGAAACATATTCATAACCGTAAAGCTGGAGATGTACCGGTATTTCAGCGTTTTCAAATCGAAGCACAGCTCGACAAGCTGCACAATCCGGTTGTACAATTAGAATCCGGCGGTTATCTTGTAATTAACCCTACCGAAGCTCTGGTTTCGATAGATGTAAACTCCGGACGCGCCACTAAAGAGAAGGATATTGAAGAAACAGCATTAAAAACCAATCTGGAAGCGGCTGATGAAATTGCCAAACAACTTAAAATGCGTGATTTAGCAGGTTTGATTGTTGTTGACTTTATCGATATGTATGAGCAGCAAAACAATGTATTGGTTGAACGCCGCATGAAAGAAGCTATGAAAGATGACCGTGCTCGTATTCAGATTGCTAAAATGAGTATTTTTGGTCTATTAGAAATTTCTCGTCAACGCATGCATTCTTCTTTTATTGAGAGCAATTATCAGCCTTGTCCTTATTGCCATGGCCGCGGTGTCACTCGTACGGTTGAATCCGGTGCTACTTTGATTTTGCGCTCGATTGAAGGGGAAGGAGTACGCAACCGCAGTGTTAAGCTCACGGTTAGTGTTCCGGTAGAATTGGCGACCTATCTCCTCAATCACAAAAGAAAACAACTTTCTGTACTTGAAGAAACTTATGATTTGCAAATTATCATTGCCGGTGATCTCAATATGAAAGATGCATCCGACTTCAAAATCTGCCGTGAGAAATTGCAAGTTGCCAACACCGTTTCACAAGATGCCACTACTACTTGTTATGAAGCGGAAAATATGGAATATGATGAGGATGAAAATATCCCCGATGAAAAAGAGGAAGAAGAAAACGGAGATCATCGATTCCGCTTCCGCCGCAATGGCCGCGGCCGCAGACAGCGCCGTTCTTATGAACATCGCAATGATGGTCGAGCAACCGATAATATTGCCGATAAACAGGCAGAAACCAAACCGGAGAAAAAATCTTGGTGGCAAAAATTACTCGGCTGATATCGTTATGTTTATTAACTCTGTTTTTAACTGTTTTTTTCATTAAACCGGTTAAAGCTGAAAGTATTACTTTGATAACCGATGCGGAAACTCAGCAGTTTCTGGCAAATATTGTCGGTCCGCTATACAATGCGGCCGGCATTCCTTTTAGAGCTGACAAAGTATATATTGTGCGCGATAATACCCTGAATGCCTTTGTCAGCGAAGGTAATAATATGTTTGTGCATACGGGAACACTTATTGAGGCAGATAATGTTAATGAGCTTTCCGGTATTTTAGCTCACGAAACCGGACATATATTAGGAGGTCATATTGTCAGGCAACAACTTAAATTGCAAAAAATGCAATATATCATGCTCGGTTCAATGATAGCTGCCGGAGCTGCTGCCGTGTCGACCGGGCGCGGCGACGCTGCAATGGCACTTATACTCGGTTCGCAAAGTTCTGCTGTAAACAGCATGTTGCATTATCAAATTCAAGAAGAACGCAACGCTGATGAAAGCGCAATCAAACTTTTGGATAAAACCAAACAATCTACAGCAGGTTTGCAAAATTTTATGCGAAAAATAAAAAAGCGGACAGCTATGAGTGGTATTACTGAAAATCCGTATTTTCGCACTCACCCGATGACAACCGAACGTATTAACCACTTTGCCGAGGCCGGTAAAAACAATCATTACCCGATTGCGCACAGACTTGATACCGATTTTGCTATGATTAAAGCTAAATTATCCGCCTATTTGCTAGACAAATCCAAAGTTGCGCGATTGTATCCGCAAAGTGATAATTCTGCAGCGGCACGCTATGCCCGCAGTATTTTGGCCTTTAGGCAAAATAACATAACAAAAGCTTTGGATCTGCTTGATGGGTTAATTGCCGAACAGCCGCATAATCCGTATTTTTATGAAATCAAAGGACAATTTTTATTTGAAAGCGGACAAGTTCAGAAAAGCGTATCCGTCTATGAAACAGCATTGAAAATACGCCCTGATGATGTCGTCCTAAAAATATGCTTAGCGCAAGCCATGCTTGAAAATAACCCCAATCAAAACCAATTACAGCGCATTATATCCCTATTGCAGCAAGCTCAGATAAAAGTGCTGACAGGAAACGGTTGGATGCTGCTATCCCGAGCATATGAACTAAACGGAAAACATGCTGCGTCCCTCTATGCTGCAGCCGAGTTCAGCTATAGCATGGATAATTTGAAAATAGCGCAAAAGCAGCTTGAAAATGCTCGCAAAGCCGGTGCCGATAAAAGCTTATCGCTGAAAATATCTGATTTAGAACAACGCATCAAACAAGAGCTTCAAGATCGTTAATTGTAAATATCTCTAAAAAAAATATTTGACAAATATTTATTTTTGCTTCATACTTAGACAAAATCAAATTTTTTAGATATATGAAAAAGTTCTATCTTATCGCTCTATGTGCGATGTTCTGCCTCGGCTCAGCCGCGCAGAATGAGATTGAGGTTTCCGATTCTGCAAACGTTGAGGAGACAGGTTCTTCGATGGAAACTACCGGCTCCATGTTTAACATGGTGTCCGAATATTCTTCTTTTACGGCGGCTGATCTTACCCAACGTAAGGATATGGTTTATCCGCTGAAACGTGGCGGCTTGTTTAAGAAGCATCATATTGAGCAGTCGATTGAGATTTGCCCGACCATATCCACGGATAAAGCCTCGCAGGCGGAGTTGATACCAAATGTTAATTTAGATGATATCAATAACACCGGTTTGGGACTGAACTTCGGGTATTCCGTGAGTTTCATCCCCTGTTATGAGGATAGCGGTAAGTTGCACATGAATAAACCAGGATTTGCGTATAGTCTTGGCGTAGTCACTTCCATCACCCGCAGTGACAGGTACGGTACGACCTGTGATTTCTTGGGTAAGATTGGATTGGAAACTTGCCACAATCGCAAGTTGGGAATCGGCGGAGATTTTCTCTGCGGCTATGGTAAAGCCGGCGGAGATGTCTTTTGGTTTGATGACATAGCCACCGATACGGCACCTAAATCATCAGCACCGTATAATGCTTGGACTTTCAAGTATGGCGGACAGATTTGGGTAAAAACCGGATTATTGGGAAATTCATTTAAGAGCAACACTGATATTCTGTTGTTTGCACGATTGATTTCCAATAAAAACCCACATATGGTGGACGGAGAAATGTCTAAAATCCACTTTAATTTATGGAGAGTTGAGACTTGGAGTTTCGGAGTAATTATCCGCTATCGAATGTAATAAAAAAGCGTTTCTCTTGATTGAGGAACGCTTTTTTGTTTGGCTTAAACCGCAGAGAACACTGTTGATAGAAAGCGAAGAATGCTTTTAATGTGAAGAAGGATTTTCTCGCAGTGTACAAGAGGTACACCCTTCCCTAAAAAGAAGTTAAAAAACCACGGATAGCGTGTAAATACGCCGAAAGCCTGTTTGTGCAGTGTACAAAAAAGGTACATAAACAAACAGGCTTTCTAGTAGATACCAGTTAAACGTGGTTTTTACTTATTTATATTGAGCGAGGTGTTCTAACAACGCTCTCTTTTCATCAACGTTAGCCTGAGCTTTACCAAGCAGCATATTATAGCGCTCCGGATTAGCCTTGTTAACAACTTGGAAACGTGTTTCACTGGCCATAAATTCGGCAAGCGGCTTGCTCGGTGCTTTAGAATCCAGAGTAAGCGGAGCTTGACCTTCCTTCATATTATCCGGATTATAGCGATAAAGCGGCCAAGAACCGGTTTCAACCGCATTCTTCTGGTGACCTAAGCCTTCTGCCATATTCAAACCTTGGTTGATGCACGGGCAATAAGCAATAATGATAGAAGGACCGTTATAAGCTTCAGCCTCGTTCATTGCTTTGATTACCTGCATATCGTTGGCACCCATTGCCACTTGTGCTACATAAACATTGCCGTAAGACATGGCAATCATACCCAAATCTTTCTTCGGCAACTCTTTACCTGCAGTAGCAAACTTAGCGGATGCTCCCATCGGGGTTGCTTTGGATTGTTGACCGCCGGTGTTGGAATATACGCCGGTATCAACCACCAAGATATTGACGTTGCGACCGCTGGCAATAGCGTGGTCGACGCCACCGAAGCCGATATCGTAAGCCCAACCGTCGCCGCCGATAATCCATACGGATTTCTTAATCAGATAGTCGGCAACTTCGCTTAAATGCTTGGCTTCATCGCTATTGATAGCAGCCAATTTTGCGCGCAGGGTGGCAATATTATCGCGCTGAGCATCAATTTCCATATCGTTGGACTGCGGGTTTGCTAATATTTTATCAGCAATATCACCAAGCTGGTCTTTCATACCTTCAAGCAAAGATTTTGCGGTTTCGGCTTCGTGGTCGATAGAAATTCGCATACCCAAACCGAATTCGGCATTATCTTCAAACAAAGAGTTTGCCCAAGCCGGTCCGTGACCTTTTTCATCTTTACAATACGGGGTAGTCGGCAAGTTACCGGAATAAATCGAAGAACATCCGGTAGCGTTAGCAATAACCATACGATCGCCGAACAATTGCGTCAGCAACTTAATGTACGGAGTTTCACCGCAGCCGGCGCAAGCACCGGAATATTCAAACAACGGCTGAATAAGCTGTGTTGTCTTCGGCATATTCTTAACCACATCGGTACGTTTAACATACGGCAAAGTTTCAAAGAACTTCCAGTTGGCTTTTTCACCCTCAAGATGATTTTCGATATGGTCCATATTGATGGCGTGCAATTCCGGATTTTCTTTATTCTTAGCCGGACAAGCGGTAACACATACGCCGCAGCCGGTGCAGTCTTCCGGAGAAATTTGCAAAATAAATTGTTTGCCGGCAAATTCCTTACCCTTATAATCAGCATGCTTCAAAGTAGCCGGAGCGCCTGCCAACTGTGCATCGTCAGCAACTTTCATTCTGATTACGCCGTGCGGACATACGATTGAGCATTTACCGCATTGGATACAGGTGTTCGGATCCCAAACCGGAACTTCGGTTGCAATACAACGCTTTTCAAACTGCGTGGTAGCGGTCGGCCATGTACCATCAACAACTTCCTGCAATTCAGAAGTTTTAACGCTGTCTCCCTTGTCGGCAATCAGTTTTGCCGTCAAACCTTTAACAAATTCAGGCGCATTTGCCGGAACCGGCGCCAAACGATGGAAGGTCGAGGTAACGTGGTCCGGATATTTAACCTCAAACATATGTTCAAGAGATGCGTCAACAGCAGCATAGTTCTTTTGAACAACAGCATCGCCCTTCTTAGAATAGGTCTTCTTAATTGCAGCCTTAATTTGCGCAATCGCCTCATCTTTCGGCAAAATATTGGAAATTGCAAAGAAGCATGTCTGCATAACCGTGTTAATGCGCTGTCCCATACCGGTGGCACGCGCAACTTCCACAGCGTTAATGGTGTAGAATTTGAGGTGCTTAGCCAAGATTTGTTCCTGTACTTCAATCGGCAACTGATCCCAAACTTCTTCCGCTTTATACGGAGCGTTCAGCAAGAAAGTGGCACCGTCTTTGGCAATATGTAAAATATCAACTTTTTTCATAAATTGGAATTGGTGACAAGCCACAAAATCAGCCTGATTAATCAAATAAGCCGAGCGAATCGGATTATCCGAAAAACGCAAGTGAGATGTAGTCATAGAGCCGGATTTACGAGAGTCGTAAACAAAATAGCCCTGACCGTATTTACCTGCATCTTCGGCAATAATCTTAATTGAATTTTTGTTGGCACCGACCGTACCATCTGCGCCCAACCCGAAGAATACGGCGCGAACGACATCATCCGGTTCTACATCAAATGAAGGATCATAAGACAAAGATTTATGAGTTAAATCATCTTCAATACCGACGGTAAAACCGTTAATCGGAGCATTGGCAACAGCATTATCAAACACAGCCTTAGCCATAGCCGGTGTAAATTCTTTAGAAGACAAACCGTAGCGTCCGCCGTAAATTTTCGGCAGGCTTGCGATTTTGCCGTTGCTGTAAGCTTGCGACAAAGCCGTAACCACATCCAAATACAGCGGTTCACCGAGAGAACCGGCCTCTTTAGTTCTATCCAAAACAGAAACAACTTTGGCGGTTTTCGGCAATGCTTTCAAGAAAGATTCTGTCGGGAACGGACGATATAAATGAACTTTCAGAACGCCGAGTTTAGCACCGTGTGCATTGAGATATTCAATAGCTTCTTCAACTGTTTCCGCGCCTGACCCCATAACCACGACAACGTTTTCCGCGTCAGCTGCACCGGTATAATCAACAACATGATACTGACGACCGGTAATCTTTGCAAACTTATCCATTTCTTCCTGAACAATGCCTTCAACCTTTGCATAATACGGGTTAGCTGCTTCACGTCCTTGGAAGAAAACATCCGGATTTTGCGCTGTACCGCGGATAACCGGATTTTCCGGACGCAGAGCGTGTTCGGCATTAAACTTATAGTTAACACCATCAAGCATAGCTTTCAAATCATCATCGGACAGCAGTTTAACTTTTTTGATTTCGTGCGAAGTGCGGAAACCGTCAAAGAAATGCATAAATGGAACGCGCGAACGTAAAGTCGATGTTTGCGCAATAGCTGCCATATCACCGGCCTCTTGCACTGAATTTGAGCAAAGCATGGCAAAACCAGTCTGGCGGCAACCCATAACATCGGAGTGATCGCCATAAATCGACAAAGCGTGATAAGCGAGTGAACGAGCCGCAACATGCATAACAAACGGCATCAATTCACCGGCGATTTTATACATATTCGGAATCATTAAAAGCAAACCTTGCGAAGCCGTAAAGGTGGTGGTTAAAGCACCGGCCTGTAACGAACCGTGACAAGCACCGGCGGCACCGGCTTCGGATTGCATTTCCTGAATGGTAGGAGCAACGCCCCAAAGATTCTTTTGTTTGGCGGCAGACCACGCATCAGCCCACTCACCCATCGGAGACGACGGCGTAATCGGGTAAATCACGCAGACTTCGTTCATACGATGTGCCACAGAAGCACAAGCCTCGTTGGCATCCATCATTTTCATTTTAACATCTGACATTTATATATCCTTAATTAAGTTAGTTTATAAAAGCGCAACATATTGAATATACATTATATATTGCGCAAAATACTGCAGTAAACAAAAATGTTTATGGCGCATTTATATCACACAATATTGAAAAATCAAGTTTTATTCCTCAAGCTGTGCAATCTTAAATATATTGGTAAACACACGAAATCAGACATTTCAATATTATATTTGATTAATCATTAAAAAAACTGGACTAATATTATAAATGGTGCTAAAAGATACGTGTTGCAGAATTTTATGGGGATATTTCTGATGTCTGATAAATATTATATGCCACTTATAAATGGCAATGCTCAATCCGAAACTTCTTTTGGTATTAACTTGCTTTCTTTTATTCTTGCCACTGCAATTTTGTTGCTGTGCAAATATCTTAATATACATGACTTAACCCACCTTTTTATCATATATGTCATTTCGCTTGTTTCTATTAACATCAGCCTTGAAATAATGTTCTATCCTGAAACATGCGTTTATACCAGATGGAAAATACGCCGCCATATTGATTGGAAGCGTGTTTTTTATAAAGAAGTGGCACTTCTGGTTACATTAGCCGTTATCGGCTTTTTATATTGGTTACTGCCAATGTTTGCCTATAACGATTTCAAACTCATCTATTTCCCGTTTCTGAGATATTTAGTTCCGTTTATGTTGATTGCCAGCGTTCCGTATTTCTGTTTAATGGATAAAATAGATAAAGAACCGAATGATGTGTACTATGAACTCGGATACAGTATAATTCATCTGAAAAAGATGAAAGGGTTTGCTTTTGGCAACTATGTGCGCAGCTGGTTAGTCAAGGCTTTTTGGCTCAGTTTGATGCAACCGGCAGCCGTTAAAGACATTAAATGGTTTATCAATCTGATATGGTCAAATGACCTCAATAACCCGTATGAGTGGTTTTGGAGAGCCAACAGCATGTGCTTTTTTATCGATTTAGCCTACACTGCTTCCGGTTATCTGGTTAACCTTAAAATTCTCAATTCGCATACACGCACGGCCGAGCCTACATTGTTAGGCTGGCTGGTTGCCATTATGTGTTATTGGCCGTTTTGGGGCATATTGTTTTATCCGTTCTTCTTCCGTTACGAAGTAATACAATGGATAGACTATTTCCGCGGCGGCAGCGCAATCTGGTGGACATGGTTCGGCATGATTATTTTCTTGGAGTTTTTATATTCTATGGCTACTGTTTCCGCCGGTTTCCGTTTTTCCAATCTTACATATCGCGGATTATGGAACACCGGACCATACAAATACACTAAACACCCGGCTTACGTTTTCAAAAACATCAGTTGGTGGTTGATAAGCATCCCGTTTATGGCAGCAACTCCGGCTTTAGCCATAAAACTGAGCTGCTTGCTTTTGGGTAACAATATTGTGTATTATATGCGTGCCAAAACCGAAGAGCGACATTTATCCCATTATCCGGAATATGTCGAATACGCATTGATGATGAATGAAAAAAGTATTTTCCGTGGTATGGCAAAAATATTTCCATTCTTGAAATACAAGCCACTGAAAGAAGAACAACGCCTATTTTAATTATCATGCATCGCTTCAATCGCGGTGCTTTTTAATATTCTTCCTTCAACAAAATGCGGCAATTACTGCCTCTTGCCATATTTACGCCGGCGTAACTGTTAAATTCGGCAATTATGCCGAAATGTCGGAGCATCCGACAGAAAATTCGATAATACCTTTAATCTGCTGTTGCGTCTCTTTCGACCGCTTCATTGAAAGAGACGCAAATCTTTACAGATAGTGCATTTTTTGCTTGGCTTAAATGATACATTTATTAAAAAACTGTAGACTATTTTATTTTCGTTGTAGCGAATTAAAAACTTTTACTATATATCTATAGCTAAATGTTTTTATGAGGAGAAAATGTTGTTTTCGGGCATTATAGCCATTATTGCAGCTCTATTGGCAGATCAATTGAGCAAATATTTATTGATGAATAACTTATCTGACGGAGAAATTATTCCGCTCGGAAGTTATTTTAGTTTGGTAAAGGTGTGGAATACCGGCGTAAGTTTCTCAATGTTCAACAATCACGGTAGCATCGGCTGCGTGCTTTTATGCACATTGTCCCTCATAATTTGTGCCTTTTTATTATATTGGATGCACAAAGAAACTGACCGCTTGAAAATAACCGGACTTGGTATGATTATCGGCGGAGCACTCGGAAATGTACTGGATCGCATTCGTTTCGGTGCCGTGCTTGATTTTTTGGATTTTCACTATGAGACATATCACTGGCCGGCATTCAATTTGGCGGATACATTTATTTGTATCGGTGCTTGCCTTTTGATTGTTTTGGAAATATTTAATGGAAAAAAATAAGGGAGGAAAAATGAAAAAACTTTGTTTAACTGTGGCAATTGTTGCGATTATGGCAACAAGTTCTTGCGGATG
Source organism: Alphaproteobacteria bacterium (assembly GCA_017444525.1). GTDB lineage: Bacteria > Pseudomonadota > Alphaproteobacteria > RF32 > CAG-239 > RUG410. Next base: position 48,600 of record JAFSWL010000014.1, read on the forward strand.
GACTAAGAAAAAACTCGGATTTACGCAAACAGGACCTGATGAAACATTGGTTCAGACCAATGATCCGCTGATTTTACCGCCTGAATTTAATGTCAGACCGAAAAAAACGACTCCGGCAAAAGAGGAAGATTCGGAATAATAATTACTGAACGTTAACCCATGAACAAACTATTCGGATATGTACTTTTTTTCTTGAGTATCGCCATTGCAGTCGATGCCAAAATGTTTAAGGCAGACGAATTTTTGCTGGATAATGGTTTACGTGTTGTTGTGGTCGAAAATCATAAAGCTCCGTTGATAAAACAAATGTTATGGTATCAAGTCGGAGCTGTAGACGAGTTTCGAGGTCATGGCGGCAGTGCTCACCTGTTGGAACATTTATTGTTTCGCGGAACTGCTAAGATCAGCGGAGATGAATTTAACCGTATTATGGAAAAAAACGGTGCAGAATCAAATGCTTTTACCAGTTATGAAGTTACTTCATATCACCAATTCGCCGATATCAGCCGCTTGGAAGTTTTGTTGGCACTTGAAGCCGATAGAATGCAAAACCTGAAAATCAGTGCCGATGATTTTGAAGCCGAACGCAAAATAGTATTTGAAGAACGCAAGCAGGTTGTTGAAAACAATCCGGCCTCTCCTTTTTATGAGCGTTTGCAACAAATGCTGTGGGGAACATCGCCTTATGGACGGCCCATTACAGGATTGCCTGAAGAGATTCTGTCGCTGAAATTCGATGACACACTTGACTTTTATCGTAAATATTACGTACCGAATAACGCAATATTGGTTCTTTCCGGTGATATAGATGTTGCAACTGCACGCCCTTTGGTTGAAAAATATTACGGCAAGCTAAAAAGTAATCCGCTTAAGCGTGAATTGCCGGCCTCTGTAACGGAGCAATTTCACCAACAACTGCAAATGAGTTTACCGCATATCGCAACTCCGCGCGTTACACGGATGTTTATGTTGCCGCCACGTAAAGAATTGCAGGATAAAATATATGCCTATGATATATTGTCAGAATTTTTGGGAGGCGGAGAAACAGCTGAAATGTATCGTGATTTAGTGCTGCGTAAACGCATTGCTGTCAGTGTGAGTACCAGTTATAACTATATGACACGCTCCAACACAGTTTTTACCCTATCGCTGATTCCGAATACAGAAAAGTCATTCACACCGGAATACGCGATTACTGCTCTTAATACATCTTTGATAAAAGCCCGTAATGCCTTAACTGAAGAACGTTTAGAGCAAATAAAGCGCAAAATATCGGCCAATATGGTATACCTTAATGATAATCCACAAACCGCCGCCAGTTGGATTGGATATATGCTCTCCATGGGATTCGACTTAAATGAAATTCAAAATTATGAAAATAAATTGAATGCCGTTCAGCTCAAAGATGTACATCAAGCTTTTGATGAACTGTTGCAAGCTTCTGATATAATCGGCATTTTACTGCCTTCCTCCGATATCAGGAGAGATCATGATGAATAAAAAGAAAATATTTAAGCTATTGCTTACCGTTCTGCTTATATGCTGTACTCTACTGACGCTTTATCAACGCAATTCCGCCATTGATACCGAACGCATTTTACAGCAATCGGTATTAAAAGATAAAACCTTTGCTTCGCATGTGCAACAAATTGAGGCTGACGGGATTACTGCATATTTGTTAGAAGAACATTCAGTTCCGATTATTGCTCTGAATTTTACGTTTGAACGGGCAGGTACAGCGTATGAACCCGAAAACAAACAAGGTCTAACATTACTTTTAACCGAAATGCTGATGAACGGTGCCGGTGATTATGATGCCCTGCAATTTAAGGATATCAGTGAAGAATATGGTGTGCGGATAAGTTTCAGTGCCGATACCGATGATTTTGACGGTTTTTTGCAGATGCCCACCGCTAATGTTGATATGGGTATTAAATTGCTGACTTCGACACTATATAAACCATATTTCACCTATGATTATATAACACTTACTCAAAATAAGATGCAAACGGCTTTACGCAACAATCATGAACACATCGGCAGTGTGTTGGCAGATAAGTTTGCGGAAATTATGTATGCTGGACATCCATATTCCCGTCCGGCCATTGGCAAAACCGAAACCATTGCCGGATTAACTCGCAGTGATTTGATTACTTATATGCATCAACATTTTACAAAACAAAACCTGATTATCGGTATTGCCGGTGATATTACTCCGTCTGCTGCAAAACTCCTCATACACAACATATTCGGTCGTTTACCGCAACAACCGCAAACCGAACGCATTGCCGCTGTAAAACTTGAAACAACCGGTGCTCAGCACTATATAGACTTTACCGCGCCGCAAACAATGACACGTTTTGCCGTAAAAGGAACGCACCGACTCAGTGATGACTTTTATCCACTATACTTGGCTAATTATATTTTCGGAGGTTCTGGGCTTGGTTCCAAAATATCTAAAGTTATACGTGAAGAAAATGGATTAACATACGGAATTTACACATATTTAGTAGCTAAAGATACATTAACTTTACTTGTCGGAGGTTATTCTGCCACACCTGATAATTTTAGAAAAGCGCAAGAAATGCTGTTGCATGAATGGCATAAAATGGGAGAAAACGGTGTCACGGAACAAGAACTTCAACAAGCAAAAGAAGCTCTTATTGCCTCGCATAATTTACGTTTTGCCTCTACCGGAGGAATTGCTGAAATGCTGACAGCTATGCAGAAATATAAATTAGGTATAGATTTTTTGGAAAAACGCAATGATTATTTGCGTGAGGTTACTTTAGAACAAGTAAATGCGGCAGCTCGCAAATATTTCGGACAAATCCCGGATTTTGTGATTGTCGGAAAACAAAAAACGAAACAAGAGGAGAAAAAATAATGTTTGGAAAATCAAAAAACAAGGCATGGAAACAGCTCGAAAGTATTTATAAACATTTCGCCGGAACACAAATGAAAGATATGTTTGCTGCCGATCCTAAACGTGCTGAAAAATATTCGGAGCAACTTGAAAGTATGCTGATTGATTATTCCAAAAACCTGATTAACAGCGAAGTAATGGCAGCTTTGTTCAATTTAGCCAGAGAACGAGGATTGAAAGAAAAAATCGCTGATATGTTTGCCGGCAAAAAAATCAACACCACTGAAAATCGTGCAGTTTTGCATACGGCATTACGCAACCGCGCCGATACCCCTATTTATGTGGACGGACGCGATGTAATGCCTCAAATTGATGCCGCACTTGATAAAATAAGAGATTTTTCGGAAGCTGTTCGCCTCGGCCGCTTTACCGGATATACTGGCAAAAAGCTGACAAATATAGTTAATATAGGCATCGGCGGCTCCGATTTAGGTCCATTTATGGCTTGTGAAGCACTGCGTCATTATTGGGCAAAAGATATTAACTGCTACTTTATTTCCAACATTGACGGCACCGGTTGTGCTGAAGTATTAAACAAGATTGATCCGGAAACAACCTTATTTATTATAGCTTCAAAAACCTTTACTACCATTGAAACTTTGACTAACGCACGCACTTGCCGCAAATGGTTGGTTGATGCTTTAGGTGAACACGCTGTAGCGAAGCACTTTATTGCCCTTTCCACCAACAAAGAAGAAGTAGAAAAGTTTGGCATAAATTCAGATAATATGTTTGCTTTTTGGGATTTTGTGGGCGGTCGTTATTCAATATGGTCTTCCATTGGCATGATTATTGCCATTGCAATCGGATACAAAAATTTTGAGCGCATGCTCGATGGAGCTTATGCCATGGATAAGCATTTTACTGAAACGGAATTTGAACATAACATTCCGGTAATACTGGCTCTTATAGGTGTATGGTACAATAATTTCTATGGCATACATCGTTATTGCGTTATTCCGTATGATCAATATCTGCGCTATTTTCCGGCTTATTTACAGCAAATGGATATGGAAAGCAACGGCAAATCAATATCACTTGACAACAAATATGTTGATTATTCAACAGGGCCGGTATTATTCGGCGGAGCCGGCACCGATGTTCAACACTCTTTTTTCCAACTGTTACATCAGGGAACCGAAATTGTTCCGACAGATTTGATTGTTCCGGCTATTTCACATAACGAAATCGGCGCACATCATCAAATTCTGCTGGCCAATGTTTTGGCTCAAGGTGAAGCCTTAATGCATGGGAAAACCGAAGATGAAACCATTGCAGAACTTGAGGCAGCTGGGAAATCATCGACCGAAATTAACCGTTTGAAAAAATACAAAAGTTTCAGCGGCAACCGCCCGACGAATACCATTGTTTTAAGGAAGATTGATCCTTATTCACTAGGTATGCTGATAGCAATGTACGAGCATAAAGTATTTGTACAAGGAGTTATCTGGAACATCAATTCGTTTGATCAATTTGGTGTCGAACTCGGCAAAAAAATGGCTTTAAATATTCTGCCGGAACTACAGGGAATGAATCGAAATACTCAACATGACTGCTCGACTTCAGCATTAATAAGTTACATAAAAAAAATACGAAAATAGAGTGTATTATAAATGAATATTCGTGTATTACCTTCAAATTTAATCAATCAAATAGCTGCTGGTGAAGTAATTGAAAGACCTGCTTCTGTTCTGAAAGAATTGGTGGAAAATGCCATTGATGCCGGCGCCCATAAAATTGAAGTTTCTTTAACAGGAGGCGGCAAAAATATCTTAACCGTAACCGACAATGGTAATGGTATGTCTCCCGAAGAGCTGAATTTGGCGGTAGAAAGACACGCTACTTCTAAATTACCGGATGATGATTTATTTCAAATTAATTTCTTGGGTTTTCGCGGTGAAGCACTGCCTTCCATCGGTTCTGTCTCCCACTTGAGCATAATTTCACGCCAAAAAGGCAGCTCCGAAGGAGCTAAAATAAACGTCAGCGGCGGCATCAAAAGCTCGGTTGAACCGGCAGCCATCAGCATTGGTACACGAATTGAAGTGCGTGATTTATTTTATACAACACCGGCAAGACTTAAATTCTTAAAATCTGATTCGGCAGAAGCCGCTCAATGCGTAGATATGCTACAAAGAATTGCTCTTGCTAATCCGAATATTGCTTTCTATTTATATGCCGACGGAAAGAAAAAAATGGCATTAAATGCCTGCGAAAGCGAACTTCTGCAAGCCAGACGGCAGAGAATTGCCGAAGTTTTGGGAACTGAATTCAATGATAATTCAGTGCCGATTACCGCTCAAAACGACTTTTGCGATATCAGCGGCTTTGTTAGTATTCCTACCTATAATAAAGCCAATTCGTTATCTGAATTTTTGTTTGTAAATAATCGTCCGGTGCGCGATAAGCTGATTCTAGGTGCAATTAAAGGAGCTTATCAAGATATGATAATATCCGGCCGCTATCCGGTTTGTGCAATTTTTATTCGCGTAAATCCACGCTATGTCGATGTTAATGTACATCCGACCAAAGCTGAAGTACGTTTTTATGATAACGGAGCAGTGCGCGGATTGTTAGTTGGAGCCATTCGCAACGCACTAAGCGCCGGTGGTCAACACAGTGCACAAACCGATAATATGGAACGTCTGCTGCAGCAGATGCAAGAAGAAACTCAACGTTTTCAGGAATTGCATAATATTACAACAGATTTTTCGGTTCACGACTTTACTCCTACAAATCATTGTCTGAAATTTCCACTTAAACAAAGCGGTTATTCATCCCATACTTCGCCTCTCGAATTACCGGAATTTCAGCACCAGCACTCCGTACGGGTGGCTGAAGTTCCATCCACTCAAACACTTGAGCAAGTCGGAGAGCTAGGCTTAGCTAAAGCACAATTTCACAATACATACATTATCTCGCAAACCGAAGACAGCATCATAATTGTTGACCAGCATGCTGCCCATGAACGTATCACCATGGAACGACTTAAGCAAAATATGGCAAAACATGAACGAGTACCGGCACAGCTTTTATTAATTCCCGAAGTTGTTGATCTGAGCTTGTTGGAAAAAGAAAATATTCTGGAATATGCAAAAACCTTATCTTCTCTTGGTTTATCGATTGAAGAATTTGGTCCGCGAGCCGTTTTGGTACGTGAAATTCCAGCTATTTTGGGAGATACCGATGTAAAAAAACTGATTAAAGACCTAGCTGCGCAAATCTCTGAATGGGGTAATGCTTATGCTTTAACCGATAAAATCCATCACATTTGCGCCACTATTGCTTGTCATGGCTCGATCCGCGCCGGCAGAGCATTAAATATAGAAGAAATGAATCATCTTTTGCGCGATATGGAACACACTGAACATTCGGGACAATGCAATCACGGTCGTCCCACATACGTAAAAATCAAATTGATTGATATCGAGAAGCTGTTTGAACGCAGATAACTGAATTCAACCTTATCCAACTTATAAAAATTAAGCGCCTCAGCCTAAAACTGAGACGCTTTTTTGTTGTATGAAGATACTACTGAGCCGCATCCGGAACTTCTTTTTCTATAACATCTTCTATCGTCGGCTCCGAATTATTAAATTCTTCTATAGTCTTTTTCATTTGCGGTGCTGTTGGTTTGTTATTTGTTACCGGTTCGTCGGTTACGACATCTTCCAACACATCGAGAATCTTATCTAAATCAGAAACAATTCCATCGGTTGTCGAATCACTGCTCTGTTCATCGACTGTCGCCTTATCTGCCGTCTTCGGCTGCGCCAGCTGATTAAATAGTTTCTCACCGTTCTGCTGCAGAACTTCCAAATTATTATCAATAAATTCAAAAGTTCCACGCAAACCGTCCTTCTTAGCGGCATCAGTCTCCTCATTTTCTGATTTGGAAACAGCGTTTTGATCTTTTATTTCAGCGTCGTTACCTGTATTTTCATCAGTTTCTTTCTTTTCTTCGACTTTACCGAAGCCTAAACTCTCACTCTTGGCCTTAAATCCATCTACCCAACTCTGCGGAATCATTGCCTTCAACGGTTCGACACATGCTGCTGCCTGCTGATATATTTGTGATTCGGCGAATGCTCCTTTTTGCGTCTCCGCCGGAATTAATGTTGAAAACATTAAAGCAACCAAAATCACAATCAGTACCCCGCGTGCAGTACCGAATACAAAACCGAAAATACGATCCAGCGCACTCAATTTGCTTGAACGTATCACAGAAGCCAATTTATCGGCTGTCAACACCCAAATTATACTGAATACAATCAAAACCGCCATACCGGTTACCAAATTAGATAAAATCTTAGATGCAATATATTTCTCTGTAAACGGGTTCAACATCGGCACCAAATAAAACAATGCTGCAGCCGCCAAAATCCATCCGATAACAGATAACAGTTCCTTTGTCATCCCTCTGGCAATACCTACCAGTGACGAAATTCCTATAATAATTAAAAAGATGACATCCAGATTATTGAGTTGTTGTTCCATTTATCTACTCCTAATTAAACCAATTTATCAAGCGCTGAACATGACCTATTTCATAGCATGATAAATCATAATTTTTTAAGCCTTTTTCTTTTTTATCCTTACCGAACACCGGAGGAACAATAGCACTGATGAAACCAAGCTTTTGTGCTTCTTTCAAGCGAAGGTTTGCTTGTGTTACCGAGCGTATTTCACCTGAAAGCCCGATTTCGCCGAAAGCCACCATATCTGCGGGCAACGGCTTTTTCGTCAGCGAAGAAATTACCGCCATGGCTACCGCCAAGTCGGCTGCCGGCTCGCTTATTTTCAAGCCGCCGGCAATATTCAAATACACATCATGAGCACTAAAGTTTATACTGCAACGTGCCTCCAAAACAGCCAATATCATAGATAAGCGGTTAGAATCCCAACCGACCACAGCACGTTTTGGTGTTGAATACCCGCTAGGGCTGACTAAAGCCTGCACTTCTACCAAAAGCGGACGCGATCCTTCTATTCCGGCAAACACACATGAACCAGAGATATTTCCTTGACGCTCGGCTAAAAACAACGCTGACGGATTCTCCACCTCAACCAGCCCTTTATCCTGCATCTCGAATACGCCGATTTCGTCTGTTGCGCCATAGCGATTTTTAACTGCGCGCAAAATTCTGAAATGGTGCCCACGCTCACCTTCGAAATAAAGCACTGTATCAACCATATGCTCCAACACACGTGGACCGGCGATTTCTCCTTGTTTGGTTACATGTCCTACCAAAAACAGAACAAATCCTTTACGCTTTGCAAGTTTAATCAGTTCATATGCGCTGGCACGCACTTGTCCGACGCTTCCCGGTGTAGATTCAACCTCATCCAAATACATGGTTTGAATAGAATCGATTATGACCACTTTGGCTTCCGTTTTTTCAAGCGTTGTTACAATATTGCGTACATCGGTTGCACTGGCAAGATTAACCGGACTTTCTGCTAACCCTAAGCGATTAGCTCTGATACGTACCTGATCGATAGCTTCTTCGCCGGAAATATAATAACAAGAATATTTTTCCGCAGATGCGGCTAAACCGGCGCAGACTTGTAACAGCAATGTGGATTTACCTATACCGGGATCTCCGCCCACCAAAATAACCGAACCAGGCACCAATCCTCCTCCGGTTACCCGATCAATTTCCTTAATACCGGTTTGCAATCTGCTGTAAGTCTGCATCGTTCCTTTAAGCGGCACAAAATCGATAATATGCCCTTCTTTTTTGGAATTTATTTTTGAATATCCATCTGCTTGCAAGTTTTCTTCGACAATACAATTCCACTCGCCGCAAGCATCACATTTTCCTTGCCATTTGGAATAAGTGCTACCACAATTCTGACATACGAATGTTGTTGTTTTTTTAATCATTGCCTAAATTTCCACTTTTATAGGTCCTTGCGAACTGCCCGATACAAATTGTTTCAAATACGGATTATCGGTTTTATCCATTTCTTCAACCGATCCTATCCAGATAATTTTGCCCTGATACAACATAGCGATTCTATCGGCTATCTTTCGCGCCGAAGCCATATCATGAGTAATGGTAAAAGTTGTAGCTCCCAAACCTTTTGCTGATTCAATTATCAAATCATTTATAACATCAGCCATAATTGGATCTAAACCTGTTGTCGGTTCATCAAAAAAGATTATTTCCGGCTTATTTATAATAGCTCTGGCCAATCCAACACGCTTCTGCATACCGCCTGAAAGTTCGGCAGGAGACAAATCCGCCACGTCCGGAGTAAGCCCAACTTGCCGCAACACATTAATTGCTTCAGTTTTTGCATCATTGCGCGACAACTTACCGTTTTCCAATAACACAAAAGCAACATTTTCCCAAACACTCAAACTGTCAAATAACGCGGCTCCCTGAAACAGCATCCCCATTTTTTCATGAATATTTTTATTGTTATCTACGGTTTCTATGCCATCAATTTTAATTGATCCATCATCTGGCGCTAACAAACCCTGAATACATTTAATCAAAACTGATTTTCCGGTACCTGAACCGCCTATAACCACTAACGATTCACCTTCCTTAACATCTAAATCGACACCGTTCAGAACACATTTTTTACCAAAAGTTTTATGTAAATTCCTGATTTCAATTTTATTATCCGCCATCGTCCTCTCCTACCTTGAAAAGAATATTTCCGTAATCAGATAATTTAAGATAAGAATCAAAATGGATGAAGTAACTACCGAATTTGTTGTTGCTTCTCCTACACCTTGAGCTCCACCTTTGGAACGATAACCATGATAACATCCCATGATTGATATAACAAAGCCGAACACCGCAGCCTTAACTATACCCATCACAATCGCTACCGAAGTCAGATTATTCATAGTGTTATTAATATAATTGGCCGGATTGAAACCAAGCTTATATACGCCGACCAAATATCCGCCGAAAATACCGATAATATCACCGAACAAAACCAATAAAGGCATCACCAATACGGCGGCCCAAACTCGTGGAGCAATCAGATATCTGAATGGATTCGCTGACAGTGTTATCAATGCATCAATCTGCTCGGTTACGCGCATAGTACCTATTTCAGCAGCCATAGCAGCACCTATTCTGCCGGCAACCATTAAGGCAGATAACACTGGAGCCAACTCTCTGGTAACTGAAATCAATACCACCCCTGCCACTACGCTCTCAGCCCCATATTCGGAGATACCTGAATAAGTCTGCAAAGCTATGACCATACCTGCAAACAATGTCGTTAAACCGACTACCGGCAAAGAATAAAAACCGATATTCAAGAACTGTCTACCGAACAATTTTATATAAAAAGGCGGCATAAAGCAATTATACACCGACTTAACGATGAATTGCGTCAAATAACCGAGATTAATAATAAACCCGACCGGAGCCTTACCTAAAGCCTGTAAAAATTTTTCTAGTTTTTGTTTCAGCATTCTGCTTTCTTTTTTACTCCTTACTACTTTGCCGTAGCGCAACCACTATTTTATCCGGCGCTGAATTTTCTTTAGCATACAAATCTATTTTTTTAATTTCAAGTCCTAAAATCGATTCTTTTTGCATCAAAGGTAATCTTTCTATATTTTCCGGAATGTCGGATAGATGTACTGATAAATTAATTTCTACTTTATCAACATATGGAAAATCGACAATTCCGATGCCACGAACTTCCAATTTGCCGCATATATTATCCACGGCAAATCCATATATTGAATCACCCGATTTTCTAAGCCTGACCACATCATCTGCAACCAATTTTGCTCCTTTATTTTCAATCAGTCGCAATGCCAAATCGGACTTACCGCTACCGCTGCTCCCTAACAGTAAAACCCCTTTACCGTCAAGCTCAACCAACGTTGCGTGCACATAATTATTATCCGGCATTTTTTAATCTTTCCATTTTGGAGGAATCGTCAGATGATATGCGTATTATCCGTCGATTCTCTGCTGCTGTTATATCTACAACCCACATATTACGCGGTGTAAGCGTTCCCATTTTTTCCGGCCATTCCACTAAACTGACACCGGAATAAAACGCTTCTTCAACGCCCAATTCAAAAATTTCATCAGCTCTTTTCAATCTGTATAAATCATAATGATATATATCAAATTCCGGAGCCACATACATTTGAACCAGAGTAAACGTCGGGCTCGGCACTTCTTTTGCATTTGTAAGTTGCTGTATAAAAGCTCTGGCAAACACACTTTTACCCATCCCCAACGTACCACGGAGTGCCCAAATATCTCCTTTTTTTGTGATTGCTGATAAGCGTTTGGCAATTTCTGCCGTTTCTTGCTCCGATTCAGAATAAAATACATTTTGCATCTAAAACAATCCCCAAAAATTAAATTTTTCATCGGTTTCCGATTTAGCTTTTACCTTTTTGCGTTTCGGAAAATTAATTTTCACCTTTAATTTACGATTTTGCAGCTTTCTCCAATCCCACGGTTTATAAAAAGTTCCGTTCCACAAACCGCGATGCGCTGCTGCAGCCTGCCGTTCGTATGGTACATAAATATCTGTTACACGCGTATACGCTACCGCCCAACCGGCATTTACCACTACTGCTGCCACATCATATTGATTATTATCGGTAAAACAACTACCGGTAGCCCATCCTTGCTCAATTTTACTTAAAATATGACAGCTTACTTCTTTACTGTTAAGCCATTCCTGCAGCCAATTCTGCGCTTGTTTACCGCAATTATAGCTTTGTTGAAAGCGATTCGCACATGTCTGAGTTACATCCGGAGCATCGATCCCCAAAAGTTTTATTTTTACACCTTCCAAATACAAGATACTACCGCTTAAAGCCTGCGGATATCCCTTAATTTCCGGATATTCTAACGGATTAAATATTTTTGACACTTCTTTGTTTGTTCCTTCTGTTGTTCCAAACATCAATGTCTTTAATTTACCAACCAGTCCACCGTTATCCGCTCCGTTTACCGCTATACTGTCATCATGCTCGTCTTCAAACATAGCACTTGTCAATATATCGGCATCTTCCACCTTATCATCATGTGTAAGTTTAGAAACCGGTGAAACTGACTTTCCCGACAAAAATGATTGCAAGGTATTTCCGTCAAACAAACCGATACTGTATGCACAAAACCATACCACACCGGCACAAAGAATTAACTTCATATATTGACTCAACGGTCCCCATATTAATTTCAGCACCAAATACAAGCAAACCAACGCGGCCACTATGGAAAGAAAGCCCATTCCTTGTAAAAAATTACTGCCGCTTTGCGTCATACTGCCACCGAAATACATCGCTGCCAGAAAAAATCCCCACATAATCGTCTTTTTTAATAAAGGCATCCTTTTCCCCTGTGTATTATATGCGATTACAGCACATATTTTCCCGATTTGCAAGTTATTTATATAAATCCGGAAGCGGAGCGACTTTATCAGTTGCCTTTGACTTTTGTTGTTTTTTTACATACTTAAGAATAATTTCGGCATTAATCGGAACATTGCTTCCTGCATAAAGATTTTGATTCAACAATCTCATTTGTTCGGTAAATTCTGGGGCTTTAACCTGTTCTGCCAAATCATTTAAATTATTGATACAATTATTTTTAAACATCTTTTCTCCCCAATGCATCAAACTGTCTCGTAATGCTCTGTAGTCTGCACTGCGTAAATTGCGGGTAATCGCACTCATGCTGTCATCACTCGCGCGCTCCCCGTTATTAACTATCCGATGTCGAAAAAACAAGTAATTACATATAATTCCACATAAAAAGGCGCATATGATCATCAAAATAATCAACCGTAAATCTGAATTACCACTTTTTTTATCGGTATGTATTTCTGTTATTTTTTCCGAAGCTACCGGAATTGCATCTGACGCACCGGTTGCTGACCGTGCCACTGAAGCCACATCGTTAATCATTCCGCCGACATACATTTTCTCCGCTGGAATTATTGCATTCTCAATTTGATGAGTTTTAACATTATACCAGTGCAATTTTATTTCCGGAATGATTTGCTCCCCACCGCGCTGCGGAATATATACCACTCTCGTAACCGCAGTCGAACGCAATTCTCTGCCTTGTTCAACAGTTACTGTAACCGGATTCTCCGGATATTGTTTCCACGCCTCATTTTGTGCAAATTCCAATATCGGTAACTGACTTTCATCAACACCTGTTGCTGATAATGTTATTTCACGCGTAACTGCTTCCCCAACCTTAAATACCGGACGTTCATCGCTCCAACGGGCACTCAAAGAAACCGTTGTCGCCGGCAACCACCAATCATTACCGTAATCTTCCGGTATTGGTTTGACTTTCATCTCAATCGGTTTTGTTCGCATCATAATCGGTTTTTGCTGACTGGTTAAATCGGTTATATCAAAACCTATATCCAAAAAGCGGAAAAAGCCGTTAACAGACTTTGTTGTCTGATTCTGACTACGCTCGATATAATACCCTTTAACTTGCACTGCAGGTAACATTAAACGACCGCTTTTCTGCGGAAACATGGCATATCTGATTTTAATAATTCGCTGACCGTTTTTATCTGTAATCTCCGGTTTTCCTATCTGTTTGATTTTCCAATCATCGGCATTAATAAAAAACGGATCTTCCGTAAATTGAATATTCTTACTGTCATAAATGACCAGCGTCGTATTTACTTCTTGCTGTAAATAAGGATTTTTTATATCTGCCGACATTTCCATCCAAAAATCAGCATTCGCAGATGTTACGTCTGTATTATCAGCAACGATTTTCGCTGCATTTTGCGATGTTTTCTTAACCGTAGGCACTCCTGTTGGCAAAACCTCGATATTTAGCTGTGCGGTTGAATATTGGCCTGCCGAAATAGCCGGAATAACCATTGTTCCCTCTTTTTGCGGCATCAAAACCAAAGTCCACACTCGTTTTTGTTGTCCGACACCGTTTACATATTGTACCTGCATGGAAGAAGAAGTTGAATAAACGATAAAATCATTGCCGAGAACATCAAATTTCGGCTGTATTAAACCGGCATCCTGCCCCTCGTAACTGACTTCCAATCTCACCGTATCACCGAACTGAATCTGCTGCGGTTCTACTTTTGCCGAAAGCTGTCCGGCTAAGCTCTCTGCAGACCATAACATCACTGTAACCACACAAAATATTACTCTTTGAAACATTTTTCCCTCATTTGTCTCTATATCTGTTTTTACTGTATTCTTTAGCTATCAAAGCGCGTAACAAGCCGCCGTTATCCTCCGGAATATCTCTAAATTTTTGCACTCTTGCGCGTATTTTCTCGGAATCATTTACATCTTTATCTCCGTTTTGAATTTGCACTTCCTCCGCTTCATGACCGCGTTCATCGGGATTACCGGATTGAACTGAAGATTCTGATTTGGTTTGCCTATCTCCGATATTTTCATTTTCCGAATTTTTATCATTGCCGTTTTGCTTTGAATCATCAGATTTTTCATTGAAATTGGCACCTTCTTGCAACTTTGATTGTCTATCGGCTGCATCTTTTCCGGCTTGTGTCTGTTCAGACTGCGGCTCACTACCATTTGCATCGGCAGATGGCTCGGCTTGTGATGCGGCGTCATCCGATTGTTGTTTATCTTGATTTTGCCGTTCATTCCCCCCATTTTGTTGCCCGTTTTGTTCTTTTTCGGTTTTATTAGCATTATTTTGTTGCTTTTGCGCATTCTGAGATTGATTATTTATTTGTTCTTCCGACTGTTCCTGTTTTTGTTGTTCGTTACCTTGATTATCCGATTGCTGCTGATTATCTTGAGACTTCTCATTTTCTCCGGATTTTTGTTGTTGCTGATTATCTTGTTTGTTATCCTGTTTTTGATTTTGCTTTTGGTTTTGATTTTGCCGCATTTTTTTCAGATACTCCAAATTAAATTCAGCATCCTTAAATTGCGGATCACGTTTTAAAACTTTTTCATATTGGGCTATAGCTTCATCTATTTTGCCTGATTTAGCCAATGCGTTACCTTGATTATAAAGTGAGACTACATCATCTGATTTGGCAAATTCCCGATATGCTTGCTGATAATCACCGTTTTTATATGCAGCAGCTCCGCGCCATTTTATATCATCAAAAGTCTGAGCTGCCTTATCATATTGCTTGTTATTGAAATATTGCATTGCCTCCTGATTATTATTCAAGAACCAGCCAGCATGAGTCTGTGTCGCGACCAAACAAAATAAAAGAACCAAAATCACTCCGCGGCGATAATAATAAAGCAACAACAATGCCGGCAACCAAAACAAATAGTACCCCATATCAACCCATGTCGATTGTGTATTTTTACTTTCATTTAATTGCTTGGCATACAAATTATTGATTTTATTGCTCAATTGTTGATAATTATGATTCTAATTTAAATAAATACCATGTCCTTTCTGTGCCACCATTTGCAGTTTCTCATTTGGTTGCGCACTTACTTTTATTATGTTTACATCAAATCCCTTATCATGAGCTGCGGCAGCACTCTCCAATGCCGCGTCGAAATGCTCGCCTACATCTGACGCAAGCACAATTATATTTCCGGTATTATATCCGGTATTTTTCATACGTTCTGCCGCCATATCAATAGCTCTGTCCAAGCGATCACCATTCGCGGGCATAATATCATACGTTATCGCCGGTAACAGATTGTCAATCAATGCCGTATCTTCCGTCAGCGGAGAAATAATAAACGGCTCATCACTATATACCTCAAATCCGATTTCGGTGGAGCGCAGTGTTTGAATAAAATCTTTGATAATATACCGTGCCCGTGTCAATCTATCCGGAGCAACATCTTTACTCTTCATATCCGAAGACATATTCAACAAAATCATCACCGGATTATCCGTTCTGAGTGTCGGAGTAGTTTTTTTTATCCACGTTGGTCCCGCTAAAGCAATAATGGCCGATACCATAAACAAAACCGCAATCATATACGAAAGGCGACGTTGTCTGTTATCTCCTTTAATCAATAAGTAATTAAGCAAATGTTCATCACAAACTTCAGCCCAAGAAGATTGTACACGCTCATTGCGGCACATAAACCACCCCCATAAAAACGGGATAACCAGCCCCAATAACCACCACGGACGCAAAAAATGAAAATCCTGCAACCACTCCATTTTTTTATTTACTCCTTATCCACGCTAACACTGCCAAAAACAATAAAAGTGCCAATGCAGCCGGATAATAAAACAGATCTTTGGTTTGCTGCACAATGTTTCCTTCATGCTTCTGTGTTTCCAATCTATTTATTTCGCCATATATTTGCTGCAAAGCATTAACATTTTTTGCTCTGTAATATGTACCTTTTGTAGTTTCAGCCAATTGACGCAGATTTTTTTCATCAAGTCCGCTGTCTGCCGGAACACTGAACAATCCGCCGAAAAGACTTAATGTATCACTGCCTACTCCGATGGTATAAAATTTAACATTTTCTTCCTGAGCCAGTTTTATTGCTTGCGGAAAAGAAATGCTTCCATCGTTGTTTTCACCATCAGTCAAAAGAATAATCACTTTATTTTCCGCCTTATCATCATTGAGTGCCAAATTTTTTAAAGCCACGCCGATGGCATCTCCGATAGAGGTAGAAGCCCCTGCCATACCAGGTTCAATAGCTAATAAAGTCTCTTTTAAGGATTTTTTATCATACGTCAAAGGTACTTGCATATAAGCTCTGGTACCGAACACCACCAACCCAATGCGATCATCGCTACGCTCATCGACAAAATCCGCCACCACTTGCTTTACTACGGACATTCGATCATAAAGTCTTCCATTATAAGCAAAATCACGCTCCATCATAGATTTTGAAACATCAACAATCAACATAATATCTCGCGATTCGTGATGTATTTTTTGCGGTTCTCCCACCCATTGCGGCCGGCATAAAGCAAATGTTATCAATATCCATAAAAGCAGCATAAACAAAAGTTTAACAAATGAATTCTGTACTTTTGTTTTATTTTTAGTATGTCCAGATAAATTATCATTTTTTATAGCCATAATATCTTTAACAAACGGGACCTGCAGTGCATCTCCATACATTTTGGCGGCATCCGGAAAAATATAAAATATAAAAACCGGAAGCAATAATAGCCATGCGGCACTCGGATTGGCAAAAACAATCATAGATTTTCTCCTATCCACTCATAACAATAATTCCACACAATCTGCATATCTTCAGGCTTATATTCCGGCTTTATCATAAACGGAGCATTTTGCAGCAAAATCGCCGCCGTACCGCTCAACTTCAGCTTTGATTTGGAGTTCAAAAAAGCAATCCATTCTTTTCCGGATTTAGCTACGGCATCAGGATATTTGCGCACACATGCACGTCTCATAATTTCAGATAGCTTAACTGCCGAAGCAAGTCCGGTATCGCCTTTCAATGACAATAATATCCGCCGAGCGTAAATTTTTGCACTTTGTCGCCACACTATCTTTATAATCAGGTATAAGACATACAGTCCCAATAAACTGCACAGAAGACCCCACCAACCGAATGCCAATGGAAAAATTGACACATTGCCATCCGGCAAATGAATATCTCTCAACAATGGCAAATTATCCATATTTATAATCTCCCTAAGCCTATCCACATTCTTTATAAATGTAATTTTTTATGACTCATTTATCAAGTATATTCATTGAAGATTACACACGTTTAACGTCTGGCATAACGTGGCTTGCGTGCCGGAACCTTTACCTGTTTGACTCCTAGCGGAAGTGTTTTGGTTGTCGGCAAATATTTTTTACGTGCTTCGGCTGCAGAAAGCAATGGTGGATTATAGCGCTTTCCTTTATACTCATCAGCCGGTGTTTTTTGGGTTTTCTGTTCCTCAGACGATCCTGTTGTTTCCTCTTTCACAGATTCTATAACATCTTCTTTCTCATCTTCATTTTGCACCTGTTTAGCTGCAACAGTATCTTCCTTAGCAATGTTTTTATCGTTTTCGACTGTTTTAACTTCTGCTGAAGTCTCAGCTTCATTATGCGTATCATTATCTGCAGTTTTCGCATCTGTTGCGGTAAGAGATGCCTCGGCCTCGGCTTTTTCTTTTTCAGCTTGTGCCACCGATGCCAACACTGGAGCATTTTCTTCTTTTTTGAATATTTTTTCCTTCATTGCATCAATTTGATTCATCCGATGTTTAAACTCTGTCAATTGACTTCCACCCAAATCATTTCCGGTTGCAACATTAGATTTAAGCGGATTAATCCGTTGACCTTTTCGCAGAATTTCAAAGTGTAAATGAGGTCCCGTAGATTGACCTGTGCTTCCGACATAACCAATAACTTGTCCGCGACGCACTCTTACACCTTTGCGGATTCCTTTAGCATATCCATTCATATGACCATAAGCTGTTTCATACTCACCATTATGACGAATTTTGATATAATTACCATAGCCGTTAACATATTTTGCCATTTCCACAACCCCTGGTCCGCTGGCATAAATAGCCGTTCCTTTAGGAGCTGCATAGTCGACCCCGTTGTGAAATTTCATTGTTTTATAAATCGGATGACGACGATAACCAAACAATGATGAAATACGTGCTCCGCGCATAGCTAACGGTTTGATATCCAAGCCGGTTTTCTTGGTTTCACCTTTCTCATTGTAATAGTTGTCCTTAAAACGATAAATTTTATAAGTATGCTTAGCCGTCTTAATCGAGGCAGACAGTAAATTGCCGATTTTAACAACATCACCGTTTGCTGCTTTGCTGACTTCATACTTAATGTTGAATGTATCACCCTTATGAATTTCGGTTCTGAAATTAAGCAAATGTGACATTTTGACAATAACATCGTTAGCAATGCGCCTAACTGCACCGGCATTAATCATCGAGTTAATAACCGGCCCGTCAACCGTACCGCTGACAACTTTAACATCTTGCTGAAACTTTTCTCGCTCCACTGTTGCCACATATTTATCATATTCGTTGACGCTCAAAATATATTTAACTCCGCGTTCTGGTGTTATCGTCAATTTATCAAGCATTTCCAGCTGATGCAAACGCGCATCAAACGTAGCGGTAAGAGCTATATATTGCCCCACCTGCAATCTGCGCGCATCATAAACTTTGCGCAAAACATTATACGCTTCTGTAGCGCTTTTGGTATTCATACCGAGCTTAATCAAAATTCCAATAAACGTATCACCTTTTTCAATAACCACCACGCGGCGTTCTTTTTGATAAATACCGGAGAAATCTCCGTAACTTGCCTCATATTTAGGCTTGGCACCGATGGGCATTACCACATTTTTATCATTTTGCACAATTTCAAACTTTGACTGAACAACTTCATTTGAGCTTAGTAGTTTTATATTATTTACCTCGGTATAAATCTGATCAAAAGGATTATTCGCTGACGAATCACTGAATGCCGGTGTCATAATATCGCTGCTGAAGTCATACGATTCGCTAGACACATGAGTTATAGGTAATTTGGGCTCGGCAGAAAAAGGTTTATTTAGTAGAGACAAGAACAGTGCGCAAGTTACGGCAAAGGCATAACCGGCCAGCAAAAACGTTTCTACCCGACGACGGCGTAATTTCTTTCTAAAATTTTTAAATGCAGGCATACTTCACTA
>JAFSWL010000001.1 GCA_017444525.1 Alphaproteobacteria bacterium
ACATCATCACTTAAAAGCTCCGCTCTCGTGCTTCCGCAACCGCCCTCCCGCTTCAACTTCCCGTCTCGCGGTCGGTAACAGGGTTTATAATTTATTCCTTTCTTATTGTCAACACCTTTTTATTATTTTTTTTCTTTTTTTTGAAGTTTTTTTATAACATACTGATTTTTCATTATATAATTTATTGAAAAATTTATCCACAGCATTGAATTAATATATTACCAATCTCCATTTTCTCTTACCACAAAGTTTGAATAAATAATAATTATTGATAGTAAAAGCTTTAAAAAACAAAACATTAAGCTTTTATTAAACATTTTCTACCAAGATTCGAATTAGATTCGGAGGTCAATTTTATGAAGTTTGATTTTTTCACGTGCGGCGGTCGTTTATTTTGGGAAGATTTATACAATTACCAAGATTGGGTGATTCAGCGTAACATTATGAATAACAAATGTCGGTTGCTTGATCCCCACAATATTCGTCGTCATTCCGGCACATTTGAGCAATGCAAAGAGATACTTTTAAAATATATAGAAGCATACGAGCTGAAACCATTGTATAATGATACTGTTATAATATTGCATGGATTCGGGCGCTCCAAGAGGTCAGTACAGAAATTGGCCGAATCACTGAAAGATCTGCCGATGAATATTGTTTCTATCGGCTACCCTTCTTTACGGCGCAATGTCTACTATCATGCAACAATGTTATCAAAATTCTTAAAGAACATTGATATCCGCGGTCATTTATATATTATAAATATCGGCTGCAGTTGCTTGATAACACGTAAATTGTTGAGTAAAAGCAATAATTATCGACAATATAATATTGCTAGGATTCTAGACATCAACCCGTTGAATTCCGGCAGTGATTTAGCAGAACTGCTTACGTCAAAGAGTTTTTTCAATTTTTTGCTTGGTCCAATGCTTCGTGATATTTCAACACCCCGTGCGGTTGCATTGGCTCGTTTGCCATACGATATTGAGCATGGTATTTTGTTTGCACCTCTGACAATTCACGATATGGTTAAAAGATTGCTTTCCCGATTTGACAGTTTTCCGTTTACGACTCCTCCCAGTGAAGAATCGTACTCCGATAATATAAAGCAAATTCGTCGCAATACTTATTTTCCGCTAAACAATGAAATTGTCAGCCAATACGCTCGTAATTTTATCATGACCGGTGAATTTGGAACCTCCGTCGCTGAGGAAGATGATGAAAACGAATCCGATAATATCAAATAGCATCAACACCGTTTCAGATTATCAAAATTTATAGCCTGATTGCCATAGTATCGTTTGCAGCTTTATTACGAAAATTTAACAAATATGTCATAAAATATTGAAAAATTTTATGTTATACTGTATTCTGATAAGGTATACTAAATAAGGATTTTGCTATGGAACTAAGACGTTGTAGCCGTCAAATATTTTTATTTATCCTGACATTAGGAATGTTGTGGACTACTTCGGTATTTGCTGCAACACATGATTGTCCGTCAGATAAACTGACTGACGATAATAAAAAAGATATAGCAAATCAGGCCTTAACTTCATTACAAGAATCTAAAGTGTTTTATCAGCAATACACAAAAGATTTCAATGCTGTATTTAATGACGGCAACGGGGCCTGTCATTATTTGAACGGTTCATTGCAAATTAACTTAAACAATACAGCACAGATGATTAAAGAAGATGCCGTAAAAAAGATGAATTACGGAAATAATGCTCCTAAGGGCATAGAGGCCGGCGATAAATTGCTCGAAGGAAATAATTTGTCTTCACTTTACGGTTCTTTTGTCAGTACCGATAATTCGCTTGAAGGAACCGATGTGAATATCTCGCGCCTTATTAAACGCGCAAACAGCGGTGTGGCCGGCGTGCGTGCTTTGTTAAACTGGGCTCAGAATCCGGCGAACCAGGCAGAAGGAACAACCATGGCTGTTGATGCCGAAGCATCGGAATTACTGGAAACAATTTATAATTATAAACTCGATTGTAAAGAAGCTGTCATGATTGGCGGCGGTAAATTTAAATGTATTCAAGGAGTTTTACCGACAGCGCAAGAGCTTGCCAACGATTTAGAAAATCTCAGTTTATCAGAAGTTAGTGCTTTGGTCAGTTCCGGAGGTACGATTGCCGGTATTCCGGTTCCGGCACTTAGCGGTCCGGCGGCCATTGCAGCAACGGCGGCCATCAGTTCGGTCGGTCTATTAGGGGCGGCGACGAGCGGAGTTATGGTAAAAGTAGCCGAAATGTTTTTACAAAATGCAGGTGCACTTACCGCGTTTACCGATTCGGCCAGCGGGTTTGCCGGCAAAGTCCAAAATCTTATTAACAGCAATAAATGTATTGAAACATTAGAAGATTTGAATACCACACGCAATAAACTGGGACAAACGGTTAAAGATGCCGGCAGTAAGTTGGCTATTTTGTCGGGAGATGCTGAAGTTACATGTCAATGTGATGACACTACGAATGAAGTTGTTTCATGTGAAGCTATAGACGATTCGATTATCCAAGACGGACTGGATGCCCTAAAGGAATGCAAAACCGTTGCGGACTATGAGCAACAACTGACAGAAAAATGCTATGCCTGTGAATTATTTTCAACTATTCTCGGTGCTGCGCAAAAAATTTCAAAAAATGCTTTCGATACCACAAGCGGCGCGTTGACGACTTTGGTTGTTATCGGATTTTTGTTGTATATTGCCTATAAAACGCTTTTAACGATTGCTTCACCTGAGGCACAAAAAATCAGCAAATATTTAACCGATTTGTTGCTACAGGGAACCAAAGTGGCAATTACGATTTTTATTTTGCAGAATCCGTCTTTTCTTTATAGCAAACTGTTAAGTCCGATTTTAGAGAGCAGTGTGGAATTCGGTATGTCGCTGACCGGAACGTCAGCCGTTAAGGCGGCCGAAACCGGTAAAAAATATTCGCAAGGTTTAGATGATAATAATGAATACTTTTCAACTCATACTGCTCAAATGATGGTAGGTGCTGTTGAAAACTTTACTAACGGGGCGACTACCATTCCGGCCATAGGCAGATCATTTATATGCCACTCGTGGACCGATTTGGGCTTTAGGAATTTATACGTAATTCCACGGCTGAGTATGTTTGGCGAAGGTATAGTACTACTTATTGCCGGACTCGGAATATGGCTTTCTATCAGTTTTTATATGGTTGATTGCGCAATCGAACTGGGAATTGTTTGCGCGTTGATGTCATTTTTCGTGGCTTGCTGGCCGTTTAAGCTTACGACCGGCTATACCAAAATCGGGTGGAATATGTTTTTAAATGTTTTCTTTAATTTTGTAATGATGGGTGTTATCATTACGACTGTTGTAGGATTGTCGACGCAGGCGCTATCCGTAGGTATGCCGCAGGAAGAACTTATCAACTTAATCAACAGCGACAGTGTGCCGGCCATTGAAGCGGCAATTCCGCTTGGAGGTATTCAGTTTTTAGTGGTTTTAGTCTGCTGCGCCATGTGTTTTAAGCTTCCGGAGCAAGCCGGCCGTCTGGCCAGCAAATTTGCCGGCGGAGCGCAACTCGGTACACTTGGTGCTCATATTGGACAGCTGGCTGCCGGCATGATCACCAGCGCCACCGTCGGAGATAAATTCGGCAAACAAGGCAAACTCGGAGGACTGGCCGGATTGGCGGTCAGAGGCGGCAAAGCGTGGGGTAAATCGGTTGGCGAACATACCGGAGCTACGGGGGCACTCAATGCTAAACTAAATAATGCCAAAAGCACCATCAATAATATTAAAGGTCATCTTGGCTTGGGCAGTAATGCAAAAATGGGAGCTAAAGGTAGAAATCAGATGGCTAACAATCAGCAAGACGAGATAACCAACGGGTTTAATCAGGATAAGTAAAGGAGAAAACAAATGAAATCAGCGATTTTTTCACTACTTGCACTTATCCTTATATTTACGCTTTTGAAATTCGGAGCGCTTTCCGTGATTGGCTCAAAGTTTTTTCACTATACGGCGTATATTATACTCGTCATTGTTATCACAGGTGCCGTATTCATCGTGGGGATTAGAAACAAAGACGAACAATCACAGCAAGACATCGTTTTACCTCAGGAGGAGCAATCTGATGAAAAATAATAGTAAGTTACATATTTTCATCTTTATATTGCTCGCATTCTTTGCAAGTATACATGTTGCCGCTGCCGATGAAGAAGTAAAATCTGATGCCCCTTGCACCGAAGAGCAAAAAGAAAATATTCAAAAATCTTTGGTTGATAATCTGCAGGGTAATTTTGATGTCTTTAAATCTAAAGTTGCTGTCTACAATACTTTGGCTAAGGATTATTACAGCAGTTGTTTGCATGCCGAAGGCAATGTACAAAATCCTGCCAGACCGACAGTTGACGATGCGGCTACGGCCCAAGCCTATGGTATAAATATTGAAAATGACAGCTTATATGAATATCTTGGTGCAGATTGGGATAAAAATCTGGTTGACACACCGGAATGCCTACAAAAACATAAGGATGCAAATGCCGCCTTCGGTCCTGCGGCAGATGCCCTCAGTCAGCTGAAAAAGAATATTCAGCCGCTTAAAAATTCGAGCGGTACAAACTGCTCTTGTAATGCTGACGGTACCGAAATGCAGTGCACCACACTCAATAAAGAAACCGAGCAAGTAGAAAATCAAGACGGTCTTTGTTCTTCATTGACAGGTATAATGCAAAGTTTGTCGTCTTGTCCGCTTTGCGGAATATTTGAAGCTATTTTAAGCGCCAGCGCCCGAGTTGCCAATATTGCATGGGATTATGCTGCCACACCGCTCAGTGAAGTTGTTTGTGTGTTCTTCTTAGTTGTTTTAGCGATAGAATCGCTTAAAGCAGTTGCTTCAGTCAGTGGATTTAAAATAAGCGCATATTTGAAGTCCGTATTGGCAATCGGTGTCAAAATCATCATTACGGTATTTTTACTCAGCAATTCTCAACCGATATACGAATATTTTATATCGCCGGTATTAAAAGGCGGATTGGATATGGGACTATCCATAGCTTCTGTCAGCGGCAATGTACAATGTAGCGATGAAAA
This sequence comes from Alphaproteobacteria bacterium, assembly GCA_017444525.1. Classification (GTDB taxonomy): domain Bacteria; phylum Pseudomonadota; class Alphaproteobacteria; order RF32; family CAG-239; genus RUG410. The sequence goes on from JAFSWL010000001.1 coordinate 5,078, forward strand.
TGAAATCGGTGCATCCATTCCTTCGCCGACACTTGATGCCGAATTATTTAATAAAACACTCAATACCGTACGTTGTTTCGGTAAATCTGCATCAACTCTGCCTGCTGTCGGTATGGGACTGCTGTGTCATGGTTCGCTTAAAATTATGAAGATAAACCTTCCTGATTTCCATATGATTTTCAGCGGCTTAATTTTACTCGGAATCGGATTGATGATATGGATGTCGCTTTCATTTTATCTGATAGACTGTACGGTACAAGTAGGAATGCTATGTACGTTAGTGCCGCTTCTGATTGCCTGTTGGCCGTTCAATCTGACGAAACAATATACAACCAAAGGTGTAAAAATGCTGATGAACACGTTCTTCAATTATGCGATGATGGGCACAGTATTATTGATAGGGTCGGAAATTATTGCATTTGCCATAACCGGCGACGGAGAGCTGAGCCTGACCGACTTGATTAATGCTCTAAACAATAATGAAGTCGAGAAGGTAAAAAAATTGTCGGCACTTGACAGTATGCGCGTATTGGTGCTTTTAGCCTGCAGTATTTTTACCTTAAAATTAATTGCCAAAGCCAACGGTTTGGCCAATCAATTCTCTCAATGTGCCGGTGCCGATATCGCCAGTGGTATGGGAACGACTTTGGTCGGAGCCGCTACTGCAGCCGGCAAAGGTTTTGTACTGCGTCCTGCCGGACGAATTGTCGGTAACTTGGGCAATCGGGCGCTGGAATCCAGCGGGTTGAAAGCCGGATTTAATACTATTGCCGATAAAGCTCTGGAGAAACGGCGCGGCGCTTTAGGAGCCCTTGGCAGACAGCTTGGGTTAGGTCAATATCAAAATCAACAAACAGGTTCAGGTATAGCTCCAACAACCGGAAACGGTGCCGGAGGTACAAGAGAAAATGAGAGCGGTGTAAGAGCCAGCGACGAGGATTATAAAGATATACAGGATTTAGAGAATCAGGATTTAGAGACACAGGATTTAGAGACTCCGAATAATGAGACTCCGAATACTGGAACTCCGCAAGGCCGTCCGAATCGTGGGCAGAATGCCACTGAAAGCGGTCGTCAACACTATGAGAATCGAAACAAACATCAACGTCCGAGAACACTGAAAGATATGAAAGCAGCCAATCAAAATCCTGTAGCGGCTCCATCGGATAATAATGCTTCGGCTGTTGACGACGAAGTCTCAAAATTGCCGGAAGAAGATAATAATGTTCAACCGTCTACCGCTAAAGATGAGAATACGGTTCAAGGTAATCTCGACAATGACGAGCAAATAGAAAACGAGAACACTCAAAATCAAGGAGGAAGAGAAAGCAATAAACCAACTAATAGTAACAATCCAATTAAACCTAACAAACGCGGAAATACCGACAATACCAGACCAAACGTCGGCAGTAGCGAACATGCTAATTCCGAATCTGTAAGACCTACAGAGGAAATAATCAAGTAGACGATTATTAACAATATTGAAAGTACAGGCGTATTATATTGAACTAACAAACGGATAGAACTGAAATGAGATACTGGAGAGACATAAATATAATCAGATTACTGAAATTGCTGTGCATTGTGATTTGCACAATTGTCTCTTTGTCAGCTTGTGGTCAAGATGAAAACGCCCAATTAGGTCATGGTGCCGATGAACGAGCCGTTGCTGCAAGTCAGCGTTTTGAATGTCCGGCTCCGAGCGACAGTAAAAGTATTTTGAATAATGCTCAGCCTAATACTGATAATCAATGTGTAGAAGGGAGTAAACAATGCATTCAAGGTTCTATCATCAAAATTTTTTACAACAGTCTCGGTGATATGGCGATAACGGTATACAAACAAGTCACTAGTGAAGACTTACTTTCGCTGATGGTGCTAGCATTTTCGCTGTGGATGGCTTTTCAGATTTTACGACACGTATCAGCCACATCTCCGGAATCCATCGGCGAATTCTGGACCAAAATTTTGCGTAAGGCCGCATTATGCTTCGCCTGCGGCTATCTGGCCTCTACTCCAGCCAATATCATATATGCCATAAACACTTTCGTGTTTCCTATTTATATGACATTACTTGAATTTGCTTCAGCAGTATTATCATTGATGTCAGAAAAAGCGCAATCGCTGCGCGAATTCAGAATAGACGGACACGTAGAACCGATAAATTTCGGCTTATCCGACGGCGGTTGCTCTATTCCGGCCGGTACAACCATACAAATGAGCGAAACACAATTTCCGCAGCAACCTCTCGATATGATTAATTGTATGGCATGTGCGGTCAGCGATCAATTAAATGCCGGATATACCATTGCATTGCGCGGTCTGTTCGGAGAAGGTCTGTTTCGTTTTCTTGTCAGTCTGTTTTTGATGGCGGCATTTTTGATTGCCAAATGGGGATTTGCTCTGTATTTGGTAGATGGTATTTTCCGCTTGGTGATGATGATTATAATTATGCCTTTTCTGATTCTGTTTTATGCATTTGAACAAACACGCAAATGGACAACTGTCGGTTTTAAGATAATTCTAAATTCTGCCTCGATTATGCTTTGTATGGCTATTTTGGTTTCAACAACCGTGATGGCCATAAACGATTTACTGACTTCCGACGGTGATACCTACGGAAACTTAGATTCATACAATAATTTTGGTACAGTTCCTTTATCAATGATTTTGATAGGATTTGTTGTAATTAAATCCACAAAATTAGGAGTATCGCTATCCGACAGCTTAACCGGCGGAGGCGGAAACAACAGCTTCCAAGAAAAGGCCGCAGCCCTCATCGGAACGGTTGCTCAATACGGATTTGAAGCTATTACCGCCGGCTTCGGCAAAATTGCCACCATAGCCGTTAATCACAGTGCCAGACTGAGGGCAATGCAGGAGAAAGTTCAAAAAGCCCGTGCCAAAATTGCACGAGTCAAGCAGGCCATAAATCATGCCGCCGGACGTGATATACAAAAGCGGGGAGGACAGGAATGATGAAAAAATACATTATTACATTAATGTTCCTGCTTTCTGCGGTATTACTTATATTACCGCGTCCATCCCGTGCCGAGCAAAGTCTGGTAGAACATCAAATTGCCGCGATTTTAATGGATGAGGCCCGCAGCGGTGGTGAGGTTTCTATGGCGTATGTCGCCGATGCTATACGCAACCGTATGATTGAACAACAGGTTAAGTATAATAAACGAGACCTGACGTATACTGATATTCTGTTTTGGCCGAATGCGTTTGAAGGGGCTCCAAAATTTAAGAATAAATCATCAAAAGCTTTGGAAGATTATTGGCTGAAAAACGAATCTGCCGGCCTCTGGAACACAGCATTGAAACTAGCAAATCAGACGGTCAATAATACTCTACCGAAAGTTGCCCGCGGTGCCAACAGCTTTAATAAATCACACGGAGAGAAAAACTCTATTTTTCGAGATGAAAAAACCGGACACTATTTCTACAATATGGAACTCGGCGGATTTAAACATAATCCGAGCTTGATGACCGATGATGCGGACAGCACAAAATTCAGCGAATCTGATTATGTTCAGCCGCCAACAGGCTCATCAAATCAGCACTACGGCGACAATGAAGACGGTTCACGTGAAGCAGGACAGTGCTCCTTTTCCACTTTGCAGAAAGTGTATATGGAAGATACCGACGATGCTAAAATGTGTTGGTATTGTAACGTAGTTATAGTATTGATGAATTCATTTTTCCAAGCGGCGCATAAAGCTCTGCCAAGCTCCATTTCCTTGGGAAAATTGATTTTGAATCTCGGATTTTTGGTATGGCTTGCTTATTTTATTTTGCAGCAAGTAGCTTCTTTTTCTCCGATTACCGTAGGCAGTATGCTGCAAGAGATTCTGAAAATGGGATTTAAGGTAGCGTTGGCTTATGTAGCAGTAGAAAAAGGAGGAGAACTAATTGCCTATTACTTCATCAATCCGGTATTGGATTTGGGACTAAAATACGGACTGGCTCTGTTTACGGGGCTTGCGGGTACGGCATTATAAGGAAAGGAAAGATGATGAAATACGGATTTAAAAATATCATTTTTCTAATTTGGACGGTTTTAATTATCCAGTTAATTTGGGTTGCACCGGCAGCGGCTCAGACAATGGCCGACAGTTCCGGATTGTTTGACAACGGTATTTTACAGAGTTTGCATCTATTGATGGTCACAACTTATAAAACCATCGGTAAAGTTTTAATGATTGGGCATGCTTTGATGTGTTATGCCATCAATGTCAATAACTACTCATTGTTTGATTTATTGAATATACCGGATCCTACTTTTTTATTTGTAGGTGGTGCAATTTATGTGGCCGGAATTTTCATCAGTTTAAGCGTCGGTATGTATTTTGTTGACGCATCACTGAGACTTGGTATTGCTATTATATTTATGCCGATAAGCATTGCACTTTGGCCGTTTCCACCGACAAGCAGCAAATTTATGGATAATTTAAATACTATCATTCGCAACGGATTGTTGTTTGCATTGATGTCGGTCGGAATTTCATTTGCGCTATGTCTAATCAATGCCGGCCTTTTTGAAAGCGGCGATGCAGCTTTCTGGAGTGCGATTGAGCATCAGCAAACCGAACTCTTAAGTGAGAACTTTTCCTTTTTCAGCACCCATATTTTGGTTGTAGGGTTTAGTTTGATTTATGGTTTCAGACTTTTAGAATCCAGCGTCAATAATTATTTGAACGCCTTTTTCAGCGACCCGATGTTCGGCAGTCAAAGTCCGATGAATCAAATGGGCACACAAGCTTTTGGTATGGTCTCGCAAAATATGGTAAAACCGGCAGCAAGTCTTGCCAAAGATATAGCAATGCACCAAGCCGGACGGGCTATCGGCGGTATCGGAACGGCAATCTCGGCAGAGGGACGCGGCAAAATTGCCGGAGGAATAAAAAATGTATACAGCGGTCTCAAAACTTTTGCCAAGAATCCGCGACAGACTTATAATCAAGCCATGGCAATAGCCGGCAAAAAAGCTAATGACGCAATTCAAAGTGTCGGCCAAAAAGCCGAAAATGCAATTTTAGCAGCCGGTGAAGGAGCTAAAAAGTTAGCTGACGGAATTTCGGCAATGGCTCCGATACCACTGAGCGAGGATATTCGTCAAGACAGGCTGCAGGGTAAATTGGAAAACGGTAAACGTCCGGTATTTGATGAAAATGCAGGTTTCCGCGGCAACAAAGGAATTAACAATAAAATCGACTATCTGACAAACAAATTCGGCAAATTTGCCAGAAATAATATAGATGCAGTTACTCCCGCAGTGGGAAATTTCACTGAGAATGTGTTGGCGCATGGCGGCGGCGAAATCACCAATGCGGTGCGAACTGCGGAAGAAGGCGCAAAACAATGGACCGCAGATAAAATTGCCGACACTATCAATCAGGTAAACGCCATGCGCGGCTCCGAAGATCCGGCAGTTACCGGCGATCAGATACGCGACGGTGTACGCAATGCCGGTATCATTGCCGGTGCTAAATTAGATAAATTAGCAGATAAGGTAATCGACAGCGACATAGTTCAAGGCTTTAAGGAAGGTGCTGCAACTGCAGACCAAGCTCCAATTACACTTGAACCTTTGGCAGCTGTTTCGGCTCCGTTCAAAGCAGTGCGGCATCCGATTAAAACTTGTCGCAAACTGGCTAATCTCAGTGAATCCTTCAACAATTATAAGCAAACATTGAAAGAGAATAGAGAGCTCACTACGCCGACAACCGGCAATAGCGGAGGTAATGCTCAACAAACCCTAGAAAACAGCCAACCGAGCCGTACCCGTATCATTATGAAAGCTACAGGACAGATTGTAGCGCGCACTGCAAAAGATGTAGGTTCAAAAGCGGAAACTGTCGGAAAATACGCAGCAAAAGCCGGCAAGGCAACAGCTAAACCAATCGGCAATGCTGCCGGAAAGACAGCAGATGCTTTGGGTAAAACCTTACAAGATTTCGGAGCATGGCTCGGCGACAATTCAAAAAGAGGCGGACAACGGGATAACAGTTCATGGATAGAAAAATGGAACAATGTTCTTGCCGATAAAAAGGCAAGAGAAGAAGAGGCTCAGGAAGAGAGCGAGTACTACCGTGAAATGAGTGGCGGAGATAATTAAAACGGGATGAAGAACATGAGAAAAACGAGGTTACATATCTTTTTATTTGTATTTTTACTCGGTGTCATTATGCCGATTATTCCGGTGTATGCAGCCGGCGGCTCGTGTAACAATTCATGTTCAAAAATCAGCGGAGAATGTATCGGAACCAGAGCTCTGCAAGGTTCTGCCTCCGCTAAAATGGATATTAACTGCTTGAAAACAAATTCGGCTTCTTCATGTTTTAATCAGGTGCCTATTACCGGCGGTACCGGCAACTACAATTCCATAGGTAAACGCTCGGCGACACGCAACCACTACGGAACGGATATCGGTGCCAGTAATACAACATCGGCTAAAGCATTAGCAGCAGCTGAAGGTGAAGTGATATACGCACGCTCGGCCGGAGGAAGCGGTTGGACGATTGCCATAAATCACAAAAAAAAATGCCAAGGCGGCGGTGGGTATCATACGGTTTATCGTCATTTATACAAGATGTTCGTCAGTGCAGGACAGCATGTTAATGCCAATGAACCTATAGGAATCGTCGGCGGTTCCAATACCGTCAACGGTAAAGTCTGCCATAATCCGGCTCAACTGAAAAACTGTGCCAGCGGTTGGTATGCCATTCACTTGCATTTTGAATTATTGGATGGTGAACTCTGCGGTAGCTGCAGCACACAGGCAACTCCATCAAAAGTTATGTCTCCATATTGCAAAGATGCGGCTGTGTTATGCGGCGGTTGTCCGGACAGTCAGGAATGTAAATGCACCAAAAATTGCGGCGGTGCTTTTGGTGATTCCAGTAACAGGCAAGCTCCGGGAGAGAGTTCAGGCGGTACAGCAGCGGGAGGAGTCAGTAGCAATACCAATGCGGCAGATGTTGATGCTTATTCCTCCAAAAACTGTTCGTTCGGCGAGTTTTTAGATTCAAAAAGCTGCGTATTCTGCAACCTGTTTAAAATTATGTATAACTCCGCCAGCGATATTGCGCTTAATGCCAATAATCGACTGGCTGCACCAAGTAAAAGTCTGGTTATTATCGGATTTTTGATTTGGATGGCTATGTATTTCTTAAAGCAAATAGGTACTTTTAATGCGACTTCTACCGGAGAGATGCTTAAAGGACTTTTGTTCCAAGGCTTCAGAGTCGCTGTTGTGGTGATTATTTTAAGCAACGCCATACCGCAGGTAATGAATTTGACGCTTAATCCGGTAATGCAGACAGGATTTAACTTTGTGCAGAATCTCAGTGCGTTTTCCGTATGTGATGATTCACTTGATTATATGCAGAATATCAAAGGATTTGAAGACAGCTATTCTGCAGAAAACGCCGACGGAGGTCTGCCAAAAAATGTAGGAAAAGCGATTATATGCAGCATGAAAAATCTTGAAGATGCTACCGGAACACTGATGGCTTTAGGCGACTATTCAATATGTTTAGCACACACCAAGCATACCATCCGAGATGTAATTCCAAGCTTAGGTTATTGGTCAACCGGCTGGTTTTTATGGATAGTCGGAGCCATATTATTGATGGCATTTCCTTGGTGCCTGATTGATTGCGTTTTACAGTTGTGCATTGCCGCAGCACTGGTACCTTGCGCCATTGCCGCTTTTGCCTTTAAAATAACAGAAAGATATATTAAGATAATTTGGTCATTCTTTATGAATGCCATGTTCAACTTTGTGTTTATGGCTCTGATTGTTTATATAATTAATTCGCACTTAAAAGATTGGATCGGACTTTCTGAGTTATCGCAAGCAGAACTGGACGAGCATGAAGATATCTTTATCAGCGGCGGAATCATCGATATGCTCGGCGGTAAATTCGAGGGTTTGGCTTGGTGGGGAATCGGTGCCATCAAGCTCTTGGCAATGTGTTTCTTCTGTTGGACATTCTTTGATGAGGCCGCGGCTATGGCAAAGAAATTCGCCGATTCACCGGGATTGGGTGGTAGTAAAGGTATCGGCCGTATGGTTGGCGGAACCATGGCTCAGATGGGAACAAATTGGGGCTTAAAACCGGCAGCTCATTATACCCAAAAAGGTGCGCAAGCTCTCGGTCGCGGCATCAATTCGGCCGTGGGTAACAGTTTCCGCAGCGGGGTAAACCATGGCAAAGGTTGGGCAATGGATAAACTTGCTAAACTGGGAATAGCTCAAAGCCAAATAACAAAAGATCCCAATACAGGCAAAACTATCGGATATAAGAGTAAAATCCGCTTGTTCGGCCGCGATATTGAACGAAATGTTACACGCGATGAGAATGGTAGCTGGTCATTGGAAAAAACAACGCGTAAGCGCTCGGCTATTGATAAAGCTTTTGAGGTAGCACGCGATGAAAACGGTAATATAATAAGAGATGAAAACGGAATTCCTCAATATTTATCCCGTCAGCGTGTACTGGGTAAGGTCATCGGATATGAGGCGATGACGGCAACCCGCGATAAAAACGGTAATCTGCATTATGAAACAGCCGATGGCAGCCGCTCGTTTACCATGGATAACAACGGCAAAATACTTTCATACAAAACACCTTATACCGGAACTCTGCTTGGCGGTTCACACGAAAAAACAGATCGTCATCAATACGGTACAACTAAAACCATTAATGACGGCATCTCCAAAACAGTTCAAAAATTTGATGCCAACGGCAACATTGTCAGTTCGGATACCGAGTTCAAAAATGTCAGTGCCTCTCATTTGATGAACACTGACGGAACACTTAATGCCAACGCTTTCAACCAAATTAAGAACGGCGCTAAAGATCCGGAAATTGCCGCTTCGTATATGGTAGAAGAGGTTATGAAGAGCCGCGGTATCGGACTTCCGGAGACTTTTGCCGACAGAAAAGTCAACATCAATAAAGACGGCTCGTTTACGATTGTTCAGAAAAATCTGGTCGGGCATGACAAGACATCCAATAAGGATTTGTACGAAACCAGAGTAGTCAATGCTCAAATCGTAGGCAATCAGATGGTTCTGGATATTACAGCCGTCGACTCCAGAGGCAACATTACACATCACAAGAGTAACGGTATCCAGACAATTGTCGATAAATTCACGTTGCAATACGACAACAAAGGCAATATTATGAAAGGCAAAGACGGCAAATCGTTGTATAAATACAGCAGCTCGCCTCAATTCTCCGAATATTGGCAAAAACGCAACAGCGGTCATGGTGTGATTGCTACCGATGGAAGCTGGGGTAATCTGGTTGACCGCGACAAAGCTATGGCCGGATTTACACAGCAGGATTTTGATAAACATCTGGCTAGAGTTAAGCTCAAAGAGCTGCGGCGAACCAACACCATGGATAAATTCAATAAAGAACTGAATACCGAAGGTTCGCAAATCAATGTTTTGAACGGACTGTTGAGCAAAGAAAGTTTGTCGCAGGCAGAAGTGATGGCACTCAATGCCGGATTGATGTCGACAATCGGAATTCCGCTTGATGAACTGCCGTTCGGAGCAAGTGCCGAAGATTTGCTGCCGACACTGAATAACACGCTTAATCCCAACAACCTGTCGGATACGAATAAGCAAAACAACGAAGATAAACCGGCAAATTCTCAGGAAGATGAGCGCAAGCGTCAGGAAGAGTCTAAAGCAAAAGCTGATGAAGATAAGCTTAAACGTGAAGCGGAAAGAGAAAAAAATCAGCGTTTAAAAGAAGAACATGAAGTACATGAAGCTGAAAGAGCACAGTTAGCACAAGAACGTGATAAAATCACGCAGCAATTCGCTGAAGTTGAAAAACAACTGACTGCCGCCAAAGCTGCTGTCGATGCCGTCGGTCTGACACCGCAGGAAAAACAACAGGCAGAGGCTGCTTACAATGCCTTATTAAAACAATCAAACGCCCTGCGCGAAACTTTGGCGCGTGTCCGAAAGGCAAACAATGATGCCATAAATGACTATAATTCTCGCGCCGATAAGCATAACAGTGAATTAGGAGATAAGAAGAAACTGCAATAACTTAATTTTTCTCATACAGCAAATAAAATAGAAAACACTTTGTATATAAATTTTATTTTTGTCTTGCATTTTACACATAAGTACATATTATAAACGCAGATGTTATGTGTTAAATAGAGGCTTAATATGGAAGAAATTATTTTCCCAAACCAAATAAGAATGCATCGCCGTATTCATGGTGTACCGATGCAAGAGTTGGCTGATCATTTGGGGGTCAGTTTGTCTGCAATTTCCAAAATAGAAAAAGGCTATCGTCGCTTAAATCAAGAACAACTGATTCAAGTTGCTGAGTTGTTGGACTGCTCTTTGCAAGATTTGTATGTAAATGAACAAAATTCTCAGCAAGAAGTTGTTCAAGCGTGGAAGCGTGAACAGGAGCGTCGCAGTAAAATCAATCAGACAGCCGGTTTGAAAACGTTGGGTGCAGGGTTACGTCATATTCGCACCAGCAAAGGTCTTACGCTGATTGAAGTTTCCGAACATGCTGATATGACATTGTCCGTATATCATCGTATAGAAATGGGACAACGTGAAGTTTCAGATAAAGAATACAAGAATATTGCCAAGGCTTTATCGATGCCTCTGGATCAATTGAAAGCAGCTATTCAAAAACTTGATGCCGACGGACAGTTGGAAGACATTATTGAACACAATGATACACGCTACAAAGTTTTAAACAATGCCCGTTATGCCAATTTAGGTGCGGTTTCTACTGATAATAACGATGATATTATGGTTCCGCTTTATGGAAACGGTAATGCTGAAGGAAATATCGTTGTGAGCAGATCAGGCGCATTCAAAGAAATTGCTTGTCCGAGTAGTCTGCGAAATAAAAACGATATTTATGCCATAAATCTGTGCACGCGCCGTTTGGGTTCGTTGCTTTCGAATCGCGCTATTTTGTTTATTGATCCTTCTGAAGTTGTAAGTGCTGGAGATATTGCACTCTTCTATGTCAGCGAGACGGAAACCAAATTGTTGAGCATACGAGAAGATGAAAAAGGTCAGCTTTATGGGCTGCGTTGGAATCCTGAAGAACGCGTTAATTTCAGCAACGAAGATTTAACCAAAATTCACAAGGTTGCGGTTATTAATCTTTAAGGCTTTATTTTATACAATATTAACAAGATATTTACTCTCTCTATATATAATAGGGAGAGTAAATTGTAGTTTATAGGGAGTAATATGGCAGAGGCAGCGGAACTAGAAAATCCGGCACAAGGAATTAGCTCGGAGTTGGATGAAGATGCAGAGTTCAGAGGCAGTAAGGAGGATCAGGAAGATTTACTGCTTACGGCTCAGCGTTATCTGAATATTTTTCATCAAATTCATATATTCAAAGCTGCAAAACGCAAAGAATTTGATCAGCAATTACTCGAAATGCCTGAAAAAATTCGGCATATATTATCTATGTTACCAGGAGGACGCATTCTTTTGGAGCATATTGCGGAATTAGAAGCTCAACATGGTATTTTTAATTCTTCGCTGAGCAGTTTGATTGTAAAAAAACCGACTTCGGACGAAGCTCCCGCAACCACTTCGGCGGCATCTGCAATACAAGTTGCGCCTACGGTGGCCAGTGCGCCGGTTGAACTCGGTAATGATTTTACTAAAGCATTGACGGAATCTTTCAGTACCTATTCGCAAAATTTGCAAAAGCTCAATGCCAATATTCAGCAAATTGCCGTACAACAGCAAAATTCTCAAATTGGTAATCAATCAGGAGTAAATATCAACATTGCCGACACCATCAGCACTTTGTTAAAAGAAAATTCACAACAACAAATGGATGTTCTCAAAGATTTTGGTCAAACACTCTCCAAAACTATATTGGAATCGCAAAAAGAATTTATATCTTCGTTGCTTGATAAACAAAAAAAGAGTCAACCTCAGCAAATTGTGGAAAAAGTCATTATTCAGAGCGCAGCGCCGACTGCTGAAGTAGTAAATGCCGCACCACCCCTTACTCAACAGGTTGTTTCACAAAAGGAAATGAAAGAAATCAATCCGATCTCGTTTCAGGAGATAATCGCAAAGCAGGATATTTCTCAAGTTTCCAATATCCGTGATGCTTCGGCTAAAATTGATAATGTAAAACCGATTGAAAATAGCAAAAATGTCGCCAAAGAAAACAATATTGCTCAAAAAATTCTGCCGGAGACAAAATCAGAACAGAAGAATATCAAGCAGAGAACTGCGCCCATTCAAGTTTCTAACCAGATTGAAATTGCCCCATCTAAAATTGAATCGAGTGTAAAAGAGACCGTGCCGGCAAATAGCGGCAAAAATGACAAGAAGAAAGCCGAAACTCAATACAAGAATAAAGATGATAAAACAATCAATGTAGCATTGCCTCATCAGGAAAACAGTGCACTTCATCTGTCTAATGAAAAGGATAAAAAACAAGAAAAATCTTTACCGAAAAAAGATACTAAACAATTGCAGCAAAACGATAAAAAAGGTGTTACCGAGGAAAAGAATAAGTCCTCTGACAGAAGTGTCGATATTGAAAATGAGCCTATTGATGAAGTGGTTGATATAGATATTGATGCCTTATTTGATGACGCATTTGCGCCTAAGGACAAGAGCAAAAAAGACAATAAACCGGCAGATGCGCTCAGTGATGCGTTTGGCGTTGTCGAGCAACCGAAGGACAAGAGCAAAAAAGACAACAAACCGGCAGATGCGCTCAGTGATGCGTTTGGCGTTGTCGAGCAACCGAAAGACAAGAATAAAAAAGACAACAAACCGTCGGACAAGCTCAGTGATGCGTTTGGTATTGCCGAGCAGCCGAAAGACAAAAATAAGAAGAATACTGAAGAATCGGAACCTGTGGTGTTACGTAATACCGGCTATGATTCGGCAATGCTTAAAATTAAAGAAGCACTTAATTCAACCGATTCCGTATCTCTTGATGACTTAAATATAACGCCGGTATCGTTGTCATCCGAGAAAGAAGAAAAAACAAACGCTACTTTCAACGAATCGACTGATTTGGAAAAAGTGTTTTCAGATTTTGCTGATAACAATGATAACAACTCTCATTTGCAAGATAATACCGACGATGATGAATGGGAATACGTTGATGAAAACGGGAATCCGATTGCACCGTCGGATAGCGATGAATGGGAATACGTCGATGAAAACGGGAATCCGATTGCACCGTCGGATAGCGATGAATGGGAATACGTCGATGAAAACGGGAATCCGATTACACCGTCGGATAGCGATGAATGGGAATACGTCGATGAAAACGGGAATCCGATTACACCATCGGATAACGATGAATGGGAATACGTCGATGAAAACGGGAATGTAATATCGTCTTAAACATATTAGAGGAAAGTACTCAAAAATATTTACAAATTTTATATTATTAAGTACAATACTTCGGAGAAAGGAACAAAAATATGACAGAGATTACAAATAATACTGTTTCAAAGGAATCCTTATGGTATGTGGATAATTATATAGTATTGATTGACTATTATGATCGAACAATATCACGAATTGCAGCACGTTGTGTGCGCATGGGTAATATTGCAATGGAAGAATATCCACATTATTCATATATTCTCGATGTTTTGGAAGAAATATGCGATACCGGCAATTATATTCTGGATCATGAAGAATTACATCCTTATGTTGAGAAAAAGATTGCCGGAGGAATTGAAGCTCTGCGCAGGAATCTGTCATTATACCAACAAGAACTCGTAAATAATCAAACACCGGAAATGTTGCGTACCGATCCGAATGAAGCAAAAAAATTAAATGAAGTTATGAGTAATTTCGATAAGGCTACGGATCCTACGGTTGGAGCCGGTATGAATATTGATGATTTAATGAATAAACTAATGGCGGAAAATGCCATTGAAACCGGTGAAAATTCCGGTAATAAGCCACAATGATAGGATACAGACCATGAAGAAGACGCTCATTTCAGGAATATACGTTTTTTCAGCGTTCTTAATAATAACCATATCCGGTTGCATGAATAGCAGTGAGGTTGTTCAAATGACACCGGAAGCTCAGGCTAAACAGCTTAAGTATGAGCATGAGCAAAATATGCAGTTGATGGAAGCAGAACCTGTGCATAAAGACCCGCAAGATCCGTTTATGATCAGAACAACTGAAGGTGCAAACGCTTTAGACCTGGAAACACCTCTGCGTTGTAATGTAAACTGGGAAACACAGCAAATGATTTTAACATTGCCTTATGTTCGCTCGGCATTTAAGCTGGAAAGAAACGGGCAAAATGATGCGTTGCCGCGATTTGATGTCACCGGTTTTTCGTTTGATATGATGCCGGCAGAACAGGCATTGGTACGCCTGACAAAAGAGGCCGGAATCCGAGTTTCTTCCGCTGACGGACCATATACCAGCATTTCCGCACAAGATTTGAAAGGAGAATTTTCCGAGGTTATAAAAATGATTGCCGAATCGGCCGATATCTATTACACCTATAATGCAAAAGATAAAATTTTGACCTTAAGCCGCCGCGTTAATATGACACTTTATACTCCACATTCTCGTCCGATTATATTGGGGCTGATGGATGTTATTCGCGGAGCCGGCATTACTAATATTACAACCAACTGGGCAGATTATTCCATAACGTTTGATGCTGATGTTGAAACGCAAAAAAAGATGACAGAGCTGATTAAGATTTTTGAAAACAGTCCGACTTTGGTTGCTTACGATGTCACTGTGTTCCGCTTGTACCCGAATGATCCGACCAGAGATATCGAATGGAAAGAAATGCTGAATGCTTTTGATTTCGGTGCTATTACCACTGCACAAACCGGAGTTATCGGGCGCGTCTTAACAACAACCAATGATATATCCGTTGAAAAGCTGCGCCAATTTTTAGGCAGTCAGGCGCAAATTGAAACCGTATCCGAGGGTAAGTTTGTGGTTCCGAATTTATGGCTGGCTCGTTTTGATATCGGCAAATGCAGTCAACCGGGGGCGGATCCGTATGGAATGTC
This sequence comes from Alphaproteobacteria bacterium, assembly GCA_017444525.1. Classification (GTDB taxonomy): domain Bacteria; phylum Pseudomonadota; class Alphaproteobacteria; order RF32; family CAG-239; genus RUG410. Next base: position 20,150 of record JAFSWL010000001.1, read on the forward strand.
CGTGTTGGCTAAAGCATCGGTTGAGAAAAATAACGAAATATTTACGGATGTTACGATTGAAGTTACCGATGGTCAAGTCACTAAGTTTAATATCCGCAATAAACTGGGCGAAAACTTTTTGATTATTGGTATGCCAAATGAATTGTTTGGAGTTCATTCGCCTAAGTCAGAAACAATTATATTTATGGTTCCGCGTATCATAAGAACCTTAAAAACCAGTGAAACCATCAAAAATAAGATAAAATAAGGGAGGATGTTATGGAAGAAAATCAGAGCGTACCTAAAGTTCGTAAACTGAGAAAAATAAAAAAATCCAAACCACAAGATCAACCGATGTCATTCGGCGCTCCGACAAAGGTTAATTATTCGCAACCAGATTCATTTTTGGAAGATGCATTTAATCAGAAGTCAGGAGAAAACACCGTATTTGACGATAACGGTGATGCGGAAAATATCCATTTTATTACTGAAGAAGAATTAATACCGCAAACGCATGATTCAATATCCATACTGCTACGCAATAAAACCGTGTTTATGTTGCTGATTATTGCGGGACTTATCGGGGCTATAACAGGATATCTGTTGGCACCTTCAGCCAACGCCCCTGCTGCACGCGGACTTGACGGTGTTGTTATCAACTCGGATATACCAGCAGGTCGCAGCCGTTGCGGTATTGCAGAGCCGCATCAGGGATGTGTTTTATATATTATGAACCCGAAAAATCAGGAAGTCCAAGGCAAGTATTTCTATAATACGGCTGCGAAATGGACCAATCGCGAACGTTATTTAATTGAGACCAGTAATATGCACTACAGTTCTACACGGATTAAGCCGGGATATATTGCACAAATAAATATTCCACCGCTTACATATTAAACTTAATGACAGATGTAGAAAGCCGATAATTATATCGGCTTTTTATTATTGTTTTTTTCGTTCATGGCATTGGCACCGGAAACCACATCAATCAACTCCCCTGTTATTTCATCCTGCCTTTGCTGCTGAAATTCCAAATTCATTGTTGCCAAATTTTCATCAATGTTTTTTTCAGCGTTCTGCATATTGGTCATACGTATAAAATGTTCTGCCGCCAATGAAGAATTGATTTGCTTTGCTAATGCTATCATCATTATTTCGCCGACGAGTGCCGCAAACATCTTACTTTTATCAACCGGCATCATCGGAATATTGTTGGTATCCCACTTTTTATTTTTAAGTTTCAGCAAACTATCAGCATCAACCGGCAAAATCTTTTTCATTTCTACTGCCGTATTACCGGCATTACCGCGACGATGATAACATATATAGATATCGGTTATACGCTGACTGCGCATTGCCTGTTCTATACGCATAATTATTGTTTCTGCCAATGAAATTACAGCTTTGACCGAATTGGAAGTGGCATAACCGGCTATCAGGCGTAAATCGGCTTGTTCTGCCAATTGTGATAATCTCTTGCCGATAGTGATAAAACAGCTGCTGTCCGCAGCAATTTTACGCGTTTTGATAAATGACTGCACATATTCGATTATTTCACGATTGAAACGCCCTACCATACCGTTATCGGAACCGATAATAATAATTAGATATCGAGGATTACGAAAATTGGCTGAGATAAATTGCGGTATCCCGTTGTGCATTGCTAAAATATGAATTGCATCGCGCAAATTGTGTTGATACTTTTCCAACACTGTGTTGGCCTGTTCATATTGCAATATACTGACAGACGATAATGTTTTCATATTGCCGACTATTTCCCGCAATTCCTGAGTGGTTTTTATTTTTCGCTGTAACGCTTCTGCCGGCATCTGCTCTATTCCTCACCGCTCATAATTTGAGAAAAAACTTGTATCATTTTTTCCATATCAGTATCGGATATCTTCTGCCGCATTTCGATGGAATGCGCAATTTCTTTAAATCTAGTATTAAACACGCGTAATATGGTTTCTTGAGCACGGATACTATCCGCAGTATCCATACCATCAAACAAACCGACATTAGTTGCTGCAAATATTGCAATTTGTTCGGCAGCGCTCAACGGTGAAAAACGTCGTTGCTGCAAAACCGAGCGAACTGCTTGACCGCGAGTTATGCGCTGCTGTGTCTCTTTATCAAGCTGAGTACCGAATTTGGTAAAAGATTCCAACTCTTCAAATTGCGCATAAAAAAGCTTAAGAGGTCCTACCACCGACTTATAGGCGGGAAGCTGAGCGTCTCCTCCCACACGGGAAACCGACCGACCGGTGTCGATTGCCGGCATCAGACCTTTTTGAAACATTTGTGCCGAAAGATATATCTGACCATCGGTAATTGAAATAATGTTCGTCGGAATATAAGCTGAAATATTACCGGCTTCGGTAGAAACAATCGGTAAAGCAGTTAAGGAACCACCGCCGACTTCTGCACGCAAATGAGTTGCCCGCTCCAATAAACGCGAGTGAATATAGAAAATATCACCCGGAAAAGCTTCGCGCCCAGGTGGCCGACGCAACAATAATGACATTTGCCGATAGGCGCGGGCGTGGCTGGTTAAATCATCATACACCACCAAAACATCATGTCCCTGCTGCATAAAATATTCACCTATGGTAGTAGCTGCGTATGGTGCAATAAATTGCATTCCGGCTTCGTCATCAGCGGCTGCCGATACCACTATGGTTTTATCCATAACATCATATTTTTGCAAATCGGCAATAATAGTTGCAACTGCTGCGTTACGCTGTCCGATTGCGCAATAAATGCTAATTACTCCGCTGTTTTTCTGATTGATTATCGTATCAAGTGCAATTGCCGTTTTACCGGTTTGACGATCACCCAATATCAACTCTCGCTGACCGCGTCCGATAGGTGTAAAAGCATCTACTGCTTTGATTCCGGTTTGCAAAGGTGTATCAACAGGCGCACGATCCATAATCGGAACCGCTTCTACTTCTATCTGGCGACGTTCATCGTAACTATACGGACCTTTGCCGTCAAGCGGTTCTCCTAGTGGATTTATTACCCGTCCCAATAAATTTTCGGTTACCGGAACATCAGACACACGACCGGTACGGGCAACTTTGTCGCCGGCTTTAATTTTGGAAGGATTATCCAAAAACACAACACCTACAGTATCACGATTCAGAGTTTGCACCATACCATGAACATTGTGCGGAAACTGCAATAATTCGTCCATTTGAGCATTTTCAAGTCCACTGACGAGCGCTGTTCCCGAAGAAACGGACTGCACTTTGCTTATTTCTTCTTTCTTGAGTGTTACGTCAGTTTTATCAATACTTTGCCTTATGGCTTGCAATGTTCGTTTTGTTTCAATCATTTTTTCCTCGATTTAAGAATTGGGTTGCTTCCTTGTGCAAATTTTGACCGAACTCGTACAAATATTCACTTAAATTCCATGAAATAAGCTGTTCGTCCGCAACAATACAGAGACCCCCGATAAGTTCTGAATCCACAGTAAAATCAAAAGTTAAAGACTGAGACAAACCCCAGACAGTCCGTAAATAATCTTCGAGTTTTACTTTATTTGCTACACTGAGAATCGATGCTGATTTAACTTCTATCAGCTTTTTATTCTTAAATGCTTCAGCATATTCAGCTTGCTTTTGCGGAGATAGAGATGCTATTTGCTTTATCAATATTTCAACAGCAGCATCATTAATATCAATATTGGCAATCTGTCGCAGTGCTTTTTGCGCAAAATGATTGAATTGCACAGAAACCGCTTTTTGTATAACAGAATCAAATCCGTTCTGTTCCGCTTCCATTCGTCGACGCCATTGTTTTTGCGTATTGATATACTCTGTATGTGCGCGCTCAGTCAATTCAGCCGCAAGCTCATCTGCTTCCTGATGTGCCTGTTGCAAGATTTCTTGTTTTTGCGCCTCTAATTTCTGCATCTGCCTTTCACATGCTTTTACTGTTTGCTGTGCTTTTTTTTGCGCTTCTTCAGCAGCCGATAATTCATCTGCCACCGCTTTTTGTCTTGCTTCAACCGCTTTTAGTACCGGCAAATACAAAAACTTTCGCAGTAACAGAAGCAAAATCAGCAGATTTATGATTTGTGCCACCAGTGTAAAAAGATCAATCTCCATCGGTCCTCACATAATTATTTTATTGATTGACGGCATAATTCCAAAACGGATTGGCGTAAAGCGTCAAAAACGCTATCAAAAGTGCGTACAACGCTGTTGTTTCAAGCATTGCCAAGGTTACAAACATTGTTGAACGAATCCGACCTGCCTCATCAGGTTGCTGAGCCATAGCTGTCAGAGCAGCAGCCGCAGCCTGCCCCTCACCAAGTGCCGAACCGATACTGCCGATGCCCATACATAAACAGGCTCCTAAAACCGAAATCGCTCCGATTATTGCATAAGAATCCATTTTTTTCTCCTTTTCATTAAGTTGACAATTGTTCGTTCTCCGCTCTGACACTTGAAGTATACACAAGTGCCAGCAACGCAAAAATATAAGCTTGGATTGAACCGGTCAGCAGTCCCAATGTTTGCATGGTAAGCGGTGCCACAAACGGGATAAATGCGCTTAATATTCCGGCAAACATCACTCCACTTAGCATATTACCAAACAAACGTAATCCCATGGCAAACACCGAAAATATCTCACTAAATATATTCATCGGCAGCAACAAAGGGACCGGTTCGATAAATTTTCTCAGATATCCTTTGACACCGGCATTCTTAATAGAAAAATACGGAATAGCCAAGAATACAACCAATGCCAAAGCCATAGTTGTGCTCAGTGACGCCGTAGGTGGTCTAAACCACGGAATGAACGTCAATAAATTAGCGGTGACAATAAAGCAAAACAAACCTAGAGCCATTGCAAAATATTTTTGACTGGCAGAACCGCTGGTTTCTTTTGCTTCTTTTTGCATCCAAATAACCAATGTTTCCAATATAATTTGCAGTTTGGAAATACTTCTGCCGTTGTCGATTTTTCGCGTTGTCAACCATGAAACAATTGTTATCAGAGCTATAACAATCCATGTGTTAAAAATTGTAGCGTTAATACTGAAATCACCGCACGTGATGAGTTTTATCGAATCAAAATTCTCCAATCCGATTGCTTTATCACTCCACGGCAAATCAAGCCAATGCGAAAAATCCATTCTGCAAATCATTTTTTATCCGTCAAATCCTTTGCTTCTCCAGTTATATAGCGATTTTTTTCTACCCAAATTATCCCGACTTTAGTCAGAAAAAATGCCAGAACATACAGTAAAATAACGGCAATATTGCGATGTCCAATTAAAATCAAAACCCCGAAAAACAACGTTATACGACATAGTGCAACCACTGCATATAGCCTTACTTTGTGCTCCAATTTGCCGTAATGATTTATACTCCAACGCAAACTGTAAAAATATATCAGCCCAACTACAACACCGCTCAACAATGCCGCAATCAATCTCCATTCCTCAGCATTCTGCCACATCAGTTCCAAATATCCGCTATTCATTTTTTTCTCCTTTTTTCAGCGCGTCCATTTTTGCATCTAACTCGGCAATTTTACGATTTTCTATTGCAACCCACATATAAGCATTAAATATTCCCCATACAAACCCTACAAACAAAAAAGACAACCGCCAAGAAAATTTTTGCGGGGCAGTCTCGTCCAAATATCCGCCGAGCCATATTCCCAACAATACCGGTATAATAATCACTCCACCGAGAGAGGCTATCATTCCGAATCCTGAGCGCCAACGTCTGTACGGCCGTTGTTTAAGTAATTCTGCTTTATAAACCAACTCATCACGCACTTTGGTATTTTGTACTTTTTCAAATTCCACCATTGAACTCGCCTTTACTGAGTTGTCCAAAGCCGCGAATAATTCCCAATTCCAAACGAGCCATGGCACTGTTGAACTCTTTTCTGCGCTCATCGGTTTGCTTAAAATCACGGTTGATAACCTCGGTCAGCTCATCAAGAGTGTCTCCCGTAACTGCATTTTGCACCGTTATTGTTACAGCTGCACCTTTTTTAACAACAATACCGCGATGACAAGCTACATATTTTTCCTCATTTTGTTCAGTAGTATAAGTAACGATGTTTTCACCCATTGCTGCCGCAAAATCAACGTGTTTAGGCAACAATGTGTAATAGCCGTTCAAAGTTTCGACGGTAATTTTTTTTATTTTGCTTTTTAATACTTCTCCCAACGGAGTAAACACCATCAATTTCATCAGGAACTCTCTTTCATCTGTTGTTCATAAGCCGCCTTTTTATCTTTGGTTTTAGCTAATACCTCTTCAATATCACCAACCATAAAGAAATCATTTTCGGAAAGATAGTTAAATTCTCCGGATAAAATACGTTCACACCCCTCAATGGTTTTTTCCAAATCTACCGAACGACCCTCCATTCCCGTAAACTGAAATGTTGTATAAAACGGTTGTGTCAGAAAACGCTCCAATTTACGCGCCGTCAATACTGTCTGCTGATCATGTTCCGGTAATTCATCAAATCCAAGCATGGCAATAATGTCTTTTAACTCCTCATATTCAGCCAGACATTTACGCACGGCAACCGCCACTCGATAATGACGTTCACCGACAATCTGCGGCACCAGCATATTAGAGGCCGAAGCAAGCGGATCAACCGCCGGATATAAACCTTGAGCAGCACGGGCGCGCGATAGAACAATACTTGACGACAAGTGTGCAAAAGTATGTACCGCCGACGGATCCGTAAAATCATCAGCAGGAACATAAACCGCCTGTATCGAAGTAATTGCAGCACTTTCAGTTGAAGCAATTCGCTCTTCCAAATCGGCAATATCCGTACCCAGAGACGGCTGATAGCCTACACGAGACGGAATTTGCCCCAGTAATACGGAAACTTCAGAACCGGCCTGCACAAAGCGAAAAATGTTATCAACCAGCAACAACACATCTTTTTTTTCTTTATCTCGAAAATATTCGGCCATGGTTAAACCGGTCAGCGGCACCCGAAAACGAATTCCCGGCGCCTCATTCATTTGCCCGAACACCATTATGGTTTTATTGAGCACTCCAGCTTCTTGCATTTCGCGATACAACTGCTCACCCTCGCGTGAACGCTCACCGACACCACAGAAAATACTGGCACCTTCATAGCGTCCGACCATATTGTTAATCAGCTCAGTAATCAAAACTGTTTTACCGACACCGGCTCCTCCAAATAAACCGGCCTTGCCGCCGCGTTCCATCGGAGCCAACAAATCAATGGCCTTTATACCCGAGATAAAAATTTCCGATGATGCCTTTCGAGCATTAAGCGGTAATGCTTGCGCGTGAATAGATTGTTTGTGTTTTATTTTCAGCTCTCCGGCATTATCAATAGGTTGTCCGAAAATATTAAACATCCTTCCTAAAACATTATCGCCTACCGGCACTTCTATAGGGTGTCCGCTATCAACAACTTCCATGTGGCGCGATAAACCTATTGTCGGTCCCATAACCAAAGCACGCACTTCACGGGGGCTGATATATCCCTGAACCTCGGCCACCAAATTATTTATTTTCAATTCGTTGAACAGAGCCGGTAACTTCTCGGTAAATTCCACTTCAATCACACCACCGTTGATGGCTGTAATGTATCCGATATTTTTTTGTTCTGCCATTTTTTCACCATTTTCAAAATAATCTTCTCTCAAGAGATAACATCAATCTTACCGAAAAGAATATATTAATTCGGTTAACTTAATCTTAAAAAGCAGTGAAAACGACTGTTTTTTCAAAGTTGGCGCAATATGGCCGCAATTATCGGCTTATCAGCCGGTGCAAAATCGTATTGTTTCAATTCACACAGTTCCACCCATTTATATTGTTCATGTTCCAAAACAGCCGGAATATGTTTGCTTTGACAGGTAGCCCAGAATGCGTGCAAAATAATGGTGCCGAAATCATATTCATATTGCGAATCAATAAAATGTTCGCCGACATTAATTTCCAACTGCATTTCTTCCATCAGTTCACGCACCAAACACTCTGGCAAAGTCTCTCCTTTTTCCAGTTTACCTCCGGGGAACTCCCATTTATATTCCAAACTTTTACCGTGTTTGCGTTGACCGATAAGTATTTTACCATCGCACATTATTAAACCGGCCGCCACATCACATACCAATTGAGAATTTATTTTTTCCGACATATCCATTTTTCCTCCGTAACACAATACTTTGTAGCATATTGATACCGCTTTGACAACGACTATATATGCCATGTTCACAATAATTAAGGAGAATGACATGAAGAAAATTTTTGCACTTTTGGCAGTTGCGCTTATTGGCATTTCCGCCGCCGACTGCATGGCCGGCAATCATGAATATAAAAACACGGAAGAATACAAAAAACTGGATAGCGATATGCGCACGGACTTGCAAAGTTGCCTCAGCAATACGTCAATGACCACCAGAGACTGTATTAAACAAACTAAGGAAAAATATAAAGAACAAAAAAAAGCTATTAAAAAAGAGTATAAGCATAAGATGAAAATGTAATACTTATTCCTGTATGAAAATATACTACGCAAAATGCAAAGAATTTAGTTATCACTCGGCTAGCATGTTGGCGCAGTGTACAACAAAAAGGTACATAAGCCAAAAAAATCCGGAGAATGGTTCTGATAGAAAAAGAGCGTTTTTCGCGGTGTACAAAAGAGGTACATAAGAAAAAATCCGGAGAATGAGGTAAATACGCAGTAAGCGGGTTGGCACAGTGTACAACAAAAAGGTACATAAGCCAAAAAAATCCGGAGAATGGTTCTGATAGAAAAAGAGCGTTTTTCGCGGTGTACAAAAGAGGTACATAAGAAAAAATCCGGAGAATGAGGTAAATACGAAGGGGGATTTTGATGACGTGTACACAAATAGTACACGAAGAAAAATCCCCCAAGTAGTTACCCATTATACGGATTTTTGCCTACCATGAGTAGGTGGTGCGACGAATATACTTACTCAGCCTCCTATAAGGGCAAGGTAATGAGTACCCTCAAGCCTCCCATTTCACTATCTGACAACTCTATCGAACCACCATGTGAAACTATCACGTCTTTGGCAATAGCCAAGCCCAATCCCACACCACCGGTGTCTTTGTTGCGTGAACCGTCAACCCGATAAAATGCCTTAAACACATCATCACGTTTATCCACCGGTATACCCGGACCGTTGTCATCAACGCTGAGCATAACATGTTTGTTATCACTGTCCAGCTTAACTGCGATGGTATCACCATAATGAAAAGCGTTTTCGATTATATTGGTAAGAGCGCGACGCAGTGCTTGTTCACGTCCCTGCACGGCGCTGACATCGTAGTTGGTGGCAAAACGCACCATCGCATTGGAATTTTTGCGATATTTATTAATGATACCAGCAATCATCTCGTTTAAATCAATGAATGTGGATTTTTCTCCACCCTCGCCGCTAACGAATGCCAAATAACCGTCAAGCATTTTTTCCATTTCATCAATATCTTGAACAAATTCCCTGTTCTCTTTACTATCCGGCAGCATTGCCATTTGCAATTTCATACGAGTAAGCGGTGTCCGTAAATCATGCGAAACACCGGCTAACATTTGCGTTCTTTCCGAAATTTGGCGCATAATACGCTCTTTCATTTTAGTAAAGGCCAAGCCGGCACGACGAACTTCTATAGAACCATACGGCTTAAACTTGGTATTAATACCTTTACCGAAATCTTCCGCTGCTTCCGCCAGCTGCGAGATGGAACGAGCCTGTACCCGCAAAAACATTGATGCCACCACGAACAGTAATAAAGCACTCCCTATCATCCATAACACGAATCCGAAAATCGATGAACTAAAAATATTTTTAGCCGGAGTATTAAAAACATACAAACCATGATTGCTGTCAACCAAAACATTAAGATTAGAGTGATGCTCGGTTAAAAATATTTCGGTATTGGCCTGAGGAAACTGTTTTTTGAGAGCATCTTCCAAATATTTTGTAACGAAATGATTATTCTTTTTATTTTCGCGCCAAACAGAATGTTTACTGTCATTATCATAAAATGATACATCCAGATTGTACAAAGAAGCTGCCAGCTGACGAATGTGCTCAAAATCCTCATTGTCATTTTTAAGCTGCATTACGAATGCCATATTATGCGTCAAATTTTCTGACAAGCGGCGACCGACGCGTTTCCAGTTACCATCCAAAAAGGCATAAATTGAAATTACCTGTACGGCAATCAACGGTATAAAAATCAGCAACATTGTTCGAAAAAACATTGTCTTCGGCAGAAATTTGCGCTTCAACAAAGTTAAAAAGCCGTCTACTTTTTTAGGAAATCTGATATGCATTTTGTACTCCTATTCCGTTAATAACATATAACCTCTACCGCGCACTGTCTGCAGATAACGCGGATTTTTACTGTCCGCTTCGATTTTTTTGCGCAATCGTGTAATTTGCACATCAATCGAGCGCGGATTTTGTCCTGCTCCCAACATTTCCGCCAACCGTTCCCGAGTAAAAATCTGTCCGTTTTTTTGCCCCAAAACACTCAAAATCGATTGTTCTACAGGTGTAATATGGACAACTCCTTCATTTTTGCGGCGAAATTCTTTAGTAATCAAATTGTAGGTACAATCCCCCATTTTAAGAAGATTAACCATCTCTTTTTTAGTTTCGGGAACACGGCGCAAAATATTGTTTATCCGCAAAACCAATTCTTTAGGCTCAAAAGGTTTAGGTAAATAATCATCTGCTCCTGCTTCTAAACCATTTATGCGGTCTTCAGTTGTACCCATAGCGGTTAACACAATGGCAGGGATATCGCTGACATGACGAAGTTTTTGCAAAAATTCAATACCTGTTTCGTTGGGCATCATAACATCGACAATCAACAAATCAAAGTGATACTGCTTAAGAAACATTCGTGCATTTTCGGCATCATAAGCTCCGGTTACGGCAAATCCGTTTTCTTGCAAATAGCGTTGCAAAAGATTGCGCAATCGCAAATCATCATCTATCACTAAAATATGCGCGCATTCTTTTTGCATGCCCAGACCTGTTTGTTATTTGGCATGTTTTTTGCCGATAGGTGCACGTCGTGTTTTCTTCTGTGTTTTTATGGCATCTGCAGGCTTAACTTGCGCGGCATTTTTCTGAGCTTCTTCGGCTTTTACATAATCCAAACTTTTCTGATAATACTGATATCCTGTAATAAAAGTTAAGACAGCTGCCACCCATAACAGAAATTCCCCCATATAACTCCATCCAATCCACAATTGGCGAAACAGCATCATTGACAGTGCGACCATTTGAAAACCTGTTTTCCATTTTGCCAGTTTGGTTACGGGTAATCCGGCATTGACTTCGCGCAGAAATTCACGTAGACCCGAAACCAATATCTCACGACACAAAATTACAAATACCGGAACAATCGTATAATCAAACGTATACATATCAGGTTTAGCTAAAATAACAACCAAAGCCGTTCCAACCAAAAGCTTATCAGCTATCGGATCAAGCAAACGTCCGAATGCCGATGTCTGATTCCATGCACGAGCCAAGTAGCCGTCAAAATAATCGGTAATTGAAGCGGCAACAAACAATATGGCTGCAAACATAGCCCAAAAGAACGTATTAAATGGCGGAAATTGAAACGCTGAAACAAAAATAAGCGGAATCACTGCAATTCGCGATAATGTCAATATGTTAGGTAAATTATACACAAGAACACTCCCATCAGATTCAAAAAATTAGCATTAATATGATTTTACTATAAACATTTTTTTCAATTATGAAAGTATTTATATATTTTTTCCGCCGTTTTTTTACTGATTCCGGCGACCTTCTGTAAGTCGGAAAGACTGGCTGCTTTTATTTGTTCCGCCGAACCGAAAAAATTAAGCAAATCACGTTTGCGTTTAGCCCCGATACCATCTATCTCATCCACTACCGATTTAAACATCGATTTGGCGCGTTTTTTACGATGCGTTCCAATGGCAAAACGATGGGCTTCATCTCGAATATTTTGCATATAAAATGCTATTGGCGATTGAAACGGCAAATCAAAACTTTCCCGTCCCAAAATGTGATAAAATTCTTTGCCGGCATTGCGTTCCGGACCTTTGGATATGGCAATAATCGTAATACCGCTTAAATCATATTCGGAAAGTGCTTCATGAACTGCATGTAACTGCCCCAGACCTCCGTCCAACAAAATCACATCAGGGCGATTTTCCGCACTCATTCGTTCAAAACGGCGTAGCAAAACCTCTTTCATCATGGCAAAATCGTCATTGGTATTATCGGTATATTTTATATTGAAAGTGCGGTATGATTTTTTATCGAATCCTTCCGGTGTCGCAACAATCATTGCCCCAACTGCATAACTTCCCTGATTATGCGAATTATCATATACTTCAATACGCTGCGGCACTCGTGGTAATGCAAAATACTTTTGCATCTCCGATAAATTGGCTCTAACCGTCGCATTTTCCGCCAGACGGCGCTCTATCGCAGCAACGGCATTTTCGTATGCACGTTCAATCAATTTAGCTTTATTACCCTTTTTATAATAATTTATCTTAGCACCGATTGCTTCCTGCAAAAATTCATTGTTTTCCAATTGCTTTGATACATATATTTCCTTCGGCGGAATATGCTCGGCATAAAAGGTACTCAAAAATCCCTCTAAAATATCGATTTCACTCATATCAGACGCTTGTTTTGGAAAATATGGTATGTTACCGCAATTCTGCCCCGAACGAATAAAAAATACTTGGATACAAACCATATTTTTATGTTTGGCAACCGCTACCGCATCGGCTGACATAATATCGGCATATTCCACGTTATATCCCCCCTGAATACTGCTTAAGGTACGTATTCGGTCGCGCAAAATAAGAGCTGTTTCATAATCAGTATTTGCGCTGGCCTCTTGCATTTGCAGCGACCATTTTTCTTTCAGTTCACTGTTGCGTCCCTCCAAAAATGCCACCACTTCATCAACCGTTTTGTGATATTCATCGCGGCTGATTTTGCCTACACAAGGAGCACTGCATCGCTTAATCTGATACAACATGCACGGTCTGTCCCGATTGGCGAAAACACTATCGCGGCATGAACGCAATTTGAAGGTTTTCTGAATAATGTCCACCACATTGTTAACGGCAGTGGCGCTGGCAAATGGTCCGAAATATTTGCATTTATCACGGCGAATTCCCCTGCTCTTACGCAAAGCCGGAAAATCTTCCTGCAAATTTATCATTAAATGAGGAAAAGTTTTATCATCTTTGAGTAATATATTATATTTCGGTTCCAACTTTTTAATTAAATCATTTTCCATCAGCAGCGCTTGAGCTTCATTTTCAACAATGATAAATTCCATTTTATCAACCTCTGAAACCATGCGCTTAATATGATCAGGCAACTTATCAAAACGAGTATAGGCTACAATGCGTTTTTTGATGCTTTTGGCTTTTCCGACATACAAAACTTTACCGCTTTTATCAAGCATCCGGTATACTCCGGGATTAAGCGGCGCAATTTTGACATATCCTTTGATTACTTCTATCCCATGCTGAATATTTGTCATTCAGGCTCCGATCAAAACTCTGGCGGCGGCACGCGCTTCATCACTTATAACCTCACCGGAAAGCATACGGGCTATTTCTTCCTGTTTTTCAATATTAGATAACAAACGCACTGTAGTCACGGTTGTACCGTCAGTTGTAAATTTTTCAACCTTAAAATGATGTTCTCCAAATGCGGCAACCTGCGGTGAATGTGTTACCACCATAACCTGTTTGACTTTGCCCAGCTTTGCCAGTTTTTCGCCCACCGCTTGCGCCGTAGCACCGCCGATACCGGCATCAACTTCATCAAAAATCATGGTTTCCACTGCGCCGACTTGCCCTAAATTTACCTTTAAGGCTAGCATAAACCGAGACAATTCACCGCCGGAGGCTATTTTGCTTAAGTTTCCGAACGGAGTTCCACTGTTGGTAGAAACCAAAAAGCACACCTCATCGCCGCCACGTTCATTCCATTTATTCTCTTCTTTTAATGTAATCTGCGTCTTAAACTGTGCCTTTTCCATCTTCAGTGCCGGAAGTTCGGACATCACACCGGCATCCAGACGAGCCGCAGCCTCTTGCCGCATTTGATGCAAATCCTGTGCCTGTTTTTTATAATTCTCCCAAGCTTTTGCCTCTTTGGCTTGCAACTCACTTAAATCATTCCTACCGTGTTCCAGACACGCAATTTTAGCCTCCAATTCCCGCCAAACCGTTGGCAATTCATCGACAGTTGTATGATGTTTGCGCGCCAAATCCTTAAGAGTAAACAAACGTTCTTCCAAAGCGTTTATTTCATCTTGATTTAAATTAATTTCATTCAATGAACTTTCTATTTCGCCGGCAGCTTCCTGAGTATTTACCAAAGCCGTATCAAGCATTTCATAAATAGCGGCATATTTATCTTCCGTAACAGCATTAACTCTTGCCAGCATTGCTTGTGCCTGCCGTAAAAAATCCGGCACTCCCGTTGTTTGGCGATACAGTGCGTTATAAGCTGCTTGCAAGCCTTCAATAATTTTTTCCGAATTCATCGCATATCGCCGTTTTTGTTCCAATTCTGCCAATTCGTTTTCCTGCGGTTTAACTTGTGCAAATTCTTTAATCCAATGGATTAAATTTTCTTCATTTTCTTGCGCCTCACGCAAAGATTCTTCCGCTTTTTCCCGTTCGTCTCTGGCTATTTTGTAGTCTTCAAACGATTGTTTTACTTTGCCTATTACAGCCCCGTAATTCCCATACGCATCCAAAACCGTCAAATGAGTTTCCGTATTTAAGAGCCCCTGATTATCAAACTGTCCATGTACTTCGACCAAGCATCCGCCGATTTCTTTCAGTAATTTCAGAGTTATCGGCTGATCGTTAAAAAAAATTTTTCCGCGCCCGTCTTGTGTCAATGTGCGGCTTATCATAATTTCGTCGCCGATATCCAAATCATGTTCATTACACAAATGTTGTAATGTCTCATTCTTTTTTTGACATTCAAATACGGCATTAACGACGAGTTTATCACATCCTTGACGAATCATTGCCACATCGGCACGCTGTCCCAACAGAAATCCTAAGGAATCGAGCAAAATAGATTTACCTGCACCGGTCTCTCCGCTCAACACCGTAAAACCGGAAGATAAATCCAGATCTAATTTATCAATCAAAACAACATTTCTAATTGATAAAGATTTAAGCATTATTCAGAACCTTCCTCACCTTTTACCAAGGATCCGCCCCCAAACAATCCGCTGAACCAACTTGTCTTTTCCTCTTTAGTTTCTTCTGCCGGTGCTGCTTGTTCGGCAACCGTTGCTTCTACAGCTTCCGCAGCTTCCGCAGCTTCTGCCGTGTTTTCATCGGAACCGAACCAACCGCTGAACCAACTTGTCTTTTTCTCTTTAGTTTCTTCTGCCGGTGCTGCTGCTTTTTCAGGTTTTATATCTGCACCGATTTTTTGCATAATTTTAGCAGCTTTTGCTGTCCATTTGCCTTCTGGATAGTTGTTTTTCAAAATTTTATAATACCCTTGAGCATAACTATTCAATCCCAAGATAGCATATATTTCAACTTCACGATATAATGCTTCTTCTATTTGAATTGTTGTCTGATAATTTTCGAGAACTACATTAAAACGATTAAGGGCAGATAAATAATTTCCGTCATGCAAATAATAACGCCCGATAATCATTTCTTGTCCGGCCTTATAGTCTTCGGTCAGGCTCATTTTGCCCATTGCATTTTTGGCATATTCGCTATCCGGAAATAACGCTATGAGCTGTGAGAATGTTTCGGCAGCGTTAGCCGTATCTCCCTGATCTTTTTCCGATGCCGAAATTTGATCGTAATAGCACATACCTTTCAAATACAGGGCATACGGCACATCTTTGTTGCTCGGATGATACTTGATAAAACGATCAATCGCCATGACTGCTTCATCATATTTTTCATCTTTGTAATATGCGAAAGCTCCCATAAGTTTCGATTTTACCGCCCATTGAGAATAAGGGTGATCAGTTTCCACCTTTTCAAACAATTCTGCCGCTTTGGCATACTTTGTTGCCCCTAAATTTTCATAAGCCATATTATACAAATCTTCCGCCGACATTGAATCGTAATCTATATCAGACGCGCAACCACCAATCAATAAAATACCGAATATTGCTGTATAAATTTTTCTCATTTTAACCCTCAACTACTTCATAATTTTCCGAATCTGCAAATAATTTTTTCAACACTTCATTGTTATGATAGTGTCCGCTGTGCCACGCTTCAATTTCTACCAGCGTGGCATATCCCGAAGTATACATATCACCGATACAATCCAGAGTTTTATGATTTACACATTCGTTAGCGACTCTGAAACCTCCGACATTCAAAATGTTTTCTCCGTCCAAAACCACCGCATTATCCAAACTTCCGCCTTTAATCAGACCAATCGAGCGCAAATAATCAATTTGATATTTTTCACAGAATGTGCGTGCAGGAGCAATGTTTCGTGCAAATATTTCTTCGTTTATCTCTCCCGAAAACTCTTGATGTCCAACAATTTTTGACGGAAAGTCTATTACAAATTTTATCTTAAGCGAATCACTCGGTCGTAACACGATATAATTCCCTTTGTCATCTTTGAATTCCACTTGCTTTTTAACCCGCAAATATTTTTTAGGGGCATTTTGCGTAACAAGCGGCGCGTTCTTAAGCGTGTTATAAAAAATATCGGCACTGCCGTCCATTATAGGAACCTCCGGATTGTTTACTTCGATCACGACATTGTCGATTTCTAAAATATACAAGACTGCCATGACATGTTCAATTGTGCTGACAACTTGCTTATCACAATTGCCTAAGCAAGTACAATTACGGGTATCTACGACTTGCGAATACAAAGCCGGAAAGCGATTGTTTTCTGCCAAATCCGTACGCACAAAAACAATACCCGTATCCGCCGGAGCCGGTTTAAAAATCAGTCGACTTTCGTAGCCGCTGTGCAACCCTACACCGATAATTTCAACTTCTCCTGACAATGTTTTTTGTTGCATTTATCCCCCCTTGGAACCAATAATTGAAGGCAATCTATAAGCCGAGTTCTGTACACAATTTGCTTTACCACCAACGGCAAAGATTTTGTGCGATAGCTATTCATCTACACCAAACGTTACCGCTTGGCTGGTGCGACCCACCTCTGGAGCGAGTCGGAAACACCTCGTGCAGTTTAATGAAGACATTAAACTCTCCTAATTTGGTCTTACATCAGATAGGGCTTGCCTTGCCGTGCGCATTACTGCACACGCGGTGAGCTCTTACCTCGCCTTTTCAACCTTACCGCGATATACGCGGCGGTAATTTTCTGCGGCGCTTTCCCGTGGATTACTCCAGCCGGACGTTATCCGGTATCTTGTTTCCGTGAAGCCCGGACTTTCCTCATCTTTGGATTTTCCTTTCCAAGACGCAGCTATCCGATTGCCTTCCTAACAGAGATAACCCGTTTTTATCTCAAAATCAATGTTTTTTAAGCCTTTTCACAACTTTTAATCAAATCTTAAGTATTATCGGTTAAATTTGCGGATAGAACAATTGGTTAGAAAGGAGTTTTTTCATGAAAAAATTGTTATTAATAACTTCGGCTCTGGTAATTGGTGTGTTTGCCGCTCAAGAAGCCATGGCTGATTGTAACGGTATATATGTAGGTATCCGTGCCGGCAGTGCCAAACATAACTATTCTAAAAAAGACCATTTTAATATGGACGGTTTGGACTCGCATGTGTTTATGTGGAGCGGTGCCTTAGGTTATCGTTACAACTATTATCGTACCGAACTCGAGTATGTTTGGCGCGACAAAGATAAATGGACGATGACTTCCGGAAGTGCTTCGGATAAGCTTAGTTTCCAGACTCAGTCGTTTATGTGGAATCATTATATTGACTTTTTGCCGTATAATTGGTGGTCTCCGTATGTAGGGGCAGGTCTCGGTTTTACCAAGATGAAATATCATGATACATATACCAATAATAAATATGGTGAGGTTATTGATCAAACAGCGGGTTATAACACCACTCCGACGAAGTTCACTTGGTCTGTCGGCGGCGGTTTGACTTTGAAAGTTACAAACAAATTCAATATCGATGCCGGCTACCGTTATTATGATATGGGCTCCATCCACAAGATGGATGTTAAAGCACACGAAATTTATGGCGGCTTACGTTACGTATTCTAATATCATTAGGTCTTTTGAGAGCCGCCCGCAAAGCGGCTCTTTTTGACTCAAAAAATTAACGGGAGAAAACAATATGGCAGATAAACTTTTCGGAACGGACGGTATGCGCGGTATTGCCAATCAATATCCGCTGACGATTGATTTTTGCATGAAACTGGGTAATGTTTTGGGACGGCATTTTTGCACTGACAAACAGAGAATCGCCATTGCCCGCGATACCAGAATATCCGGCACAATGCTGTGTAATGCACTTGCCGCCGGACTAACTGCCCAAGGAGTAGATGTACTTGATTTAGGGGTTATTCCGACTCCGTTATGCACAACACTAACTCCGCAGCTGGAAGTTGATATGAGCATAATGATTACAGCTTCACATAACCCGTACCGCGACAACGGGATTAAACTGATTAATGCGAAAGGCGATAAATTTTCCGATGTTGATACAGCAAAAGTCGAAGAGTTGATGAGAACTCCGTATAATCCACAATACAGCGAACATAAAATCGGGCAGGTCATTGCTTGCGAAAGCGGTATTGATGATTATTTTGGTGCGGTTAATGCACTGGCCGGAGACGATGCTCTGCACGGTATGAAAATCGCGCTTGATTCAGCCAATGGTGCGTTTTCCGATATTCTGCCGTATGTATTCAAATACCTCGGGGCAGATGTCATCAGTTTATCTGATGCTCCGGACGGCTATAACATCAACGAAAATTGCGGTTCGCAGCATACCGAAAAATTGGCACAAACCGTAACGGAAAACGGCTGTATGCTCGGTGTGGCGGTTGACGGCGACGGCGACAGAATCATTATTTGCGACGAGTTGGGCAAACGGCTCAACGGCGACCAAATCATCGCGTATTTGGCCAAATACTTAAAAGAACATAATTTGTTAAAAGGTAATGCCGTTGTTTCCACCATTTATTCCAACATGGGGCTTAACAAATACATCCGTTCGCTCGGTTTGGAGCATTATGCTTCGGCAGTCGGCGAGCGCTATGTGATTGAAAAAATGCGTGAAGTCGGTAGCAATCTCGGCGGCGAGGAATCCGGACACATGGTATTGAGCGACTATTCGCGCACCGGTGACGCGTTGATCGCGGCGATTGTGGTTTGTTTGGGTATTTATGAGAGCGGCAAACAAGTCAGTGAAATCTTTCCGATATTCCGACCATTCCCGACCGAATCTCATAATCTGCGTTTCGAATCGAAAGAAACAATCGGCAAAATATTGGATAATCCGTCTGTACAGCAATGTGTGCAAGAAGTATCGGCTAATCTTGAGGGACATGGTTCTCTTATTATCCGTAAATCGGGCACGGAGCCTGTTATTCGCCTCAAAATCGAGGATGAAAATGCCGAAGTTGCCGCCGAACAAGCTAAAATTGTGCTTGATTGTATAAAGAAATGCGCTTAATATAACGGCAAATTCAATCATTAACGGAGTAAAAAAATGGGAGCTTTTATTAAACTGATTTTGAGTATCATCATCAATCCGGTGGTTTTGGCAGGTATCGGCGTCAGCTGGTATATTATTTTCCACTATGGATTGGATAACTACAGACAGCTGTTGTCTGTTCCGTATATCTACGTATTCTTATGGGGTTTTTGTCTAATTTATGCATTGGTTCTGAAACATGTTTATGTTCCGAACAGCAATAAGGTTGACTGGTGGGCCACTTTTAAAAGTTCGTTTGGGCATTTGTTGGTGATGCTGCTGACAATTGTCGTTGCTTGCAGTGTTTATTATGTTTCGCAAGACAACTGGGGTGAAAAACTCGATCGCTACGCCCGCAACCAAAAGGTTCAGGACACATTGCCGATAAATCAGCAAAGAACAATAAATCAGCAAAGATATTAATTTGCAAAATACTTAAAAAAACAGCCGTTTCAGCAATGAGGCGGCTGTTTTTTTGCACCGCTCGGCGACATCTGTTTTGCTTGGCTTATACCGAAAAATATTGTACACTAAAGGTGATAAAATTGGGGATTATGTTTGAGATTTAAATACACATTTTGTGTTTATTTATCTTCAGGCATAATCCTTTTGTGTTTGAAATAAATAAATATAATAATTCCGCGGATATTGATGGCAACATTGATGTTTTGCGGAGACCTTTATTAACAAGCTTTATCCAACCGTTTGGAATTGAAGCACGATGACTTTACGAAACAGGAGCCTGATAAACTCCCATAGCGAAGCATAGTAACTATGATTTAGAAATTCGTATCGATATTGTGTTAAAGACCAAACTTCAGTGTTGGATTCAGTAAGTCAATATGACAATGCCGTATGGAAATCAGGGCTGGGTAAAAATTCTGATTATCTGGTATGAAACAAAATATGTTTTATATCATTGTGAATGTTATTGGTATCGTATGCGGTATTTTGGCAGCCATAATGGCTGTAAAAAACAGCGATTACGGATATATGTTGTTAATGGCGACAACTGTGAACGTTAGTGTCGTGTTGACAATAACATTTTTACTTAAAGCAATTCGCGTAATTGTGCGCGAGGAGCTTGAAAAGAAAAAAACTAAGCAAGAGAGTTAACCCTCTTTTGCTCAGTTTTTTTATGCAATTATTTTTTATCCGTATACGGATTATCCGCCTTGCGTCATCAAGATATAGAATGTCATCCCTCGCACGGCACAGTGTGTCCGTGCGTCAAGGGATCTCGACTTTTCAGTACGACAGTGCTGCTTCCGAATCATTATATTTTTGTGCTTTGCAAAGATAAGATTCCTTGACGAGGTGACGCACCGCGCACCTCGAGGAATGACTGTTTTATTCTATTTTTTATCCGCGTATGGATTACCGGCTTTGCGTCATTAAGACATGGAATGTCATACCGCGCACGGTACAGCGCATTCGTGCGTCAAGATATCACGACTTTTGGCACGCAAGTGCCACTTTCGAACCACATAAAATATAGCGCTGCGCAAAGATAAGATCCCTTGACGAGGCGACACACAGTGCACCTCGA
>JAFSWL010000015.1 GCA_017444525.1 Alphaproteobacteria bacterium
CATCTCCGCTCGCGGTGTTATAATAGCCAAACGCCGAGGAATTGTCTCCGCTCGCGGTATTCCGGCTGCCAATCGCCGCACCACCTTGACTCGCGGTATTCAGGCTGCCAAGCGCCGTTGTCCAACTATCGCTCGCGGTGCTCATTGCACCAAGTGCAATGCGGTCACCTTTAAGACAATTTATGACGTCGGTCAAAGAACTTGAAGATGTTAAATTCGAGCACCCCGTTGCTGCTTTTGCCTCCGGTGCCATAGCCACACCGAGGGCAAACAGCCCCACATTGATTAAAAAACATTTTTTCAGCACGCTCCTATATTGGCGCGTTAACAACCCTATCCCCGTTTCAGATAATTTCAGCATAAAATACTCTCCATAATTGTTGAAGTTAAAAAATAATGACCACCTTTCATACAGGCGGTCGGAGAGTTCGAAAATCATAACATCTTAAATGACTCTTCCAGCCTTTGAAACCTTTTTCCAGAGATAAACAACGGTTTCTGAACATACGCTGGAAGCTCCCCGACCATATTGCTATGAATCGGGGATATATTAACTATCGGCCACTATGCCAAACATGCGGCCGATAAATTCACGATGTTACATCCCTAACACCGAAGATGTTATTGAGCTTTCGACAGCCCTCTTGCGCCGATAAGGCACTCAGAATGCGAGTCCACGCATTCTTTTTTACGATAAATATTTTTTGGGGAGAAGGCAATAAATATTTTGTTTATGCACAATTAAAGAAAAGTGTTGTTTTTTTTAATAGAACATAACTTCTTGATTCACCGATATTTCGAGCAGACACTTTAGCATAGTGAGAATAATCTATTTTGCCTGAAGGACAAAAACACCTGCAGCGTTGCCGGATACTTCGACTCTATCCTCAGTATGATGTAAAAAAACACGGAAAGAGATTAGTCTTCCCGTGTTTTTTTTACTGTTTATCCAAATCAATAATGTGGGCATTAACCGCATGGAGCAGAATATATACAGTGTTCTTTTCTTTAAGGCTATCCCAAATCAGTGCCGGAACCTTAACTCGCTTTGTCATTTCTAGGTTAGAAATAAGGTATATGACATTGCGTTCGTCCATACCTAAATCAAACCAGAAATCAGCATTCTTCAGCGTTTCTTCCGGAAAATTACGTACCGCCGGTATGTTCATTTCATACAGGGCGGTACGGATGTCCTCAAGATTCAGCTGTTTCATCAATGTGCTGATTTATTGCGTCAAGCAGTGCCCCCACAGTGTTGTCTCGGGTTTTATTAAAAGTTTCCCAAGAAAAGTCGAGCCACTGGTTGCGGCGCTCTAATTCAATAACTACATTGGCGACACGGATGTTGCCCATCTTGAGATCACGGCCGAAGTCGCAAGCCAACAAATCTTCGTCGGCGAGGTCGTTGAGATTGCCTACATAGTTTCCGTTGTTGACATAGACAATGGCTTGTCTCATGTCATTGATTGTAATTTTTTTCATAATATATAAAATATATAATTTTGTTCAGATTAAGCTTTCTTGAATCTTTTGTCAATGTGATTTTGTAAAAATATGGCAATAAATCCGTCTTGCCGAATTTTTTCAATCTTCTTCATTGAGATACTCCAGAATTTCTTCCACGGTCGCACAATAACAGGTTATTTCTATAAAGAAACCTTTCTGATTTGACGGTGGAATTTGAAGCCTGTCCAATAGGCCCAGCACATCACTGTCGCTTAGGCAAAAATCTTTCACTTGAGAAGCCATCAGCTCTTGATCACTCAAGCAATTAACCTCTTTTCGCATGCCGATTAAAGCATTGCGGATTTCTTTTACTGTCTTCATAATAGCTTAATTATTGGTGAATATGCCAAATAATAGTCTCTGCGGCATATTATGTCAAGTAGTTAACTGTATAATATTGTAAAATTCGTGCGTTTCGGTGAGTTTTGGCTTTTCCACAATACTGTAAATGTACGGTGTTAATTTTTTAAAATTTTTTTGCGTTTTTATAACATATTGAAAATAGAAAATATTTTCTAAAAATAGACAATAACTTGAAGAACAAATAAAGAACGGTTAAAAAATTACTAAAAATTACCATTGAATCCCATAAAATACCATGTTATACCATTTAAACAGGGAACAATGGTAAAGGGAAGCTGAAAATGCGGAAAGTCTTTCTGTTTATGGATACGATTTTCAATAAAGTGGACGCCAAAGGGCGCGTTTCGCTTCCGGCTGATTACCGCGCAATTGCCAAAGAATTATCAACAGAAATTGTTTGCTATCGCAGTCTGAACGCTCCTTGTATTGAGGGATGTTTGGAAGATTCGCTTGATAAATTGGCAACCGAAATTGAAAATTCCACCGATTTCTTTTCCGAAACTCAGGATAATTTAACAAATTTGATTTTTGGCGATGCCAGACGGTTTGTATTTGACAGCACCGGCCGGATTATGCTTACAGAAAAACTTTTGAAACATGCAGAAATTACAGATATGGCGGTATTTGTGGGAAAAGGACGCAAATTTCAAATTTGGAACCCGAAAAATTGGGAAAAGGAAGAAGCACGGATTCGCGCCGAAGTTATGCAGAAAAGACCAGTACTGAAAATGCAAAAGGAGCAGGAATAGTGGTTATGCAGAGGCAGAAACATATTCCGGTTATGCTCAAAGAAGTATTAACATATTTACAGCCGAAAGACGGTGAAATATACGTTGATGCTACATTTGGCAACGGTGGCTATACGCAAGCTATTTTAGAAGCTGCCGCTTGCAAGGTAATTGCAATTGACCGCGATCCGAATGTGCGAGTCAGGGCTAATGAGTTTAAGAATATGTACGATTCGCGTTTTGAATTTAGAACCGGCAAATTTGGTGATTTTGCCGAATTGATACCGGAGCGAATCGGCGGAGCGGTGTTTGATATCGGAGTTTCTTCAATGCAGTTGGATAATGCCGAGCGCGGTTTTTCATTTTTAAAGGAAGCTGAGCTTGATATGCGGATGTCTTGCGAGGGAGAAAGTGCCAAGGATATCGTTAATTTTTACGGTGAAAAAGAATTGGCAGATATCTTGTATCAGTATGGTGAAGAGCGCAAATCGCGGCAAATTGCGGCGCGAATCGTTGAATGCCGCCGCCACAAAAAAATTGAAACCACAACCGAATTAGCGGAGATTATTTATACGGTTATCCATAAGCATCCGGGAGAAATTGATCCGGCGACTCGGACTTTTCAAGCTCTGCGAATCGCTGTAAATGATGAACTCGGCGAATTGGAACGCGGTTTGCGCGGAGCGGCAAACAGGCTTGTTTCCGGTGGTCGTTTGGTGGTGGTCAATTTTCATTCGCTCGAAGATCGAATCGTTAAGAATTATATGAAAGAAAACGGCGGTAAAAAAGTCCGCATTTCAAAATATGCGCCGGAGCTGGCGCAAGATAACAGCGTGTTTAAAGAAGTATCAAAAGCAATAGCGCCGACGGCAGCCGAGTGTGCGAATAACCCGCGGGCCCGTTCGGCAAAATTGAGATATGCAATAAGGAGATAGACGACAATGGGTGGAAGTATTAAAACGGCAATGGTAGCTTTATGGTTTACGGTAACGTTGGTGGTAGCGTTTGGTTCGTCTGTTTTGAAAAATAAGGTTCAAGGTCTTGAACGGCAATTGGCAAACATAAACAACAATATTCAGCGTGATATTGATGAAATTCACGTTTTGAAAGCCGAATGGAGCCATCATAATACTCCGGAGCGCTTACGTAAATTGGCTCAAGAACAATTATCTTTAGAAAATGCAAAACCTGAACAAATTATTAACTATTCTGCATTACACTTCAATTATGAGGATGCTACCGATTCTAAATCGGTGCGGATGAATAAAAAAGATGTAACAACATTGGTTAAAGCAGAAGTTAAGAAGAATTAAAATGGGGTTTAACGTCGGTTTTTCAAAACGTAAAGAAGAGAAAGTTTATCTTCCGGGGCAGGAGATAAGGATTTCGCGCCGTGCCATTACTTCCAAAAGTTATACCACCGAAAATGATAATGTTTTGACTTGCAGACAGCGTACGTTGTTTGCAATGTGTTGTTTTGCCGCAGTGTATCTGATTTTGTGCGCCCGCGTAACCTATGTGTGTTTAGGAAACGGTATCAATATTGATACGGCTTTGGTTGAAATGTCGGATGATGATGTAATTCGTCTTAAAAATACGGTTAAACGTGCCGATATAATGGATAGAAACGGAGAAATTATCGCAACCTCTTTGCCGACGGTAAATTTATATGCCAACACCAAGCAAATTCGTCATCAAGAAGATGTTGCTGCGGTTTTAAGCGAAATTTTTCCCGATGATTCTTATGAATATTTTTTAAAACGCCTTAATCGCAAAGGGGCGTTCATATATTTGAAACGAAATCTTTCACCGTCGCAGCAATCTCAAGTAAATAACCTTGGTATTCCAGGATTAGAATTTGAAAAATGCGAGAAACGCGTTTATCCGCATAAGAATCTATTTGCGCATGTTTTGGGTTCGACAGATGTCGATAACGCAGGAATCTCCGGTATCGAAAAATCAATGAACGATCGTTTGACCAATTCTACTAAACCTCTTTATCTTTCACTTGACTTAGGAATCCAGAATCAGATTCGTGATGAGTTGATTGCCGGAGTTAAGCAATTTAATGCTGCCGGCGGTGCTGCAATTCTGATGGATGTTAAAACCGGTCAAATTGTCGCTATGACCTCGGTGCCGGATTATGATCCGAATGAAAACAGTAAATTCGGCGAAAAGGAGATGTTTAACTTTGCCACTAAAGGCATTTATGAAGCTGGTTCCGTGTTTAAGGTGTTCAATACCGCACTCAGTCTTGAAAGCGGAAAGGTAAAACCGACGGACAGGTTTGATACATCTCATCCGATTAAAGTTCATCGTTTGAAAGTTACTGATCCGCATGGTTCGCACGGATTGCTTACTCCGGAAGATATATTGGTGGAATCGTCAAATATCGGTTCGACTCTGGAAATTATGCGAGTCGGTAAAAAATTCCAGCGTAAGTTTTTGCAGAGTATTAATATGGACAAGGCTTTAACCGAATTTGAGCTGCCGGAATTGGCAAAACCGTGGTTTTTACCGGAGAACAAGTGGGGAGAAACTTCAATGGTTACTATCAGCTATGGTTACGGAATTTCTTCGACTCCGCTTCATATTATTACGGCGTTTTCGGCGATCGTAAACGGTGGAATTTATCATCAGCCGACATTATTATATAATCATAAAAATAAAGGTAAACGTATTGTTTCCGAAAAGACATCCAATTCGATGCGCACCATGCTGCGGGCAGTGGTAACACGAGGTACGGGAAGACGTGCCAATGTTGAGGGCTATCAGGTGATGGGGAAAACCGGAACGGCAGATAAGCTTGAAAATGGGCATTATAATCATAGCAAAAGTATTTCTTCATTTATTTCGGCATTTCCGCAGTCTAATCCGAAATATGCACTGCTAGTGGTGATTGACGATCCTAAAGCCAGTAAAGAAACGTTTGGTTACACTACGGCGGGTTGGAATGCCGTGCCGATTACTAAAAATATCATTTCTGCAGTAGCACCGCAGCTGAATGTTAAAGCTGATTTTGATTTGGAAAAGCAAAAAAGCATTGTAGATGCGGCATATAAAGTAAAAAAACAGCCTTAATAGAACTAAAATATATAAAAATAATGCACAGTTTTTAACTTTATTGCTATTTTTTTATTTTTCTTGTTGAAAAATTTACGATTATTACTTAAGTTAACACTGTATTAGTTGTTATACAATTAAGTAAACAGTCGTAGCAATACGATAATATTAAAAACCATATGGAGAAAATAAAATGAAAAAACTTTTAAGTTTGTTCGTAGCTCTTGTAGCTTTATCAGGTTGTTCTGTATTTGGTGCCGATGGCGGTTTGTTCAGCGGTGCTGATTGTGAATCCAGATTGGCTCGTTCTTTTGCAGAAAATACAACGGACACTGTATTCTTTGATACAGACAGCTCGGCTTTGTCTGCTGAAGCTCGCGCGGCTTTGGATACGCAGGCAGCTTGGTTGAAGAGCCATGACGATGTTAATGTAATCGTTCAAGGTTACTGCGATGAAAGAGGTACTCGTGAATACAACTTGGCATTGGGCGAACGCCGCGCTAACGCTGTAAAGGCTTACTTGGTATCTCAGGGTGTTGCTGAACACAGAATTTCTACGATTTCTTACGGTAAAGAAAGACCGGCAGTATTCGGCAGCAACGAAGCAGCTTGGGCTCAAAACCGTCGTGCCGTTACAGTTGTCAGCTCTGCTGAATAATACGACACTTAAGGTAATCCATTAAGAGGTGCAACTTATCAGGTTGCACCTTTTTCTTTGTTAATTTAAGCTGGTAAAGATGGTTTACTTAAGTTATTCAGAAAGATTCCATTGATCAATTTTGTTATTTCTTATATACAGATGCAGATTAATAGGTCGAACATTCCGGATATTGTGCATATTTCAGCTTGTGCTTGTAATATCGAAAAAAAATTATTATAAGTATTTCAGTGGCACTTTATTAATGAGGTTTGAAATGAAGTTTACAAAATTATGTTTAATCTGCTTGTGCGGCACTCTGATTGCAAATGTTGCTTCTGCCGCCGATTTGGCTCGTGAGGTTGAAACACTGCGTGAAGATGTAACGGTTTTACAACGTCAATTATATCGTGAAAATGATAAAACATCTTCAGCTAACGGTGATGTTCAGGCTAAAATCAATGAGTATGACGAGGCTATTCGCAAATTGACGGGGCGTTTGGATGAACTTGAGCATCAGATTAAGGAAAACGGTGAAAAACTAGAAAGATACAACAGAGATATGGAGGTTAGATTAAAAATTTTAGAAGGACAGCCGATACCTGATAATTTGGCGGCTCCTGTTCCTAGATTTCCGACAATTTATAATGCCCCTGTAGCTCAAGATGCAGCAGAATCCGTGGTCGGTGATAAAATTAAAGGGGAGGACTTAAATCCTCTTGAAAAAGAAGAAACAAAAGGGAAGAATATAGCAACGGAATCTAAATCGGCACCGATTGACGTAGCATCAAAATCGGTTGCGGCAACGGCTACAGCTATAGCTCCGAAACCTGCTCAGGCAACAGCAACAAAACAGAATGCGACTCCGGCAGTTTCTTCAGCCGAATCCAATAATCCGCAAACAATGTATAACACCGCTAAGAGTGCTTATGATAGCGGTGCTTATGATAAGGCTGGAAAATTGTTTGAGGAGATTGTGGAACAGTATCCGAAGCATGCTTTGGCTAGTAGTGCACAATATTGGTTGGGTGAAGTTTATCTTAAAAAAGGTGAATACAATAAAGCTAAAGTTGCTTTTAAGGATGGTTTTGACGATTATAAAAACGGTAACAAAGGTGCAGATAGTTTGTATCGCCTAGGCACAACGTTTGAATTGTTGGACGATAATCATCGTGCGTGTTTGGTTTTGGCAAGCTTTGATGATGAATATCCTAATGCCAACAAAGAGTTAAAATCTAAGGTAAATGTTGAGAAAATCAAACTCAACTGCAAAGAGGTTTTGCACGGATATAAGTAATTGCAGGAATTTCTCGCAAAATATAAAATCAAGTCCCAGAGAATCGCAGTAGCCGTATCAGGAGGAGCCGATTCTCTGGCACTTGTTTTAATGGTTAAAGAACAATTGGCGGTTTTCGGTTACGAAATAATTGCGCTGACAGTCAGTCACGGGTTGCGTCCGAGTTCGGAAGAGGAGGCACGATATGTGGCAAAAATTATGCAACAATACGGAATCGAACACCATATTTTATATTGGCGAGGTACAAAACCGACTACGGGGGTTGAGGAGGCGGCGCGGCTTGCCCGTTATAAGTTGCTGACCGAATGGTGTCGGCAGAATAGTGTCGGAGTTTTGTTGACGGCACACCATCTGCAAGATCAGGCCGAAACGTTTTTGATGCGTCTGCAACGCGGTAGCGGGCTTGAAGGCCTGTGCTGTATGCGTGAAATTACCGAGCGTGACGGAGTGTTGATTTTGCGGCCATTGCTATATTGTGCACCGGAAATAATGCAAAATTATCTGCAACAAAAAGGAATTGAATGGGTAAAGGACGAGTCTAATTCGGATACGCGTTATTTACGCAACCGAATCCGTGCTTTTCTCCCACAATTGGAAAATGAAACGCAGATTTCTACCGAATGTTTGGCATTGACGGCAAAGCGCTTGCAAAGTGCGGAAGATTATATTGAACAGCAGACAGATGCAGTTTTTGGCGGGCAGGTACAATCAATCAATGATGTTGTGTATTACTTCAAATATGCGGATTTTTTGAATTGGCACGACGAAATCAAGTTCAGGATTTTGGCGCGCCTTTGTCGGCGTGAATATATTCCGCGTGCCGAAAGATTGTTAAACGCCATCACTCAAATGCGAAAATTGCCGTTTGCCGGGCTTACTCTCGGCGGGAAAGAAATTTTTAAGGCATACGATAAAATTTGGGTTGTGCCGGAGCTAAAGGCAAAGCGCAAACCAAGTCGTGAGATGTGGAAGAACTTTGTACAAGAGAATCCACAATATCAAAATCAGCGGATTCCGCATAAAGCTAGGGTAGCTATTTTGCAGCAGACAGAGGGGATTGATGATTTATAATAATCTGAAGGAAATTGCTGACGGTTTTGACTTGTTTTTATTTGATGCCTACGGTGTTTTTTGGGAGGGCAACAAGTTTTATGCCGGTAGTTTGGAGACTATGCAGACCTTAGTGGCAAGCGGCAAAACCGTGGCGGTTATCTCAAATTCGACCCAGATGGCGGATGATTTAATCGGCGGTTATGGCAAACGCGGAATGGTGCAAGGTCGTGACTATAATTATTTGATGTCTTCGGGAGATGTGTTGCGGCAACATTTGATGCAGGCGGATATTTCATTTGTTAAATGTCGGAATCCGCATAATTACTATGTTATCGGCAAGCCTCATCGCAAAGCTTTTGCCGGTACGCCATACACAGAGGTTGCCGCAATGGAAGAAGCTGATTTTATTTATTGCGGTGTGCCGTTTTTATATGATGAAGATGTTGCCGCGTATCCGCAATATAAAGATATGTACTGGCCGGTCAAAAATTTGGAAAGCGGCGGGTGCAAGGTATGGGATACGGAAAACGCAGCGCCGTTTGTTGTACGGGTAGAGAAGGCAGTTGAATTGGGCTTGCCGGTCTTGAATGCCAATCCGGACTTTACCGCCAAAGAAGGGCATCCGTTGGTGCCGGAAGCGGAGGCGGCTTTTGTGGTGCGCAACGGAACTGTTGCCGAAATGTTCAGAAAACGCGGCGCAGAAGTGTTGGAATACGGCAAACCGCATACCAATATCTATGATTATGCTTTTAAAATACTGGAACAGAACGGGATTGCAGTTAATAAAACGCGGACTTGTATGATAGGGGATACGGTGCGTACAGATATTAAAGGGGCGATAAATGCGGGAATTATACCGATTTTGTGTGTAGAAACTGGAGTTACCGCCGAAGAAATTTCTAAAGGTAAAACTGTGAAAAGTCTTTGCTTTGAGCAAAATATTGATGTACAACAAATTATGCAGATTAAAAGTGTGGGAGGACTGTAAATGGCTTTTCAACTTGTGGCGGGATTGGCGGCAAAAGATTACGTTACGGATTTGAAATTATGCCGCGTTCTGTTTGAAGATAATAAATATTATCCGTGGATTTTTTTGGTGCCGAAAAAAGAAAATACTAAAAATATGACCAACCTGACGATGGAGGAGCGTTTTCAGCTGATGCGGGAAATTGCGTTGGCGGAGAGTGTGATGTTTAAACTTTTCCCGTGTGAACAGGATAATGTGGCAATGATTGGTAATATGACACCGCAGTTGCACGTGCATATTGTATGTCGCAAAAAAGGGGATCCGGAGTGGCCGGATACGGTATGGAATCGCACTACCGGTCAATATGATCCGGCTCAAAAAGCGGAGATTATTGCCAAGATTAAAGCGGAATTTGCGGCGCAAGCCAAAGATATTAAATACGGTCAACTTTAAGAAAAGGATGAAAAAATGAGCAGAGTAATTACATTAATGCCGGTCAGATTGGCTGCTACCAGACTTCCGAACAAGCCGCTGCGGGTGATTAACGGTAAGACTATGGTGCAACGCGTATATGAAAATGTTAAAAATGCGCTGGATACGGATATTGCCATTGCTGCCGGCGATCAGGCGATTGTAGATGAGTGCAAAAAATTCGGGGCAACGGCGATTTTAACCGATCCGAATCTGCCGAGCGGTACCGACAGAATTGCCGCCGCGCTGAAAATTTTGGATCCGGACGGTACAAAATATGATATAGTAGTGGATTTTCAGGGCGATAACATCAATGTTGATCCGAAAGTTACGCTGCCTTTGGTGGAAATGGTGGAACGTACCGGTTGCGATATTGCCACTTGCGGTATGCTGATTAAAACCGAAGAAGATAAGAACAATCCGAATGTGGTAAAAATCATTATGGGCTTAAAAGAAGGCGAAAAAGAGGCACGTTGTTTGTATTTTACGCGTGCAACCGCACCATATACGCGTAATCCGGAAAAATGCCCGAATCAGGATTTGTATTATCACATCGGTATTTATGTTTTCAAAGCGGCATCACTGCAGAAAATGGTGTCGTTGCCAACCGGTGTGCTTGAAAAACGCGAGGCTTTGGAGCAGTTGCGTGCGCTTGAAAACGGAATGGATGTTCGCGCCATGTTGGTGGATAACATCAAACTGGTGCAGGAAGCGCCGGCGGATATTAATACGGAAGAAGATTTGGTTAATGCTCTGCCTTATATTAAATAAAAGCGTCTAATGGGCTATTATTTGTTGTTTTTTCTCGTGTACGCGTCTTTGTACATGTTGTCGGAAGCAACTTTGTATAAACCTCGTTATCCATGTTTGTCCGCGGCTGCGTCGGCAATGTTTTCGTACTCGTGTATGTTTCTGTACACCACTTGAAAAATTACTTCGTATCTGCCATTTTTATAACAAAAGTAATATATCAATTTATGAACTTGACTATTTAAATAAATTAAGCGATAATGGCGCAAATTAAAAGTATTTAAGCGTTTATGTAAGGAGTATTACAATGAAAGTTAATCAATCCGGCCGTTCAATGATAGAAATGTTGGGCGTGTTAGCCATTATAGGTGTTTTGTCTGTTGGTGGTATTGCCGGCTATTCCAAAGCTATGAGCAAGTACAGAACCAATAAGGTTTTGGATCAGGTTTCTATGATGATTACCAATATTCGTACCATGTATGCACAGCAGCAAACTTACGGAAATTTGGATAATTCTGTGGTTATTGATATGGGATTGGTGCCAGAAGAACTGGTAGTGCCGAATTTACCGGAAAATGCCGCAGGTAAGTTACGCAATATTTTCGGCGGCCGCGTGTTTGTCGGTGCTTCGTCTTTGGATGGTGCCGGCGAAATAGGTAAAGTCGATAAAAATGCGTTTATCATTTCATTCTACGGTTTAACTCGTGATGCTTGTATTGCTATGGCTACTGCCGATTGGGGGGCAGGTTCTTCTTCCGGTTTGCTTGCTATGCATATTTACAGCCAATCTAAGGGAACTACCGTGGATCCGACATCTATTGATGCTACGCTTGATGCAGTAAGCAAATATACACCTGGCAGCATTACACAAATGAGCGCAATTGCCGTGCCGGGTGATGAAAACGTAAAGGTTCCGTTGTCGGTTGATCAGGCGCGTTTGGCTTGTTATTGTCCGAGCAAATCACTCTGTGCTGTTAGCTGGAAGTATTATTGATACGGAAAATTTGATATAATGTAAAAAACACCTCATTTGAACTGTGTCCTAAAAGTCGGATAGTTCATTTGGGGTGTTTTTTATATTAAGAAAATACCAACGATTGAATCGTATCCGGACATTATTTTTCAAAAAAGAAACGCTATGCCACAACGTTGATGAATTTAAGCAAACACAAAGTATTTGACTTTGTCTGGGGACGCAACGAGGAAGAACTGATACCACATCTTACAAAGCTTAAAGACAAAGTTAAAGTAGTTGTGATGGACTTAAGCTCAAAATATTGCTCTATTGCCAAGAGATACTTCCCAAATGCTATGATAGTCAATGATAGGTTCCACGTTATAAAACTGGTTTTGGTATGCTTTATAAAAACGGCATATAGCGTGCGGTTTTAGAAAATCTGAAAACTGTGAAATCAAAACAATCAAGTGAATTGTTTTGATGAGCCAAGCAATTAAACATAATTGTGCTAGTTAGCGTAAGTGCATCTCAATTTTGTTGGAATTGAGCTTACGGGTTAGAATTTTATGTGCTTAAATAAATTTTACAAACAGTCAAACGGATGATTGATGCTTTTTATAATTTTTTACTATGTTATGCAACGCATTTGTGTTGCTTCAGACGCACGTTTCCAGCAGTTTGCCACGGGGCGCTGAAAGCTTCATGGCTTGTCGGAAAACTTTGCCTCATCGGCACACTCTCGTGTGTCTTTCCTTGTTGTCAAACCTGCTTCTCGCGGGTTCTCATCTCACAGCTCTTTACCAACAAAAAAGCCGCCCGCAACGGAGTATCCGGGGTGGGATTGTTCCGCTTCGCGTTTCCTTCGCCTTCGCTCGCTGTCGCTCACCGGCGTCCTAAAGTCCGCCTCTCAGTTGGCGTCGAGCCCGCTTCCCCACGGCTTCTCATCCTCGATCTCAAACCAACAAAAAAAACCGCCCAAAGGTGGTTTTCTTTGTTGGTGAGCTCGGTGGGATTGGCGTTGCCGCCCCTACGTTCACTCGCTATCGCTCACCGCCGCGCTTGCGCTCGGCTTTCACTTGTGGTCGAACCCGCTTCCGCGTTTTCGAACTCACCGAAATCACCAATAAAAAAACCGCCATAAAGGCGGCCTTTTTATTGGTGAGCTCGGTGGGATTCGAACCCGCGACCCTTTGATTAAAAGTCTGATTTAGCCGCATGTATTGAAATCATATTTTTAAACAAAATACTTGATTTATCTACATTTTTAGTTTATACATGCATGTATGGTGATAACCAAAAATAACCTATAATATGCTCAAAAAGTGGGACAGGAGTGGGACAAATTCTATGGCTTATAAGTGGTATCAATCAAAGTACAAAGGGGTCAGATACAGAGAGCATTCGACCAGAAAACATGGTATTGTTCCCGATAAATATTTCACCATTCGATACAAAGTAAATGGTAAAGCATACGAAGAAAAACTTGGTTGGGCAAGCGAAGGTATAACTGCTGAAAAAGCATTTAAAATTCGTTGTGAAATAATGGAGCAACATACCTTAGGGAAAGAGTTGGAAACTCTAAAGGACAAGAGGAAAAAAGCTGATATTGAATTGCATAAAAAACAAGAAGAAATGGCAAAAAAAGAAAAATACAACATTTCTTTTTCAAAGTTTTATGAAGATGTTTATAAAAATGTTGCAGAGATGTATGTAAAAGAAAATACGTTCAAAACTGAAACCAGTTTATATGAAAAATGGCTAAAACCAACCATAGGAAATGAAAAAATTAAGGACATAACCATACAATCAGTTGAAAAAATTGAAAACAATAT
Organism: Alphaproteobacteria bacterium; assembly: GCA_017444525.1. Classification (GTDB taxonomy): domain Bacteria; phylum Pseudomonadota; class Alphaproteobacteria; order RF32; family CAG-239; genus RUG410. Next base: position 13,626 of record JAFSWL010000015.1, read on the forward strand.
GCTTAAAGCAAATTTATCAAAACGAAGTGTTGAATATGCTTTAATCATTTTGAGAAAAATCCTAAAGTATGCAGAAGAGCATGATTATTTGTAAAATAAAATTGTTCAGATAAAACCAAATAAATATACATACGACAATAAACGTATTCGTTTTTTATCATTGGAAGAAGAAAATACCCTTCTAAATATTCTAAATATTCGAAATATTCAACTTTATATGATTTGTTTGTTGTCATTACATTGCGGCTTGAGAGCCGGTGAAATTTTCAGTTTAACGTGGAATGACGTCAATTTTGCCAATAAAACCATTACAATCCGTGACCCGAAAAATTCGAAAACACGCACGGCTTATATGTCAAACAAAGTGTATGCAGAATTGCAAAAATGGGGACAGCAACGGGCAAATGATTTGGTGTTTAAGAATGAAAAGGGTGCAAGAATCGAATCAATCTCAAATACCTTTGACCGTGTTATAAGAGAGTTAAAGTGGAATGACAACGTTACAGATTCCCGTGATAAAGTTGTATTCCATACCTTACGTCACACATACGCAAGCCGTTTAGTGCAAAATGGCATGGATTTGTATAAGGTGCAAAAATTGATGGGGCACTCAAGTATAGCCATGACCGAAAGATATGCCCACTTGGCACCGCAAAATTTACAGCAGGCGGTTGAAATTTTTAATAAACAAGAGGAACAGACAGATGAGCGTAAGTGATTTAATCAATAGAGGGCTGTTTGCTGAAGGTTTTATGGAAAATGGCAAGAAAATATGTAGATTAGAAGATTTTCCCGAAGAAATAAAATATAAAAGAGAAAAATATAATGAGTATAAAAAAATTTTTACGAACAAAATCTTATTCTTGAAAAATTTATTAAGCAGAATGTCATTTATAGCCACATGGGATATAATCGAAAATGAAGAATATATACAGCGAGCAGAATTTAATTTTTTGGAGCCGATAGTATTAAATTTTAATTGCTTGAAGTACAATCTTAGCCGTAACGAAATCTTTCAAATAATTGTGAAATTACTGTGGAGTAATATGGTTTTCTCCACAGATGAAATACCTTTATTATTACAAGGCGAAAATTACAACAAAGATAAAATATATATTATACAAAATATTATAGAGCGATTAAGTAATGCCTTAAACACAGTTTATTATCCTTCTTTAAATTCAGAATACTTAATGGAATGGCGCTATAATGGCAATCTAAAAGATATGAAAAAAGCCGCATTTCAAGTAGAAAAATATGATGATGTAAATACGATACCGTCGGAAAATATTTTAATTTGTCTAAATCCAAATATACCAATGCAATTTTTATTTGATGAAGTTAAGGCAATTATCATCACTGAACTTCAAAACAGAAAGATTGAAAAGGCACAGATTACAAAAAACGGCGGTATTTTGTCAGATGCAGAAATAAAAGAGATGATAGGATATAATATTTTATTTTTTCTTGATATGTATTTATTTTCAAAAGTTTACAATGTAAATTTGGACGGTACCGCATGGGGCTCTATAGCTTACAACGGAACATTGGGTAAAGATGCTAAAGAGGAAGAAAATAATCGTAACAAAACGAGCAAAATTCATTTAAATTTTATGAAAAAAAATATGAATAAAGTGTATGTACAAAAAATTTTGCGACGCATAAATGAGGAAAAGACAGAAAAAAACTGAAAGTGCAAAAAAAGGAATAGAAAATCTAAAATGAAAATGGGAATAAAAATGGCATGTATTTTATTCCCAAATTTATTACGTAAAATCAGATAGTTAGTATTGACTATAGAAGCAAAATCCTCTATAACAGAATTGTCAAAAAGACATGTCTATCGATGGTCGATAGGCATAACAATCAACGTCATGGAGAAACAAAATGGCTATGAAATTTGATAATCTAGCTGATAAGTGGCCATCCGCTTGGGTGGAGCGTAATCAGCTATGGGAGTTTTCGGGTGGTCTTATCCATCCTCACTCCATGAGGAATTACGATTCGCGCGGTTACGGAATCGTAAATAAAATTAAAATCGGTCGCAAGGTTGCGTATCCGGTTGTAGAAGTAATCAACTGGTTAAATAGGAGATATGAAAATGGAACCAGTAAATGAAAAAAATGCCGCCTCGCAAGGCAATGCAGAGGACGGCAAAGAATTAAATACTTTACTTGTCCAATCTAACACCGCTTCAGACGAAAGTCAAGAGGATATGATTGACAAAAATAATATTAGTTGTGTCAATGATATGACTTTAGCTGAGGCGGCGGAATTTTACGCCACCAAAGGCCTTAAAGTTTTAGCCTTGGCTGAAAAAGATAAACGTCCGGACGGGCGTGTCTGTCCTAACGGTTTCAAAGATGCTGCAAATGACGTGGCAAAAATAAAGGCGGCATGGTCGCAACAACCAAATCTAAATATAGGCATTGTAACCGGTAAAGAGAACGGAATCGTCGTTGTAGATATTGACGGCGATGAGGGCAAAACATCATGGAGCAACTTAATTAAACAGCATGCCTATAAATCTAAAACCTTAAAGATTACTACGGGTAAAGGATGGCATCTTTACTTTAAGTATCCAACAGTTTGCAGTGTTGTTAAAAATCGTGTCAAATTCGTTGAGGGCATTGATATACGCGCCGATGGTGGTTACATTGTGGCCGCTCCGTCGGTGCACCCGAGTGGCAGAAAATATCAAGTGGCCCGTTCGGTCGATTTTTCCGAGCTGGAAGAATTGCCGGATTGGCTGCTTAATTTGATACTGGATAAAAACTCGGCAGTAGAAATGGGGGCTACCGATGTCACTTTAAACAGTCAAAAGTTGCCTATGGACGTGGAAAACGCTTTAAGAGCGATTTCTGCGGCAAAAGAAGGTACTAGACATGATACACTGATAAGTCAGTCAGATCTTATTGCGGGCAAATGCTTGCAAGGCAAAATGGATGAAGAAAATGCAAGAAATCTTATTTTGCAAGCCGCATTAAAAACCGGTTTGCCAGAAAAAGAAATCATGCAGTGTATCGACGATGCTTTCGAATTTATGGCTAAAAACAAAAAAAATACCACTTCTGATTTCAGAAGTGCATACATTGATGAATATGCACCGGTCGCTAGCGAAGATGAATTGCCGCCTTGGGAAAAGCCTATTTTGGAAAAAAAATTAAAAGCACCAGAAATACCGGAAAATCTTCTTCCAGACCGTATAAAAGGTGTTTTAACAGAATTAGCAGCATCGCTACAAGTTGACTTGGGGCTAACATTGATAATAGCTTTAAGTATTGCCAGTGCTTGTGTCCAAGGGCATGTTAAAGTCGCTGTTTTTAATAGTTGGATTATTAATGTTAATCTTTACATTATCGGCATAGCCGAAAGCGGCGAACGCAAAAGCGGCATTATTAACTTTTTATGTCGTCCATTGTTAGATTGGGATGAAGAACAGGTTCGGATGAACCAAGATAAAATAATTGAACATCAAATTCAGGCAGAAATGAATGTGGCTCGGTATAAAAAGTTGACTGCTCAAGAAGTTTTATCTGAAAAAGAAAAGAAAGAGGTTATAGAGTTGAGAAAATTAATCAATGAACCTCAGATTGGTGTAACGCATATAATGGTTAATGATGCCACACCGGAGGCATTAGTCAAGTATTTGGCATCAAATGATGGCTGTGGAGCGATAATTGCCGATGAGGGGGGATTATTTAAAACATTGGCGGGTTTATACAGCAATGGGCAAGCTAATACAGATTTAATCTTAAAAGCTTGGGATGGCACGCCATATAGCCAGATACGTGTAGGCAGGCCAGATTGTTATATAAAATCTCCGCTGTTAACGTTCGGTATCTTAGCTCAGCCTGCCGTTATTAAAAAAATGCTGGAAAAGGAAGCATTCACTGACAACGGCTTTAAGGAACGTTTCATATTTTACCAACCGGAAAGCAAATTAGGTTTACGTAAAAGCAATCCACCAGATATAACAGAGGAACAAAAAAAATGCTTTTCAGCAGTTATGACAAAGCTACTCAAGTTGAGAGAAAATAACCAATTAATTGAGCTCACACTCTCTGAGCAAGCTCAGGAAAAACGTCAAAAACTTGGCAAACAATTAGAGGACATGTTTAACAGAAAAATTGGTAAGCAATATCCAGCGTTTGTTTCAAAGTTACAAGAAAAAATTGTCCGAATTTCTGCCTTGTACCATTTAATAAACAAAGGTGTAAATGATACGATAATTGATGCTACGGACTTTGGTAAGGCATGCGCTTTGGGGAAAATTTTCTTGTATCATTTTGATGAAATTATGTCGTCAAACACAGCCAGTGAAGAGCAAAAGCTTGAAAGAGATGTTATTAGCTGGATTCTTAATCAAAAAGTCAGTCAATTCAAGAAAAGTGAACTGACTACGGTATTTAAGGATAAATGCAAGGCAAAATCATTGGAGACTATACTAAATACATTAATTGACAAACACATAATTAGTTTGCCGGTAAAATATGGTCACAAGACGCTAATGTATAACGTAAACCCGGCGCTATTCCCATCTGAAAAAGAGTAAACGCTGGCTTATTAAACTTAAGGCCTGTTCTGCAAAGGACAGGCCTTAAGTTTTCAGCTCATTTCAACAATTTTTCGTTGGGCTTCGGTGTCATAAGCAATATAGCGTTGGGTGGTAGCAAGCGACGAATGACCGGCAAGTAGTCTGACATCGTTCAATGTGCCGCCGACAAGGCTGATATGCTTTGCCGCGTTTGTAATAAAAGTGCGACGACCGCTATGTGACGAACAGCCATTAAAGCCGATTGTTTTATATAAATGATAGAAAAAATTAACAATAACTTGTGGCGTCGTATGTTCCCCTCGTTCTGTTATAATGACCGGCTTATCTAAATTGAAATACTCATCTTTCTGCCTTTCAGCCAACAAATCTGCCAATAAAATTTTCAGCTCTTTATGCAGAGGAATTATTCTGCCGGAGTATTTACCTTTGCTTGCGTTGTTGCTTAAATTGATGACATCGGCAATTTTGCCCTCAGAACTGCATACCATATTCCAAACTAACTTTGAAATTTCTTTGGCTCTCAACCCTTCTTTGAAACTGAGCAGAAAAATAATTTTGTTGCGTAATGGATAGCGCGTCGTTTCTAAATGCGCCAGAGTTAAATTTTGCTGTTTGTCGCTTAAGATTTTTGCTTGCTTACCAATAGACATTTAGACCTCCAAACTTATTATAAATATCTGATTTTACAAATAAATTATAATGAGTTCGTACGTAAGATCAAGATCTGTTTTATTCAACCCATTGAAAAATCAAGACTTATTATAAAACAATAATTCTATAATGAGTCGAATTTTTGGTATAATGAACTATTCGGAAATTCCGAATAGTTGAACTCCCGAGAATTTATCGGCAGTTGAAAAATATGTAATGCAATAAGTCGTAATCTATCATTTTCGGACACCTTTTCAATAATTTTAAATGTAAAGAAAATTTATGAAAGGGTACCCAAAATGATAAAAAATATTTACTTATGTTTTGATAAACAATCTTATAAATTTACGTTAGCACATTATGCAAATAAGCATACGAAAGTTCACTATTGCCATTTTCATAAAAATACCAAGCGTATTTCGAGGTATATATTGGGCGGTGCTAAAAAAAATATTTACGTAATGAGAAAATATGATTCCGGCTATCTTAAATTTGATTTTTGGAAATACGCAGCAAATAATTCTAATATTTTTATCGGATATTACATACCTATTGGTATTCACAGCGGTTTATGCGGCAGAAAACCGGTAGAATATTATGTTGAAGGTTTAATCGTAGGAAATAAGCTAATACCTTTTGATTGTTAAAGTTTAGCTTAGCACGATATATTATTGTGTTGGCTCTGTGCCTTTGGGTATGGAGCTATTTTTTTTGTTTATCAGTTGTTGTATCGGGATTGAAGGTCTTTATAAGTAAAATATTAACAAATCTCTGATATGGTGCGTTCAGCTCCAAAAGAGTCGGGACTTTACAATCCCTCACAACACGGTCTGGTATATTTTAAATGAGAAGGCAGACCGAAAACAAAACACTTCTCCCAGCTGTGACTGGGAGATGATGTGATGTCCAGGTGTAATGCTAAAAGCATCATGCTGTTGTTGTGCAGATGTAAACTCCCAGTCGCCCTTTTGTGGCGACTGTAATTTTTTTATAAATCCAATATGTGTCAGTTTTTGACGGTGCAGAGGTTTATAAGAAAAATGTTAATAACTTTTTGGAGGTGCAAATGGCAACAAGTGATGAAGAAAACTATATTCGTAAATTTCTGCAAAACATAGATTGTTTAGATAAATTATCACCTTGGATTGAGAACTTTAATCTTTTTGATATTTTGGGCATTTCACGGACAGAAATTAGGCATAGTAATATTTTAGCGTGGTTGTTAAATTCTAATGAGAATCATGGACTGGGAAATAAATTTGCCAAATCAATATTACGACCATATATTCAAGAAATTGATGATTATAGGCTAGCCTTATCAGATTTTTACAGTTTTTCGGTTTATCGAGAATGGAAAAATATTGATATTTTAATGGTCTCGGAAAAAGAAAAAACAGTGATTGCAATCGAAAATAAGGTAGGAACTCTTGAGCATGATAACCAACTATCACGATACAAAAAAATCCTTGATACTGAATATAAAGGATTTAAGCAAATACTGATTTACTTAACACCAAATGGTGAAGAGCCGGAACAAGATGAAGATAAATTAAACTGGAAAATTTTATCTTATGAAACCATTTTTCAAGCTTTGAAAAAAGTTCAATCAATATCATCGATGTCGCCGGAGGCAGAGTTATTAATCAAAAACTATATGGACACAATAAGGAGAAATGTCTTGACTGATACAAAGTTAAATGAAATTTGTAATAAAATTTATAAAAATTACAAAAACGCACTTGATTTGATTTATAAATATAAAACAAGTTATGTGACCGAAACAATAAATGCTGTTCTTGAAGATTTTGCAAAAGAGCACAAAATCATATATCAAAAAAGCAATTCGGCAGGTAAATTTAGTTTTTACACCAAAGAGATGACAGAATATTTACCTGATTTGCCACAGGATATAAGTTCTTGGGGAAACAAACATACATATGCTTATGAACTATATATTGAACAAGATGAAAAAAATAACGATAAGCTACGCTTGATTTTTGTGTTAGCTCCTCTCAATGCCAAGGATCAAGAAGATAAGATGCTTAAAATATTAAATTACGAATTTAAGAAGCAAAAGAATCTTAACGGAAAGTGGAATACCGTTAAAACAATGAAAAAAGAGTATGACGACAATGATACTGAAACAGGTATACAAGTTGTTCTGAAAAATATGTTAGAAGAAATGCTTAACTGGCAAAACGGATTATTGAAAGAATTGCAAAAATAATTTTTATACGTCAGATATTGACAGGTTTGTGTTTTATTTATAACATATGCTTGTCGTGGTGTTTGAAATCAGACACCTTAAAATGGCACCGCGGAGTATTTCTCCAGTCAACCTTTCTAAAAAGTTGATTTTCCTTACAAAGAAGTCTTTTGCGGTGCCGCCTTATTTATAGCGAGGAAATATGAGCTTATACGGTAAGATGATTGATTTGGTTGATTTAGCTTTTGAAATGCAAGCATCTGCCGAAGGCGTTTCTCTGCAAGAAATTCAAGAAAAATATAACGTTTCGCGCAGAACGGCAGAACGTATGAAAGAAGCTCTTTACAATCGTTTTCAGCACATGGAAGTTGTTGACACAGGTGAAAGAGCAAAACGTTGGCGAATACCTTCACGTACATTAAATGGTTTTATCTCTATATCGGCAGAAGAATTGGCGGTATTTAAAACGGCAATCAGTTTGTTAAAACGATATAGCACCGAAGAAAATGCCAAGACAATGGCAAGATTAGAAGTTAAAGTTCGTAATCTTATTAAGCCGGAAACGCGCAATCGTATTGCAGTAGATGCCGAAGAATTAATGAAAGCCGAAGAATTGGTTTGTTATCCGTCATCTGCAATCAGCATTAATCAAGAAATTTTAAGCAAAATAAGGCAGGCGATTTTAAGTTGTCACCAGATAAAAATTAAATATCGCTATAAATTTAAAAGTAAGATATCTGAAACAGTACTGATTCCTTATGGCTTTTTGTACGGTCAAAACGACCATTTTTTAGTGGCAAGACATGTACATAAACACGATGCCGAAAACAATCCGCGCACTTATTCTTTGGTAAATATTTTAGAAGTTGAAATTTTACCGGAAACATTTAATTCTGACGGATTTTCTTTAAGCGATTATGCCGAAGAATCTTTCGGAATTTGGCACGAAAAGCCGCATAAAGTCGTATGGAAATTTTCGCCTAAAGTTGCCGATGAAGTCAAAAATCTTGTATTTCATCCTAAGCAACAAATGACTGAAGAAAAAGACGGTAGTATTACAGTTCAATTTCAAGCCGGTGGTATAAAAGAAATGGAACACTATTTATCAAAATACGGCGATAATGTTAAAATAATTAAGTCGGAAAAAATATAAAAAAGGATAAGTAATTTTATATGCAGGTCTTAGAGAGTTAGACGATGAATTAGGCGGTATTGAAAACGGAGATAGAAATTTTCTGAAGCTGTCAGTTTTTTTGTGCCGTTGGCATAATTGAAACTCCTTCTTGATTACATTACTTCGTTATAGTTAATAAATATTGCTACACATTGCTTTTGGGGCAAATTATTATTTGCTCGGCATTATCATCGTAATGGGTTAATAATTTACGCAAGATAACAGCCGCAAGCATTAACTCTTGTTCATCAATATTCGGCTTGTATTCCGCTATCAGTTCACATAAATCATCAATTTGTATGCGCTGAAATATCTCGATATAAGCCCAAAACTTTTTATCTTTCTCACGAGACAAGTGTAAATATTTTGAAAAATTATATTTATTGATAAAATCATCGTTACTTGCCATTCTTTGCAAAATATCGACACAATCTTTCTGTTTTAAGCGGTATTTCGTGTTATTATAATCGCTTTCAAGGTATAATTTGTAGCGATAATTTAAATTTATTTTTTCCTCAAATCCGCTTATAATATTTTTCAGATAAAGCGTCATAGTGTTTTCGTATGATGTGTCTGTATACTCCCTTTTATAATAGTTATCTTCCAATACAATAAGTTTATCAAAATTTTGAGTATAAGATTTAAGCCTATGAGAAGCAAGTTCCATATCGCAGTATATAAACATAACAACAGGAATATTTAATTTTTGCGCCACCTCTTTTAACAGCGGAATTTTTCTGCGATTACCGAAAACGCACAGAGCCATATTTTGTGTATTGTCATGATAAGATATCTCTTTAATAAATACTTTCGCAGAACGCTGATATATATTATAGAAACTTTGTTTAATCGGCAAATTTTTGAACAATATTCTTTTTTTTGTAAATAAGTTGAATTGTTCGGCTTCATATTCGCCGCGCAGAAAACCAGATAAAGCGTTAAATTCTAATTTATGACAGCCTAAAACTAAAATTTTTTCAATCGTTTTTTCAAGTTTGTCATTATCATAATTGCTAATTTCTTTTATTTTTTTATCGTAATTTTTTATATTTTGGCGGTTCAGTGTATCGGCCTGCTTGGCTAAATTATATAATATATAGTGCTGAAAATACTCTCCCCAAGTATTACTGGCAACAATAACCAACTCTCCGTTTTCAATACCGCCTAATGTATCGTCTATTTCCTTAAATCCCGTGTATAACATTATATTTCTCCGTTAAATTTTGATATTTTTTGCCTTTGCCAATTTCTTGATTCGCATGAGCCGCATATGTAATAAAATGGCATAAAAAAGCGTATAAGTTAGGCTACTTCGCAAATTTTGATGTTGCATAGCCTTTAGCTTTTTAGACACTGTATAATATTCGGGGTCGGTAATTTGCTGTTCATATTCTTGCCAGAGGCTCTTACCATTATCTTTATCGCAATGATTGTAGTTTATTGCCATTTTATAGGCACTTTGTAATGAACAGCCGAAAATATGGGCATATAAATCTAAGAGCTGTTCAAGATACAAATATTTGCCGTCAGTCGGCTCAAAAATATATTTTAAGCTGTCTGGTATGTCCTTAAAAATATCCATATCGCCGTTTTCTGCCGCAATAATTCTTTCCTGTAACATGTGGCACAAGCTTAAAGCATCATCTTTGCCGGAAGCAATAAAATCTGCTGACAATTTACTCATATCAATCTTCATTTCGTTATTGCAGAAAAACAAAGTTGCAAAATCTATGAACTTGACACTTTTTGCCATAAAAATATAAACAAGAATCTTATTGAAATCACTATCTTCGTACCAAACATCAATACATTTTATTTGTCGGCAAGTTTTAAGAAAATCAAGTTCTTCATCTTTCGTTGCCGTATAAATACCTTCTAAAAGCGCATTTTTGCGATATTCTCGAAGTTGGCCGGTAAAGTTATATTCTACCGGATTGATTTTTGAAATATTCAAGCAATACGAAATGAACGGAAATTGCAAAACTTGTCTGACTGCGGCAAATGCAATATTATTTTGCTTTAATTGCCGTAAAAGCAGGAATACGCCGGCAATTTTGCGTTGCTTAATACTTTGTAGCTCGCGGTCAACATCATCTTTATAGCGCTTGTATTTGGCTAAACGAAGACATATTTTTTGCAGCTCAATAAAATTATTGTCATTCTCATCTTCTTTGCACTTAATTTCCGAAACATACAAATCTTCCGTTTTCTCGCCAATGTAATTTATCATAATTTCGTTTTTTTCCGTTATCATTTTACTTGCTCCTTTGTTTCTTTTAATATTGCTACCAGTCCTTTAGGGTTATATTCTTCAATCAGTTTATAAGGAAAATTACGTCCATTCGGACCGAGATGATAAAATGCTTCAAATTCTTTATCGCCCATAATTAAATACCGGCAGGCGTAAAGCCAAAAGTCTGTATCTGCACCGATATCATATTTTTTGCTGACGACATCGTAAAACAACTGCTTAAACTGTAAAAAATTATGTAACATATATTTAGGTAAAATATATTCTGTTGTATCCGGCTCTTTATCAGGATTGCAATAATCATCAGAATCATTGCCAAGTGTTATAACTAAATAATCGCCTTTACTTTCAACTTCCCAATTATACCGCTGAAATTTACCTATAATTTCATCTTCATCATCAACACTGCCAAATAGTTTATGCACCGATTCTTCTAAATTTTTTGAGTAAATATCTTGATACAACCGGATTATTTCCGTGATTCTATGGTAATCAATACCAAAATATTGCACAAATTTTTTATGAATCATCATATAAAATAAATTGTAGAGAAAATCGTGCGAAATATAGTCATAAAATCTTTCTGCCGCCCATTGCTTGACCTTTATGCGCTTGTCTCGCCGTTCTAGCCACGGTTTAATATTTCTATCCCAATTTTGCCATTTTATCTTGGTTTTAAGCTGTTTACCGCTGACTTTATTCATTTTTATCCAATCTTTTAACGTCTTTCTTATCGTGCTTTACCGTCATTCTAAAACTCTATACCGACAAAATCTGTCATACTTAATTTTAAAGTCATTTTTACAGATGTTCAATACTTAACTGTTTGAAAAATCATAATATTATCCGATATATTCAGCCAAATTTATAATTTTTTTGCCGTTTTTTCTCGCAATTTCAACTGCTTTATAGGCGCCGCCTGATTTACGATTGATATAGCAAACAATATAGTCGGCATTTTTTGCGATATACTCATTACGGCGCAAAATAGCAACTTGAGGCGGTGCCTTTGACATTTCTTCCGGATATATTAAGTCATAATCATTGTCATACATCCAATCAAGCTTGGCATTATTAGGGTAATAAGCAGGAAATATACAAAGATTTATATACTCAAATTCTTTTTTTAATTCTTTCATCACAAGGCGAGATAAACAATCAAAAGTGCCTTGTTCACAAAGCCAAAACTCTCTGACTTGATGATATATGATTAAGCCTCTAACAACTTGAGATAAATGATTTTCTATTGAATTTGACATCGGTGTGTCACGGTGACCGAAAAAAGCGCATATACTCAAAATAAACTACCAATCAGCCCAAATTAACTCACCCACCTGAGAAGGTGGGTGGACGTTGTCACTATAATCAGTACGAAAAATAGCCCAGCTATTGGGTATATGCCTTATTCACTGGCATCCACCCGTTACGGTGAGATGCCCAATGTGGTAATTATCTTCTGTATTTACAACGTAATACAAAAGCTATGTTTTTGCCCGTACTGATTGGACTGACAATGTCCTGTTGGGTATTGGGCAATCCCAACGATAGCTACTATAAACAACGAATCTTAAAAAAACAATAAAAATAATCTCAACTTTCGCTTGATCTATTGAAAAGGCGAAATTATAAAAATTAAAAAGGCTGAAAATGCGAAGAAAGCAGTATAACAAATTTGATGAAAGGGTCGGAAGTAATTCCGGCTCTTTCTGTTTTAAACGAAAGGTGCAATATGGACGATAAAATCAAAAAAATTCGAGAACTTAACGACCAATTTCGTAAAACATTTTGCGGCGGCAAAGTGTTACGAACGGTAGGCGTAGCTTCATTACCAACACAAGAACAAGCCGCTATATTAGCAATGGTGCAAGGTTTTGATGATTTTAATAAATCTAATGACCCTTACGGCGAACATGACTTCGGCTCGTTTGATTTTGACGGCATAACTTATTTTTGGAAAATTGATTATTACGACCACGATTACTTATATATAAGCCCTGATGCCGCTGACCCGAATGTAACAAACCGAGTCTTAACAATTATGCGTGCTGATGAATATTAAATATAATATTTCGAAAATTTCGAATGTTTCGACAGGTACAAAATCTATTTAATTATCAATTACAATAACTTTAAAAAGTGGGACAGGGGTGGGACAAATTGAATTTAAAATAGAAAAAGGACTCAGAGAAAAATCTCTAAGCCCTTGATTTTCTTTGGTGAGCTCGGTGGGATTCGAACCCGCGACCCTTTGATTAAAAGTCAAATGCTCTACCGACTGAGCTACGAACTCATCTAAAACGATTATGCTTATAAAAGATAAAATCATCTGAGTCAATAGGAAAAATAAAAAAAGTTAAAAAAAATGAATTTAGTGTTTATTTATTAATAATTATGTGTTAGCATACATCTAAAATGTAATTTTATTATTTAACTGAATGAGGTTTAATATGGCTCTGAGTAATGAAGTTGGTCAAAAAGGCCGTTACAGTATTTTGCAAAATGCAAAAGGCGAGATTATGCTGATGATGGACAGCCGTGTCGGTGGACCGGAAAATCCGCGTTTTATTTATGATGGTGGAGATACGGCTCTTTTGTATCGCTCGCAGGAAAGTTCTGTCGCATTTCGTCATATTAACGATGGCGCGCGCAATCCATTGAAGTCGGTTTCTGAAATTTTGGTGGTGGAAATCGAAAATGATGATGTTGAAAGAGAGTATATTGTTCCGGTGCGTTTGGTTAAAGATGTCAATAATCTGATTCTTTCTTAAACGGAGACAGATTTTTTATGATTGCTTACACTGTACTCCTATTATTTTTTATCGGGATTTTCAGTAGTGTAAAAGTAGGTGTGAAAGTTGATAAAGTTCTGGCTTTTGTAACTTTTGCATCTCTTTTTTTTGTGTTCGTAAATTTTTGCGACGGTATGCTTGATGCAACGGAGCATTCTTTTTCTTTTATTTGGAATACATCACAAGGACGTAATTTGAAATTTGATATCTTATCAAATGTATACAATTATGCGCTAGTTTTGCCGTGCTTTTTGATAACATTGCTTAGTTGCTTCAATAATTTATTGTTTCGTAATGAAGAACGTAAAAGTGCGTATTCTTCTTTGTTGATTTTTAATTTGGTGGCATTGATAGTGCTGATTACCAGTAATAATTTTGTGCAGCTTGTTTCAGCGCTTTTTATTGTGGATATTTTGTCGCTGTTTATGATTAAAGACATACAGGCATCTCAACGCTACGTTTTGCTTAATATGGCGGCAGATATGATGCTGTTTTCGGTTTTGGCGTTGATTAATGCTCGCGTTGATTCACTGGATATAAAAGAAATATTGAGATACAGACAAATCGGATTTCATGAAGATTATGTGGCTTTGACAGGGTTGACCGCTATTTTCGCCAAGCTTGGATTCGCGGTGTTTCAAATTGGGAATATAGCATTGAAAGATATTCGTTTTCATCGAATGCAAAATGTGTTATTATTATCTTCTCCGATGGCTGCACTGATTTTGCTGCTTAAATTGAATATGTTATGGCGATTCTCAGATTATTTTAATATTTATGCAGACAGTATATGTTATGTTACATTGATTTGGGCATTTGTCGGCAGTATTGTGGTTAATGATTTTCAGACAAAGATAATTTATTGGCAGATGTCTTTTTGGGCATTGATGGTTGCACTTCTGCGTTTTTACGGTTTTATTTGGATTCCTGAATTTACTTATTTATTGACTGAGATGTACGTATTTATAAATGCATTGTTTTTACTTTATTATTACAATAATCGTTGTCATACGGTCTCAGAAATGATGAAACTAAGATTAATACATAAAAAAAGGTTGGCTTCGGTAGCGTTGATTGTGTTGTTGACGATAACGGCCGGTGCCAATACATTGCTACAGATGTATAATCAGACAAACAGAATGTGTATATGGCTGTTTACGATATTATTTCTTATTTCTACGGCTGCAACTCTGGGACAGATTTATTTTTATAAAGGAAAACGTCTCAGAGGAGTTCAGCATGATATTAAATTCAAATGGACAGTTTGGGTCGAATTGTTGTGTTTGTGCGGTGTGCTGCTTTACGGCGGTAAAGTACAAAATGTTATGGTATGGGTGATTCCAATCATATTTGTATTTCTGTGGTTTTGTCCGTTGTTAAGGAGCACTGCATATTTTTATAAACTTCGTTTTTTGCAAAAGAGTGACTTGCTGGGCGATATTTATCTTTCGGTAATTAAATCTTTTCGTTTATGCGGACGAGTATTTTGGCTGCTGATTGACCATTTGTTTTTGGATAAACTTGTTATGGAACTGGCCGTGGTCTTGTCGCATATTTGTTTGCGTATGTTCCGTAAATTGCACAGCAAACCTATTTTCGGAGGAATGATAGTATTGCTGTTGTTGGTCGGTATGCTGTGGTATTCGTATCGTGCAGGAGAAATAAATGGCTGATTTATTGTTCTTGCTGATGGTTTTGCCACTGTTGGGATGTTTATTTGTTTTAACGGCGCAAAAAAATGATAACAATGCGTTTAATGCCACTCTTTTTGCCGTAGCTACTGGAGTCGCAGTGATTTTGCGACTGTTGTCCGCTACCGTATATCCGATTGACGGACAAGGGGAGCAATATATGTATCAATGGTTGCATTCATCGCATGTGGAATTGTTGTTCGGTGCCGATTTACAATCATTAATTCTGCTGTTTGGTATTTATCTAGGTATTGTTATCGGAATGTTAGGATTACAGCCAAGTCAGCGACGCAGTAAATCGATGATGATATTGATTCTGGCATTTATTTGGAATATTAACGGTTTGTTCTTGGCAAGAGATGTATTGTCTTTTTATTTGTTTTTTGCCGGAATGATCGTACCGGTATTTATGCTGGTCGGAATGTTTGGGAATGTTAAGAAAGTATCGACACTGTATTTATATTTTGCGCTGAATTTTGTGGGGGCCTTACTGTTTTTGGTGGCAACAATCGTAATTTATCGGCATCATCTCGGAAATATCGGAATGGCTGACTTGGCGGCAGCTAAGATGCCGCATAAAGCCGCATTGGTTTTATGGTTAACCGTTAGTTTCGCGTTTTTGTCACGGTTGCCTATTTGGCCTTGTCATTACTGGCTGTCATTAGTTAGCGTAGGAGCTAAAAATCCGGTGGTGTATATTGTTACGAATCTGTTACCGCTGACAGGGCTTCTCGGATTTATGCGCTTTTGGGAGCAAACAGTCCCGGAAAGTATGGACGCTTTTGTGCCGATAATAGATCTAATAGGGGTTATGACAATGTTGTTTATCGCGTTTATCGGGGTTTCATACAGAGAGTTTTTACCAAAACTGTTTTCGTATTCAGCAGTTTATTATTTGTTGTTCTTGTTGGTTATTGTCTTGTTGCCGGCAGAATATGAAAAAAATATCGTTTATTCGTTGTTTATTTTTATTATAGTGAATGCGGCATTAACAGTATTAGAAGCCGATGCCGAAAATGCGGCTTCGGAAAATGGTTATTCGGTACACGGTATTTTGGCTTATATGCCAAAATTGGCGCGCTTGATTACATTCTTTGTTTTGGTGGCTGTAGGTTTGCCGATTTCTTCAATGTTTTGGAATAATTTTGTGTTAATATCGGCACTGTTTCGCGAAAATTTTGCTATTGGTATTGGAGTGATGATTGCCATAACATTAATTGTCATGGCTTTGGTATATGAGCTGTTTATGATGCGGAGTTTGCCTAAAGTTTATGATGCAGACTGTGAAATAGAGGATATTTCAGAAAAAAAAACCGGATTTTTTGCAGTTGTAATATTATTGCTGTTTTTATCGTTCTTCAATCCGCTGTGGTTTGTGTTCTAAGGGGGCAGCATGTTAGAAAGTTTGATTTATTTTTCACCGGTTACAATTTTGCTTGTTGCTCTGTTGGTATTGATGTTCGGTGAGCGCGATGAAAACAATGCGTACGGGTGCTTTCGCTTTAGTAGGACAATGTTATTACTCAGTTTTGGACTTGCAGTTATTTTTTATAATAAATCAACCATTGTCGGGCTGACGGTTGGTAATAAATTTACATTACTTTTTGATAGTTTATTGTATGGTAGCGGGTTGGCTTTGTTATATCCTTCGCGCAAGTGGTTTGTTTCAATGAATTTTCCAGCGCATATTTTTTGCGGCTGTCTGTTTTTGTGTATATTAAGCGGAAGTCTACTTATTTGCTCGGATAATCTGGCATTAACAGCGGTTTGTTGTTCGACAATGCTGATTGGAAACTATATTATGCTAAAGCAGGGAGACAATAAAAAGGAAACTGATTTAGGTAACAAAGTATATATGGTTACGGCAATTTGCGCAATGGTTCTTTTAGCGATTGCTACTGCCATATTATATGAAAAAAATGGCTCCACGGCATATTCCGAGCTGCGCACAATGCTAGCAATAAATAAAGATGATCCTTTGCTCTTTGCGGCAATCGGAATGTTTGTAACCGTTTTTGTGTTGTTGTTAGGTATGGCTCCTTTACATTTTTGTGCCAGCGAAGTATTAGGCAAGACTATTTTGCCGGTGTTTATGTATTTTCTGTTGGTTCCGTTTAGTGCGGTTTGGGGTGGCTTTATTAGGTTTAATATCAGTATTGCCGAGCCGATTTTTGGGCAATTACGATTATTTTATATGTCGGCAGCTCTTCTTTCAGTCGGGATAGGTGCAATAGGTGCATGCAGTGGGCAGAATATTCGCAAGATTTTTGCATATAGCTCAGTTTTTTATTCGGGAATTATTTTTTTAACCATTCGCAAATTTACACTTAATGCGGTTAGCTCGGGATTTGTATATCTAATACTGTATATGTTTGCTATTTACGGTATATGTATTTGTTTATTCGGGATAAAGAAAAAGGGCGATTATTTGTTTATGTTGAGCGATTTTGAGGGAGCCGCGCAGAAACGACCGTATATTTCCGCCATGATGCTGATTTTTATGCTTTCATTGCTGGGGCTTCCGCCTTTTTCCGGATTTATAGGCCTGTTTGCTTCCTTAAATTATTTGGCATTGCATCATCATTTTTATCAATTGGTTTATTTGTTGTCGATGATGGCGGTGATTGCGTATGCTTATTTACAAATAATCAGAGTTATGTATTTTGTGGATAAAAGAACTTTATTTGACAAGGTTGATAGCGGTATACACATGGCAATTTTTCTTAATATGATATTGATGATTGTGATTACGTTGCAACCGCAGTATTTGCTTACCGGTTTTCGTTCAATGCTGGAGGTGCTGTTTTTATGACAATATCTGGGTTTAAGATTATTTGTTTGGACGAAGTTGACAGCACTAACAATGTGGCGTTGCAATTGAGTAGCGGTATTGGTGGGCAGAAAAAGGTTATACAAGCCAAAAGACAGACTGCGGGACGAGGACGATGGGGGCGAATTTGGCATAGTACGGAAGGGAATTTATTCTTTTCAGTGTTATTGGAATTTCCTTTACAACAGCTGGGAAAACTGATTATGACAGCCGCGTTGAGTTTGCTTGAAACCATAAAACAATATAATCCGCAAAGTGATGTGTGCTTGAAGTGGCCGAATGATGTGTTGCTGAATGGAGCAAAAATCAGCGGAATATTGCTTGAAAAAGGTGCAGGAGAATATATGATTGTCGGTATTGGAGTAAATATTGTGCATCACCCGAGTTCGATTGATATGCTTTATCCGGCAACTTCGCTTAAAGAAGCGGGTATTCAGACAACTTCAGAGGATTTTCTGCAAAAGTATATGTCACTGTTTGTATGTAATATAAAGCGAAGCGCAGCCGATTTGAGGCAAGGATGGCTGAAAAATGTAAGAGGCTTGGGAACAGAAATTATGGTAAAGCAAAACGGAGAAGAACGAAGAGGAATTTTTCAAGGAATTGATGAAAATGCCGATTTACTTTTGCGCATCGGAGATAGAACGCAAAAGATTTTGGCCGGTGATGTGTTTTATACGGGAGAAAAATAATGGCTGATTTGCAAAAAGAAGGAATTTGGTTTTTGCCGCTAGGCGGTGCCGATGATATCGGAATGAATATGTATGTTTATGCTTGTGATGGTAAAATGATTGTAGTTGATGCAGGATATGGTTTCTTGATGGATGAGTATCCGGGAATGGACTTAGCATACGCATCACCGGAGTTCCTTGATGATTATAAAAACGATATTGCCGGGTTATTTATTACGCACGGACATGAAGATCATTTGGGGGCTATTGCACAGATATGGCCGCATCTGCAATGTCCGGTATATGCTATGGATTTTACGCTTGGCTTGATTAAAGAACGCTTAGGTGAATTTAAGATGGCTGATATGGTGCAGCTCAATTCGGTCAATCAGCAGCGAATTGTCGAAGTGCCGAATTTCAGCGTGGAGTTTATTCCGGTGGCACATACCGTTCCGCAAACCTGTGCTTTGGCTATTCGCACCAAATATGGTAATATTGTGCATGCAACTGACTGGCGTTTTGATGATGAGGCACTTTCTATGGTGCAGACCGACTTTGCAGCCTTAAAACGCATTGCCGCCGAGGGAGTTGATATGTTAGTGTGCGATTCTACCAATGTAATGCTGGATAAAAAATTACCCTCAGAATCCGACGTGCGTGAAAATTTGCTGAAAATGGTGCCGCAAATAGAGGGTGGTTTACTGGTCACTTGTTTCGCCTCAAATATGGTGCGACTTGAGAGTTTGATTTTGGCGGCGGAAAAAGCGAATCGAACACCGATTCTTTTGGGGCGTACTTTGATGACAAACATTCAGATTGCGCGTGATTGTGGCTATTTTACCGATTTACCTAAGGTGTATTCAATTGAAGAGGGAAAGGATATTCCAAGCGACAAGGTAATGTATATTTGCACCGGTTCGCAGGCCAATTATCGCAGTGCCATGAGTCTGATTGCCAACGGTGAGAGTAAATATGTAAAACTTGATAGGAATGATACGGTGATATTCTCATCAAAGATTATTCCGGGGAATGAGGGAAAAATCGAGCGCATGCAGGAAAAAATGGCGGAGCAGGGCGCAACAATTATTACCGAAGAGACAGATTTGGTGCATACTTCGGGGCATGCCACCAAAGCCGATCTGAAAAAGATGTATGAGCTATTGAAACCGGCAATCGTGCTACCGGTGCATGGTGATAAAAAGTTTATCCGAGAACATAAGAGATTTGCGCTAAGCTGCGGAATCAACGAGGTTTTTTCAACCAGAAACGGAGATTTGTGCTTACTCAAAGATAAGCATATCAGATGTGTGGAAATTGTCTCTACCGATATTTTGGGTTGGGATAGAGGGCGTGCGGTGCCGCTAGGCTCACAGCTAATAAAAAATCGTCGCCGGATTGCTTATAATTGCTCATTGTTTATCAGTGCGGTGGTCAAAAATCATGAATTGCTTGATTTGCAAATGTCATCGATTGATATTTTGGAAGAAAATGAATGGAAAAAATTGGCTGCCGAAGTTTTGGAAAAAGTTAAGCCGCTTGCCGCCAAAAAATGCGCCGAAACCGAAAACAGAAGCCAATTGGAAGATTTTATCCGCGGACAAATTCGCCGTCGCGTTTATGCCGCCACCGATATTAAGCCGGTTACATTTTTACACGTTAGCTATTTAGATAACGCTAATTCTTAATCAGGCCTAAAATCCAGAATTTCTGCCGTAAAAATGCCAATAAAGTTAAACGTTGACGTAAGTTCAGCATAGAGGTGCGTAAAGCGCCGGCA
Source organism: Alphaproteobacteria bacterium (assembly GCA_017444525.1). Lineage (GTDB taxonomy): Bacteria > Pseudomonadota > Alphaproteobacteria > RF32 > CAG-239 > RUG410. Next base: position 34,224 of record JAFSWL010000015.1, read on the forward strand.
GCTAACAATTCTTGCAAATTTTGCCGTAGCATATCATAGCGTTCTTTATCCTGAGCCGGATTATAGCGTTCCAAATATTCCTTAATGTGCATACCATAGGCATAGCGCGCGGCGATTCTTTGTAAAACTTTGCGTTGCTGCGGATAAGCAGCCGCAACTTCATTGATATGTATGCAAAGATTTTTAAACTCGGCAATTCGTTTGAAAGACAACGGCTTCAAAGTTTGGGATGTCTCGATAATGCGATAAGCAATCAGCGGAGTGCGGCAAACAACGGCTTTTTTGCTCTTTAGCAGAATTTCTATATTCAAGAGCATATCGTTAATCGCCGGCAAATCCAAAGAAAAACGAATATTATCAAACAATTCGCGCCGATACAGCTTTGTCCACATCAATGTTTCTATTTTCTTTTTGCAGACAAATTTATCAACAAAAGGCTGTTCTGACACAAAATCAACCCGCGGCTCTAACACGGTATCTGCAAATTCATAATCTCCATCGCCTTCAAAACGCAAATACGAACAGCAACTTATATCTGCATTTGCGGCGACAATATTATGGTATAAAATTTCTAAATACTGCGGATGATAAATGTCATCATTATCCAAAAAAGCAATATATTTTCCGTTTGCCAAATCCAGTCCATTGTTGCGTGCCGCACTGCCGCCGGAATTGGTCTGCCGATGAATTTTGAAACGATTGTCGGCAGCGGCAAAACGCTCTAAAATTTGCGGAGAATCATCATTTGAGCCGTCATCAACGCAGATAACCTCAAAATTTTTAAAAGTCTGCGCCTGCACCGATTGCAGCGTGGTTTGCAGATATTTTGCGGAATTATAAACCGGAATAATTACGGATATCAATGGTTCAGACATTATTTATTCTCCTTTTGCGGGGCAAAATGTTCTATCGCAGCATTAAGTTTTGCTGCCACCACTTCGAGCGAATATTTTTTCCGGCAAAGATTATAGCCGTTGGCAGCGATATGCTCAGCCTGCTGTGGATTTTGCACGGCAGATGCCAGTTGCTCAGCCATTGCCCTAACATCACCGATGGCAAACAAATAGGCAGCATCTCTGTGCTCGGCAAAAATTTCCGCCGGACCTTCGGCTAAAGATGAAACAACCGGTTTACCGTGCAGCATTGCCTCCAGCAACACTATGCCGAACGGCTCAAAGCGCGACGGCAGCACAAAAATATCAATATTATCGAAAAATTCGGTTTTATCTTTTATCCAACCGAGTAATTTCACTTCATTTTCCAGTTTGTTTTGCTTAATCATTCGGCAGATTTTTTCGTATTCGGCACGATAAGAATCTTGCGGTGCGCCGCCTATAACTGCCTTAAAGGCAATGTTTTGTTCTTTAAGCAGAGATAGAGCCTCAATAAACTCCGGAAAACCTTTCATCGGGTCAAAGCGGCCCATTGTACCTATAATCGGCGGATTATGAAATTGCGGCGGAGTAAATTCTCGTTTTTCGCTGATAAGATTCGGAATAGTAAAGATGCGTTCTGCCGGATAGCCTTTTTGTTTGAAAATATTGTGCTGATAATCTGTAATCGTAAATATTCCGTCACACTTATCGACATGCCGAAATTTCGGATTATGCGACACCGCCACGATTTTGGCCCCGAGCAACCGCGCTACCGCCTTAAAAATATTGATAGCTTTTTTGTTGTGTACAATGATTAAATCCGGTGCAAATTTTTTGAGGCGAAAATAAAGATACGGCACCAGCAGCCAGTTGTAGTGCGTAAACGGAATCCGCACAATATCGGCAGGATTTAGCGTTTGCAATTCTTGCAGTAGTTTACAGTGCATATCCACCACGGCGCAAATTTGGTGATTATACAGCTGCAAAGCCTGCGTATAATCCAAAAACGCTTGTTCGATTCCACCTTTTACCCGACTTATCATCACATTAACGATACGCATTCAGTCCTCCGTTTCTCCATCCAGCAAACGTGCCAAAAATGTGCCGGATTCAGGCATTTTTTTGTATTTCCAGCTTAGTTTATGTATGCTTGTTTTTGCTTTTATAGCCGCCCATTTTTGTGCTGAATACGGTGCAAAAAAGTTATCCGCCAGTTCATAACAATCATCATAAATCAGCGGAGTTTGCGCCCATTGCTTAGCACATTCGGCAGAGTTTTCCACCATCAGATCAAAAAGAGAGTACCCGAAAAAATAATTTATGGTGCTGTTTTCATATTTCCAGTATTCAAGCAAAAGATTGAGCAAATTTTTCATCAGCGGATTGGCGGCGGCGGCCTTAATAAACCAAATCTGAAACTGGTATAAATCATGGCAATGAAATGCAAAAAACGGTGAATCTGCAATAAATTGCGGTAATGGTGCGGTTAAAAACACCGTAGCATCCATCCAAATCCCGCCGTATTTTACCAATAGTGCTACCCGCAGTATATCTGCCAAATGCGCGCGGGGAATGTAGCCTTTTTGATGTTTTTGCATAATGTAATCGGGCAGTTCGATATAATCGCGTATATTGTCGGCGGTAATTATTCGCAGTTCATATTCGGGGCAATATTTACGGATTGACTCGATACATCTTTTTACCACCGGCGGCAAATTTTCTTTACCTTGCCACCAACAGGTCCAGATAATTTTCGGGCATTCGGCCGGAACGGAAGTATTTTTTTCGGACGTAACAACGTATAAATAGCGGCTTAAATATTTTTTTTCCGCCAGATAGCGCAAGCGCTTAAATTCTGTTTTGCGCTGAGACTTGTTTTGGTAGCGTAGTGCCGTAAACAAGCGCAGCCACAATACGTATAGCTTTACTCTTAAAAATTCCGCACGGCGCTGACAATGTTTTATAATACCCTGCATTGTTGTGTTCCGATAAATTAATGCTGAAAACATAATATATGATGTGTGTAAAATAGCAAGTGCTACGTTAGGTTATCGGATGATATTTTTGATGTTTAGAAGTTTAAAATACAATAACCTGCCGGAGTTAGCGGCAGGTTATTGTATCATTGTTTCTCGGAAATGTAGTAGCATTTGGAGAATTCCTCTTGTATTCTCTGATACTGGTTTCGTATCATTGGATGCAAACCAAGTTCAGGTTTAGAGATCATCATTTTTTCCATTTGCATCAATACCGATTTTAGGTGATTCAAATAATTCATAAAATCTTGAGCCACTTCTAACTGTGAGATGTTTTCAACAAACTCAACTGTGTAAAGACAGCCTTTGTTCAGGCGAATAAAATCCGTGAGAGAATTATTCAAATCATCATCCGGAAATTTTTGCACATATACATTGGCATAGGTTATTTCACCGGTACGAATATCCATCAGGCAACGATCCATCGGGTCGATGAAAAGACAATAGTGCTTGCGGTTGAGGCGCTCACGGATATTATCTTCCGTTTCATCGTCTTCTTCGTCTTCGGCCTTGTGTACGGCATCTTCCAGTTCGCTGCGGTATTCCATTTCTTTTTGCAGATGGTCTTCGACACAGGCAAAAATGGTGAAACCGGGAATCGGTTTAGAAAAATCGCTTTCATCACAGACAAACGGAGAATAATAAGAATATCCCAAACAGGCGCGCTCCTCCGGAGTGAGCTTGATGTCTGTCGTGCGCGCTTTTTTTATGGCTTGTGACATTTTATCGAAGCCGCATCGTGGCAGATAATATTCAAGCAATTCGCGGCTGTTAGCACCGATTGGTGTTTCTCCGGCCCGTGAGGGATAAGAGGCATCCAATATCAATTCAAGATTGCGGCGCAAAATGGTCTCTTTGTGTGAAGCAGAAACGTACAGTTTGTGATAAAACTCATCCAAGCGATTTCTGCAATCTTTGATACTGAAATTTTTGCTGATTAAAGCGGCACAATAAGCATCAGTAACCGAATCGATGCATAAATTCACATCAATCGGAAGCTTCAATTTTTCGGCTATTTCCTGCAAAAAGTCGTATTGCCACGGCACCGGTCGACAAAAGCTGATATCCTTGATTTCTCCGAGAATGCCATCTTCCATCTCATCAATTAAGTCAATCAACTTCCACAGCTCGTTTAAGTCATCTTCATTACGACATAAGCGGACAATGGCAGTAATCGGCAAATCTTTCTCGGCTACCAGATCATATAGATTGTGCATGCCGATGAAAAAATTGCGGAACACGCGTTGCCACAGCCATGTTTTGTGTTTGAGGTAATCTAAAAGTTTTTTGGTATTCATATAATTGTAGTTTTAATAATTTAACATTGTAGCTGGATTAAAACATAAAAAGAGCTTTTTGTAAAGTTTAATCTCTTGGCTTTTTTATTTTATTTTCGATAAATTGTAGGAGTTCGTCCGGTTTATCCCATACAACTGCAATTTCCAATACATTGATGCTTTTATGGTACAGCATCGGAATTTTTACAAAATCTTTGCTGGTGGTATAAACTTCGGCATTTAATTGTTTAGCCTTTTGCAGGATATTTTCTAATTCTTTTTTATTGTAGAAATGATGGTCCGGAAAATCAATTGTTTCAATAACATTATATCCCTGTTGTTGCAGAGTGTGATAAAATTTTTGCGGATGCCCGATACCGGCAAAAGCAATGATGTCGGTGTTGTTTATAGTGGTTTGAGTCGGTTCGGTATGTGCAAAGAATATCGGTAGTTTGGAACGTTGGGCTAAATTATGTTTGTCTTTACCCAAAATTACCAGCGCATCCGCACGCTTAATGCCATTATCAAAAGTTTCACGCAAAGGACCGGCCGGAATAATTTTGCCGTTGCCAATGCCATAATGGCCGTCAAACACCAAAAATGATAAATCCTTTTGTAATGTCGGATTTTGAAAGCCGTCATCCATCACAATAACATCAGCTCCTTCTTTTACTGCCAATTCCGCTCCGGCATAACGATCGGCATTAACAACCACTGGAGCTTGCTCAGCTAGCAGTAAAGGTTCATCTCCAACCTCCAATGCTGTATGTTTTTTATTGTTTACCAACACGTTTTGCAGTTTGCCGCCGTAGCCGCGTGTAACAAAAATCGGGTGGTACATGGCGGTTGCAAGTATTTTGGCTACGGCTACGGATACCGGAGTTTTACCGGTGCCTCCGGCTGTTATGTTTCCAATACAGATTACAGGAACAGAGGTTTTGCGCGGTTTATGCAGTTTTAGCCGCAATTCGGTCGCCAGTCCATACAACTGCCCGACAGGAGACAGTATTTTCGAGACTAAAGAATTTGATTGCCAGTATTTAGGAGTCTTCATTAACCATATATCCTTGAATTTTTTCCACTATGCCGTCCAATACCTTGGCTTCGCTAGTAGCCCAATTGTAAGCCAAACTGCGCTTGGCCTCCAATAATTCTTTGTTGCCAAGCAGCTGATCAACCATATCAATCAATTCCAAGACATCGTTAACCTGAATGATCCCGTCTGCGTGTTTGGCACGATTCATTGCATCGGTAAAGTTATGCATATGCGGGCCGACAATTACGGCATCACGACAACGTGACGGCTCCATAAAGTTTTGACCTCCGTGCGGAATGAGAGAGCCGCCGATAAATACTATCGGTGCGATTTCATACCATATTCCCATCTCACCGATGGTGTCAGCTACATAAACTTCGGTCTCGGTGGTTATAGGTTCTCCGGCTGAACGCAAAGCAACCTTCAAACCATAATCTTTCTCAAGTTTTTCTTTAATTTCGGCACCGCGGTTCGGATGGCGCGGAGCAATTAACGTGAGTAATCCGGTGTACTTTTGTTGCAGATCTTTTAAAAAACGTCCGATTTTAAATTCTTCGTCGTTATGAGTTGAACTGACCAACCACAATGGACGTTCGCCGATTTGTCTCAGAATTTCAGTCTTCTTTTCCTGATCAACCGGTATCGGAAGTCCGGCATATTTCAAGTTGCCGAGGCACATGGCGTCTTTGGCTCCCAAAAGCCGCAAGCGATAAGCATCTTCTTCTGATTGTCCGAGACAAGCGGTAAAACAATCCAACAACTCTTTAATAATGAATTCAAATTGCTGCCAACGCTTAAATGATTTATTGGAAATACGCCCGTTAATCAAAATCAGCGGAATATTGCGGCGTTTAATCGAAGACAGCATCGCCGGCCAAAATTCGGATTCAAACCACAAGGCAATGGTTGGTTGCCAATGACGTACAAAGCGAGTGGTGAATACCGGATTATCTATGGGCAAATATTGATGAAATGCGCGTTCAGGTAATCGTTTTGCCATAACCTCGGCCGAAGTGGTGGTGCCGGTTGTAACCATTATATGAATATCAGGATAAAGTTCTAGTAAGCGGTTAATTAAAGGGAGCATGGAAATTGATTCTCCGACCGAAGCACCGTGCAACCAAACTAACCGCCCTTGAGGGCGTTCTTTAATCGGGCGACCGATCCGTTCGTTAAAGCGTTTGGTATCTTCTTTGCCGATTTTTTTACGTTTTTCTATATAACGCCGAATTGCTATCGGGTATAAAATGCGGATAATAGTATTATAAAGGCCTATAAACATTCAATTTTCCTTATTTTTTATGTTGTTCTTCGTATATCTCTTTGCGGCTTTTGCGTGGACGTTTTCCTTTGGAAATATAAGGAATCCCCATTTGGCGATCCAACTTCCAAGTTAATTTATTTAAGTTGTCTTCAATTTGTTGCCGATATTCTTCAAGTTGCTCCGGTGTGGCATCGGCCGGAATGAATACCGGAGGTGTTATGGCATACATACCTTTATGAAAAGGCAAGGGAATCAACATGTCGTCCCAACTTTTGGTAACAATTATCGAGCCGGAGATGCTGTAAGTGATCCCCATAATCGGTTTGCCTGATTTTTGAGCATAAAACAAAGGACTCATCGATAGTTCCATACTCGGGCCGCGCGGGCCATCCGGAATAATGGCGATGCTGTTTCCTTGTTTGAGATTTTGCATCAGTTCCAAAGCAGCTTCTTTAGCGTTTTTATCGCTGGAACCGCTGATATGTCCGATACCGAATTTTTCTAAAATATGCATAATCATACGACCATCGCGATGTGGAGAAACCAGCGCATTAAGTTTGCTGCTTTTGTTCCAAAAATATGGCATTATTAGAGTGCGTCCGTGCCAACCGATGACAATTATGCTGTTGTGTTGTTTTATGGTTTCGTAAGTTTCTTTTACGCCGGTAACCGATTGCCAACGTGTCGTCAATCCGACAAATTTTAGGTAATAAAAAGCCAAATTGCCTATCAATTTTTCGGCAATCGGAGAGTTAATAATGTTTTTTATCCACTGTGGCTTCATTGCGTTTCACATTTACTTTTCTCCATCATACAATATTTTTTTTGAATTACAATCCGAAAAAAAAAATATTATGTGTTTTTTTGCAATTTTGTGCTTAAATCAGTTTATATAGCAAAGGAGGGAAATATGACGAGACTGTATCTCAGTAAAGCACAATTCGCAGCAGAGCTTGAGAAATGTTTGCAATGCAAGGCAAAACCTTGTGAAAATGCGTGTCCGGTACATTGTTCGCCGCATGATTTTATTGCGGCTGCCAAGTCCGGAAATGTGCAGATTGCGGCAAAGTTGATTGATAAGCAGAATCCTCTGGGAGAAGCATGCGGATTGATATGCCCCGATAAGTTTTGTCAGCAAGTGTGCTTGCGTCGGTATCTCGATGCTCCGATTCAAATTCCGGCCGTTCAGGCAGAAATAATGCGTCAAGCCAGAGAAAATAGGTTGCTTGAACCAATTGCGGCTCTTAAACCTAACGGTAAAAAAATAGCAATAATAGGTGCCGGCCCGGCTGGAATAGGGGCTGCTTCCGAGTTAATAAAAAACGGGTTCGGTGTGACGGTTTTCGAACGCAGACCTTCGGTGGGTGGTGCACTGAATCTGATACCATCCGAACGTCTGCCGCAAGAAATTACGGCATACGGTTGGCAACGTTTGAGGGAAAGCGGTGCACTCGAAATGAAGTTCGATTTTGCGGTTGAAGGTTATGATTTATTGCTGCAACATGGTTTTTCTGCAGTAGTTGTTGCAGTCGGTGAGCAAAAAAGTCGTACGTTGGGAATCGTCGGAGAAGAATTTTGTATTGATTATACAAAATATTTGCAAAACCCCAAAAAATATGCGACTGCCGGCAATGTAGCGATTATCGGTGGCGGCGCGGCAGCAGTTGATTGTGCCGTTACGGCTGTAAAACAAGGAGCAAAACATACGGAAATGTTTGTGCGTCGCAGTTTGAGTGATATGCGGATAACTGACAAAGAGAGGAAATCTTTGTTAGAAAACAGAGTAGATATCAGTACAATGACACGTCCCGTAAAAATTGAAAACAATAATGGAGAAACCATTATTGTTCATACCTGTAAAACGCAATTTGATGCAAAAGGTCGATTAACTGATATTCCGTATACAGAAATAGCCAGAGGCGGGTTTTATTATATTATTTTGGCATTGGGATCAATCCGTGACGGTGAGCCGTGCGAATCGGAAAATATTTATTATGCCGGAGATTTTATCATGGGCGGTTCGACGGCGGTGGAGGCAATTGCTTCCGGCAAAAAAGTTGCCGAAGCCATTGTATCAAAGTACGGGTAACTGAGATAATTTGTCTGCAGATGTTTTTTTGAGGCGAGGGTAAGTTAAGCAGTAGAGTTTTTACCAAATAATTAATCTACCGGTCCGTTTTCTTTGAGGCGTTGTTTAATTTCTCCCATCTTCTAGCGGAACGGATTTTCTAGGCTAAATTTGCGGATATAATAAATATAACCGCAGAAGACAAGAGAACCTGCAATCAGCCATGCCAACGGACCGGCGTACATAATACCTCGATAGCCGATGGTTGTAGCCAAAAAGACAGCACTGAATGCACGTACCAAAAGTTCAACTATACTTGACATCAGCGGTAATAGCGGTTTGCCCATTCCCTGAATGGTGTTGCGGAACACAAAAATCATCCCCAAAAAGAAGTAAAACATGGTACTGATAACAAGATATTGCCGCCCAACATCTAAAATCAGGGCAATATCATTACCGGAAACATTATTGCCGGTATCAATAAACATGGCAATCATATCGGAGCCAATTTTGCGGATGAGAAAAAATCCGGCAATACTGATGATTGCTGACATAATAAATGTATATCTGACACCGCGGCGAATCCTTGAAAGCAGGTGAGCTCCCCAATTTTGCGCCGTAAATGTTGCCATGGAAAGTCCGAGTGCCAAAAGCGGTTGGGTGGCGAATTGCTCAATGCGGAATGCGGCGGCAAAGGCGGCGATTATATCGGGACCAAACGAGTTACACACGCTCTGAATTATTATAATGCTGAATGAAAGTATTGAAAATTGCAAAGCCATCGGAAAAGCTATTCGCAAATGGTCCCGCATAACTTGGGAATTATAATGCATAAATTTTTTATCGAGCCGCAACAACGGGAATTTATGCCACATGTATATAAAACATATAACAACCGAAAGAGTGTTCGATACCAATGTTCCCATAGCGGAGCCGGTTACACCCCAACCGCAATATTTGATAAAGATGAAATTAAGCAATATGTTTATAAGCGAGCAGAAAATCAAAAAATACAGCGGCGTTTTACTGTCTCCGAGTGCGCGGATGAAGCCGGAAAGCAGATTGAATAACACAATCATCACCGTGCTTAAACACATCACAAACATAAAATCGTAGGCATCGGCAAATAGTTCCGGAGGTATATTCATTATGTGCAACAGCGGTTTTAATGCGGCAATCAGTCCGCAAGTCATAATAACACTAAGCGTTAATGCTGCCAGTAGACAATGGTATACCGACATACGTACACCGTCTTCGTCTTTGGCGCCGAAGCGTTGGGCTGTAATTATGGTTAAGCCTCCGGTAAAGCCGAACGCAATCATCAAAAATACCATATATATCGGAGCCGAAGCACCGATTGCAGCTAAAGCGTTGACGCTGATTAAATGGCCGACAATAATCATATCGGAGATTTGATAAAGTTGCAAAAAAAGGTTGCCGAGCAGTAGCGGCAAGGCAAACCAGATAATCAGTTTCAACGGGTGTCCGACGGTTAAATCATTTGTCATATTATTCCTTTGTTATAAACTGTTTGCATTTATAGTTTAATTGTCTCAAATGTCCAGCAAAAAATATTGATTTTTTGTTTTCTTTATACAAACAAAAAAACGCCCGAAGGCGTTTTAATCTATTGGTGGGCGCTGAGAGGCTGAACTTCGTTTCACTCCGTCCGCTCCTGCGCTCATCGCCTACGGCGACCGGCGTGCCCGCGCCCGCCTTTCGCTTGTAGTCGAACTCCCGTCTCGGGAGTTCAAACCTCTATCAAAGCAGATACTAAAAAAAGCACCTTGCGGTGCTTTTTGGTGTTGGTGGGCGCTGAGAGGCTGAACTTCGTTTCACTCCGTCCGCTCCTGCGCTCATCGCCTACGGCGACCGGCGTGCCCGCGCCCGCCTTTCACTTGTAGTCGAACTCCCGTCTCGGGAGTTCAAACCTCTATCAAAGCAGATACTAAAAAAAGCACCTTGCGGTGCTTTTTGGTGTTGGTGGGCGCTGAGAGGTTCGAACTCCCGACCCTCTCGGTGTAAACGAGATGCTCTTCCAGCTGAGCTAAGCGCCCATCTCATTGACGATAATGCTTATACACGCTAAAAATTTATAAATCAAGTATTTTTTTTATTTTTTTTTAAATTTATGTAAAAATGTATATTTTTGATCATATTAAACAGATTTATTGATTTTATACGTGTGAAAATTACGTTATGTTTGCTAAGAGCTGCTGCATAAGATATACAAAACCGCAATCATTACTCAACCGGCGCAGTATACAATATTACCGTTATGCATTGCCGACCCGCAGGCGAACGCATCAGGGTATTTTCAAATTAAAACAACAATTAGAAGATTCTCTGATTTCTGCTGACGCAAAAAAAGGATGGCTTTAATTTGATGTACTACACTATAAAAAGCTATAATTTTGGTGCTTTTCAACAAAATTATTTAATACAGCCACACATTACAATAAGCTAAGATGCTATGTGAAATAAAAATAAAGCCTCGTTTATAACAACAAGGCTTTATTTTAGGAATAATTAGAATTATTTTTGCGATGATTTGCCGGCAGACTTGCGTGTTGTATGGTGTGCCGGAGAATGTTTGCGTGCTGCAGGTTTTTCTACTGCCGCAATTTCTTTAACAACAACTTTTTCTTCTAATTTGCAAGCATCGCCACAGCAACCGCAGCAGCAACAACGTGAGCAGATACCGGCAAAAATACCGGCAACGGACGGAACTGCTAAGAATAGCCATAATTGATTCATTGCCTGACCTCCGACAAATATTGCCGGACCGAAGCTACGTGCCGGATTAACCGATACGCCGTCAATCAGTAAACCTAAAATATGTAAAACAACCAAGGTCAAGCCGATTACAACACCGGCAATTTTCAATTCTTGAGCTGTTGTTTTTAAAATTACTTTTATAAAAATAAACGTTGCAATAAATTCAAATACAGCAGCAGTAACAAGGCTGTATCCTCCGCCGTAATTCAATCCCCAGCCGTTTTGACCTAAACCGGAAACTGCTATATCATAGCCGCTCAATTTGCCTTTGATCATATAATACAATACGGCTGCGCCCAATGTGGCACCGATAAATTGGAAAATGATGTAACCGATGGCATCTTTAAGACCCATACGACCGGCAGCCAGTACACCGAGAGTTACTGCCGGATTAACGTGCGCTCCGGAAACCGGACCAATGGCATAAACCATAGCCATCAAAGCCAAACCGAAAGCTAAGGCAATACCGATAGGGCCGACATACGGGGCAGAAAATACAACTGTGCCGCAACCAACAAATACCAGAACGAATGTTCCGAATAATTCTGCAATATATTTTTTCATAAATAAGTCTCCTAAAGTTTGTATATACAACAGTAGGTTATAAAACATTTTGTTTATTAAATAGTTAACGGCTGATTTTTTTTATTTGAGCGTTGTTGCCAAGGCATCAGCCAGATTATCCAGAGCGGAAAACTGCTCGGTTTTGAGTGCCGATTTCAGAGATAACGTCGGTTCAATTTGCGTGCAATTTTTCCATTTGGCGATTTCATCAGCCATTTGTTTGCCGGCAAGCGGTGCCCACGTGCCGTTATCAATCAGCGCAACCGTGCGGTTTTGCAAATTATGTGCAGTCAGTTCGCGCAACAAATTATCCATATTTACAAAAATACCGGCATTGTAGGTCGGCGCGGCAAACACCAGAGTCGAAGCACGAAAGGCCTCGCTGATGATGTATGACGAATGAGTGACTGAAACATCATAAATGCGAATGTTTCTTATGCCTTTTTCCGCCAGTTTGGTCGCCAAAATTTCCGCCGCATTGGCGGTGTTGCCGTAAATCGAGCCGTAAGCGATGACAACAGCTTTTTCTTCCGGTTCATAAGCTGCCCATTTGGCATATTTATCAATAAAGAATCCTAAATTTTCGCGCCAGATAAAGCCGTGGAGCGGGCAAATCATTTGAATATCGAGTGTTGATGCTTTCTTTAATACATTCTGCACTTGCGGGCCGTATTTGCCGACAATGTTGGTATAGTAGCGGCGTGCTTCATATAAATATTCACGTTCAAAATTAACTTCATCGGCGAAGATGTTGCCGTTTAAAGCACCGAAGGTACCGAAAGCATCGGCTGAAAACAAAATTTTAGCGGTTGTATCATAAGTCATCATCACTTCCGGCCAATGCACCATCGGGGCAGAGATAAATTGCAAATTATGTTTACCGGTGGTGAGCGAATCGCCTTCTTTTATCAGCAAATATTTCTCCGCCGGCAGATTCATTTCAAAGAATTGTTCAATCATTTTTTTGGTTTGCGCATTGCAAACAACGGTTGTCTCCGGATGAAGACGCAGCAACGAATCCAGTTCGGCACAATGGTCCGGCTCCATGTGGTGCACCACAACATAATCAAGTGCGCGGCCGGCAAGCGCATATTGCAGATTTTCAAAAAACTGATGACTTATTGCCGAATCGACCGTATCAAACAATACGGTTTTTTCATCAAGCAATAAGTATGAATTGTAGGAAATTCCGTTGGGAATCGGATAAACGTTTTCAAACAAAGCCAGACGGCGGTCGCTGGCACCGAGCCAGATTAAATCTGCGGTTATGTGTTGCGTATTGTGCATTTTATTTCTCCTTTTTGCGTATAATATAATTGCTGACGGAGAAAATGTAAAATGTTTTTTGGAACAAAAAAATAAAACCGCCCCGATTAAGGAGACGGTTTTAATTTTTCTTACTTTTTTTGACACCAGCGGATTATGCTGACTGCGCTTCTCAAGAGTACGAATGTGAAAAACCACATCAGACACAAAGCACAGAGGCACACGATAAGCGAGATTATCGAGTTATCGTCTGCCGTAAGGCATGCCAGCAGGCAGGACATAATACCGATGATGAACAAGTAGCGATTAACCACCTGATAGACATAACCGTTGTAGGTCAGAGGCGGCATCTCTATAGCATCCTTAAAGTTAGAGTCTATAGCGGCCAGACATCCCATTATGCAACCGATAATCAAGATAACCTGCTCAATCCAGGTAAATGACGCAATAATACCCATAATTTTTTTGTTTTTTTGTTGTTTGTATTGTTTTTTTGTAATCAAGTTCCGCCCCGACTAGGGAAACGGAACTTGAGTAATTCAGGTTTCTTCCGGCTCCTGATGAGCGTTCATCTTGGCGCGACGCTCGCTTTGCTGTTTAGACTGCGAGTAGACGCCGATTTCACGCGCACCGGAAATGGTCAGAAAGATACCGATAGAGGACTGGAGAAAACTCCAATCAACCGGCCTAAAGTTGTGGAAAAACGGTAACACCAGCATATTGACGGCGAAACCGATTACCAGACACCAGCCGATTGCGGGCACCCAGAGTCTTTCTTTGAGAATCTCCTCGGCCGTGGCCTTGTCGGAGTCAGACAGCGGACCTAAATTCTCAAGATACTTGAACTTTGCCAACACTACCTGACGGGCAGAACCCAATCCGGCCACGATGCTGGCAGCAAGAATCAACTGGCTGTTGTCAATCGGTTCGCAGATTTCTACAAACGGCGCAATTGCGCAGTTGATGAAAAATCCGAGCCCGATGACGATACCAAGGCCAATCACCCAGATATGTGATGTCTTGATTCTGACATCGCTCCTGAGGAAATTAAAAAATTTTTTCATATATATATAAATGATTGATGATTTGAAGCTTATGTTAGAGTGTTTTGGTGATTTTGTCAAGATATTTTTTCTTTTGTATGGACTTTATGGTAAAGTTATGGTATACGTTGTATTAAGGGAGAAAAATATGATTGAAGAAGATTTTATCATGCAAGGACCGTTGTATATGACGCAAAAAGCGTGGATACATCCGGAAAATGACGGATTCCGCTCAAAGCCGGATAATGTTTTGTGGACTTCGCCGGCTAATCCCGAAACCGGAGAATCCGCATGGATGGAATGGTGTCGGAACGAGGGCTATCATGTGGGCTTTTACGGAGAACAGCGTTGGCATATTGTACCTAAAGAAGATTGCAGAATCCTCAAATTAACGAGGGGATCCAAAGAAATGCGGCAGTATGCCGTTGAAAATATCTATGGCCGACGCCGACTTGATTTTGAAGCCATTGCCAAAGATTATGATGCATTGTATATTCCGGAAGATACTATGTTTCGGTATAATCACGAGTTATTAGACGGTTGGGATGTTGCTACTTGTATTTTTTTAGCTCCCAAATATACGGTAATGAATGATGAAACCTATGCATTGTATAAAGCCGGCAAAATCAATCCGTCAGAAAAAAGTTATTCGGTTAATTATGATCCCGAAGTTAATATAGATAGTCAAATGTATGCTCTTCCGCCGTTGAAATTTAAGCAACCGGTTGATTTTTCCGTAGACAATGCCATAACCGAATTGCAAAAGATGGCAGATGACTGTTCAAAACGTTCTTCTGCGGCAAAGGAAAGAGCTCAAGCATATTGCGATATGGCTCAAACACTAAGCTCGGGTTTGGTGCAAAACAGAGGGTTTGAAAAGGCCTTGGAGAAATGTGATACATATTGGAATAATCCTTTGAGTGAATATCCGGAAATTTTGGAAGTTTTACTCAAACACGGAATGAATCCCGACAGCAGAATTAAAAGTTATATGGGAAAAAATTTTCATATAACAAACTATACAGATAATCCCGACAGTGTTAAGCTTTTGCTGCAATACGGCGCGAACCCGGATGCCGCTTTGGATAATGCATTAAAATTCGGTAATCCGCAAATGTTAAAATTAAGTTTGGCAGCCGGTGCCAATCCGAGTTTGGCGAATGAAAAAGGGGTTGTACCTCTGATGCGGGTATGGGAACCGGAACAGGTCGGAATATTGCTGGCGGCAGGGGCAAATCCTTTGGCGGTTGATAAGAAAGGCAAATCGGTAAAAAAATATTTTGAAGAAATAAATATATATAACTTCAGAATAATTAACTGTAAAATGCTTGATTTGGCAGCACAAAAACTATATATTCACAGCAAGGTAAAGGATTTACGCAAAACTCTTGATGTGCGTGACGATAAAAACGTTGCCGTGCAGAAAAAACTGCAGCCGCAGCAGAGAAAAGTTTTGCGGTGGGAAGAAAAAAGGCAGTCCGAAAAGAGTATATAGATAATAATGGTCAGTTTATGGAAATTGTATGCGCTGTTTTTTAAAATGGGGCTGTTTACCTTTGGCGGCGGCTATGCCATGTTGCCGATTTTGCAAAAAGAGGCGGTGGAAAAACAAAAATGGGTGAGCGAGGAGGAATTGCTCAATTATTATTCCATCGGACAATGCACACCGGGGATTATTGCGGTTAATGCCGCCTCGTTCATCGGCTATAAACTACGCAAAATCAGCGGACTTATCAGCGCTACGCTCGGAGTGATTTCGCCGTCGCTTATCATTATTATTTTGGTGGCGGCGCTCTTAAGACAATATATGGATAATCAATATGTGCAATGGGCGTTCGGCGGCATCAGAATTTGCGTAATCGCTTTGATAATTGATACCGTATGGGATATGTGGAAAAAGGGCATCAAAGATGTGCGCGGCTATATTGTTTTTGCCGCGGCGGCGCTGTTGATGTGGTTGTTTAATCTCTCGGCGATATTGATCGTGATTTTGGCGGCGGGCGCAGCCCTTGTTCCGAATTTTGAGAGGAAAGCACCAAAATGATTTATGCTCTTTTGTGTTGGGAATTTTTCAAAATCGGGCTGTTTGCCGTGGGCGGTGGTTTGGTGACGGTGCCGTTTTTGTTTGATTTGGCCGAAACGTACGGTTGGTTTTCTTCCGGAGAATTGGCGGATATGATTGCGGTAGCCCAATCAACTCCGGGGCCGGTCGGTATCAATATGGCAACTTATGCCGGATTTAAGACTGCAGGTGTCGGCGGGGCAATAGCGGCAACATTGAGTGAGGTTCTGCCGTCAATGGCGGTTATTTATATGGTGGCGCAGGCTTTGCACAAATGGCAGAACAATGTTTATGTCGATAAAATACTGGCGGGAATTCGTCCGGCGGTTTTAGCCTTGATTTTATTTGCCGGATGGAGTATAGCTAAAGAAACGATTACCGATTACACTGCGTTGGCGGTGATGTTCGGGTTGCTTGCGGCAATGCGAATTTTTAAGCAAAGCCCGATATTTTATATTGCAGCATCGGCGGTTATCGGTTTAATTTTGCATATTTGACGGAGGATATTATGGCAGAGACGGTTTATGATGTAGTTGGTATAGGTAATGCAATTGTTGATGTGCTGGCAAAAGTCGGAGATACTTTTTTGACCGAGCGTGGATTGGATAAAAGCTCAATGACATTGGTCGAGGCAATGGAAGCCGGCAAAATTTATGCCGACGTGATTCCGGAATTACAGGTCTCCGGCGGAGCGGCAGCCAATACCGTTTCCGGTATGGCATCGCTCGGTGCCGATTGTGCGTATATCGGTAAAGTGCACGATGACGAGCTGGGGCAACTGTTTCAGCGTAATATTGCTATGGCCGGTATTGACTTCTTTACTCCGCCGCTTACCGAAGGACCGGCTACCGGACGCAGTGTGGTGTTGGTGACTCCCGATGCCGAGCGTTCGATGTTTACTTATTTGGGGGCAGCGCGTAAACTGACCGAAGCTGATATAGATGAAAAAGTTATCAGTGAAGCCAAATTTTTGTTTTTGGAGGGTTATTTATGGGATGAACCTTGTGAACAAAAAGCTATGCTGAAAGCTTGTGAGTTGGCACATAAGCATGGGCGAGAGGTGGTTTTTAGTGTTTCGGCAAAATCGTGCGTGAGAAGGCATCGGCACGGAATGCTCAAAATGATTGCTGATTATGTTGATATTTTGTTTGCAAATGAAGAAGAGTTGAAATTGCTGTTTGAAACTGACGATTTTTATGCGGCGCTTGATGCTATTAAACCATTGGTGCATATTGCCGCCATTACGCGTGACAGTCGCGGTTCAGTAGTGGTGCATGGTCGTGAAAAAATCTTTGTTGAGGCAGAAAAAATAGAAAATGTGGTAGATTCTACAGGTGCCGGTGATTTATATGCCGCCGGTTTTCTTTACGGCTTATCCAACGGACGCAGCTTAGGCACGTGTGCCACCATCGGCGGTATTACCGCAGCGGAAGTAATTACGCATTACGGAGCGCGGCCGGAAGTATCTCTGCGCGGTTTGGTACGGCATCGATTGATAGAATATGGAAAGAGACCATAATTTTAATCAAAGGAGGCTGATGCTTTTTTTGTAACACTTTATGTTATATATGGTATTTTACAATAAAAAATCACCGAATGTTAAAATTCGGTGATTTTTTATTAGTTGCCTTGCAGAAAACCCCGTATTTATACGGGGATGAATGTTAAGGCGTTAGAATAACGCCGCTCCGCACTGAAAGTGCGGTCAAACCGTAAGGTTTGTAGCGTTAATAGTACCACCAGTTTACTGGTGG
>JAFSWL010000016.1 GCA_017444525.1 Alphaproteobacteria bacterium
ATTTTGTCAGTACCGTAGGGGTTAATGAGGCAGTGATACAACGCTATATAGAATATCAGGGACGCGAAGATTTAGGACAAGCTTGGCTTGACCTAAAATGATACCACCGGCGTAAGCCGGTGGAGTTTCATTTAGTCTATTTTCAAAAATTTAAGCAGCTGATTTTTTGGTTGTTTTTTTTGCTGTTGCTTTTTTAGTCGTAGCTTTTGCTGCTGTGGTTTTTGCTTCAGATTTAGCTGATTTACTTTCAGATTTAGCTGATTTACTTTCAGATTTAGCTGTTTTGGCCGCAGATTTTATTTCAGAAGCAGTGTTGCTCTGATCAAAATCATAAAGTTCGGCTACAGAAATTTCTGTATCGGTTAATTTAGCTTGCTCTAAAATAAAATCGATGATTTTATCTTCATAAGCCGGAGCACGCAAAGCTTCAATAGCGTCTTTGTTGCGGTTATAATAATCGAAGACTTGTTTTTCTTGTCCAGGATATTTTTTAGCTTCATTGATGATAGCTTTATTAATATCATCAGCAGAAAGCGTAATCTTGTTAATGTTACCGACTTCAGAGAGCAACAATCCTAATTTAACACGGCGCAATGCGATATCTTTATATTCAGCCAGAATATCTTTTTCATCACGATTCTTATCAGCTTCATCCAAACGGTTATTAGCTTTTGCGGCCTGATATTGTTTTTCAATCATCTGATATTCGGCATCAACCAACTTTTGCGGAATCTCGAACTTGTATTCTTTATCTAAGACATCAAGCAAATCACGTTTCAGTTTAATATGAGAAGTTGTGCTGTAGTTGTTGGCAATATGAGATTCAACTTGCGCCTTCAAATCAGCCAAATCTTTGGCACCGACAGCTTTAGCAAACTCATCGTTAATTTCGGTCGGTACATATTCGCGCAATTCTTTGATGGTGGTAACAAACAGAGCTTCTTTACCAGCCAATTCTTTAGCGTGATATTCGGCAGGGAAGGTGGTTTTAACATTGACCGTTTCGCCTGCTTTATGGCCGATGAGTTGGTCTTCATATCCTGGAATAAAGGAGTTAGAACCGAGCTCTAACGGGTAGTTGCTACCTTTGCCACCATTGAACTCAACGCCATCAATGGAGCCGACGAAGTCAATAATCACAATATCACCTTTTTGGGCTGCGCGGTCTTTTTCAACTTTAGCGGTGTTGCGGCGAGATTCTGCCATATATTTAACCGCCTTTTCGATTTCTTCGGCCGGAACTTTTGCTGTATATTTTTTGAGTGAGATTTTAGAGAAGTCACCAAGTTTAATTTCCGGTATAACTTCTGTTTCCATGGTAAATTCGATGTCTTTACCGTCCTCAAACTTTTCGATTTTAATATCCGGAGTAGCAGCCGGACGCAGCTTATTTTCAATAATAACCTGATTGACGGCATTGCGAACCATATCATCAAGAACTTCGCCTAAAACCGACGGACGATATTTTTGTTCAATCATAGCCTTCGGAGCATGACCGGCTCTGAACCCCGGCATTTTGATATTTTGAACCACTTGGGTTAATTTTTTATCAACGGCGGCGGCAAAATCGGCGCTGTCAATCGTAATCGAATATTTTTTTACTAATCCTGTTGATTTTTCTTCTTTTGCTTTCATGTTTTTTTCTCTAAAAATAGGTTATTCATATATTGAAATGGTGCGGATAAAGAGACTTGAACTCTTACGCCTCGCGGCACCAGATCCTAAGTCTGGCGTGTCTGCCAATTCCACCATATCCGCACGAAATTTCTGGCTTCAGGCGGCAGTAAAACATATTTATTGTGATAAATCAAGCAAAAAACGCATATCTGCACAAGAGATGTCATTGAATGTTATTTGAAAAAGGGATTATGATTTACGGCAGAAATATAAAACGGTAAAGAAAAACAGCGTATTGCTTAACCGAAGTACGCTGTTTTTTTTGTAAATCAAGTAATTGTATATTATTTCCGGCTGATGGTCTTTTTGCCGCCGAAAATATAAGATGCGCCGATTTGGGCGGCTTTATCTTTGGTGTTGTATTGGGTGAATAGCTGTATTCCTTTCTTGCCCAGCCCCAGACGCAAGTCCAAACCTTGACCTTTGCCGGCGTGAACAAGCTCGCCGATTACCTTGGTGCCGTTCTTCAAATTTTGGTATGCACGCACTAAGCATTTGGTGTCATTGTTTTCAAAGTCACGCTCAACCAATGCCTTGGCTCCGAACCCGCCTTTTGTTACTCCCAGTCCGGCAATGCCGAGTTTGGCGTGAGAACCGAGACGAGCGGCTCCTTCAAGCTCAATTTTTGCACCGCATTTGGTAAGCAATGATAAATGCCCTTTACCCCAGAAATCTGCTTCTTTCATATTCGGCAGAATTACAAATTTTCCGGTTCCGGTATCCTGTATGGTGCCGAGCTCAATGAAACTGCCGTTTTTTTCATAGCCTAAAACCATTCTTTCGGCGGAATTACCGAAGTTGATAACATCAAGCGCATCAGCTTTATAATCAATAGCATTCGGAAAAACATCGCCGCCTTGGGTGTTTTCACGGCCGATTTTTAAAAATAACTGTCCGCCGTCTTTGAATTTTTTATCAAATTCAGCCATAAGCTTAGTCAAAACCGGCGTGACGGATTTGTCTTCATAAATCAACAGCTCTACGGCAGAAACGCTCGCCTTATGTCCTTTGTCATCTTCAACAGAAGCGCTTACATACGGCATAAAGTTATTATAAAAAGTGGTTGTTTTTTCATCTACGACCAAAGCGGATAAATTATCAAAACCGACATCGATATTGTGGCTTAAGCTGGTCTTGTTCTTTGCCGGCGTATCCGTATTTTCAGATGCGCTTTGAGCACTAGCTTCGGTTGCCGCAGATGCCGCCGCCAAACAGAGTGCACCGGTCAGCATAAAATCACGCACTTTATGCTGTTTAACGCTGTTATTTTCAAAATTTGTCATGGTAATATCCTTTCGTTTATTGATGTATTTTTTTAAAAACAGTTTTATTTTGTTATGGTAGCTTTAATGCTTGCCAAAAGTTTGGTCATAATTTTATTTTTGATAACCCGCTTATATTTCTTTGTTTTCGTATCCGGTCTTTTGCTTTCCCTGTCATCTATTTTTTTAGATATTATTTGACGCAAAGCTTCCCGACGTTCTTTAGCTTTTAGGTATGATTTGGTGTCATCTTTACCGTTGGTGGAGTGCCTGATTATTTTGCCGCAGCTGTTATATTCGGTTACGGTTCCGTTATATTTTTCACATTTGAGTTGCCCGTTTGAATGCCAAGAGCATCCTGTGCCGTCCGGAAAATACTCATATGCCAATGCTCCGGATGGATACCAACCTCGTTCTGCAATCTCCGGAAGATATTCACTTCTGATTTGTCCGTTTTCGTACCACCAACGTTCTGTTCCATCAGGTAAGTCTTCACTTTTTAACTGTCCGTTTTTATGCCATGTGCGTACAGTTCCGCCCGGTAGCTTTTCAAAATTTGGTTTTCCGTTTGCATAAAAACTGCGTATTGGCTCGTCCGGAAGTTGTTCATATTTATCAATATATCGATTATATTTCATGTTGACTGTTTTACCATCAACAATCTGTGTAATAATTGATTCCGGTTTCGTTTTCTGAGATAGAGCTGAACTTTGGAGATTGTCTTTTGCAATATCAGTCATTTTTCTTTACTCCCACGCGATAAAAAATAAAACCACCGTTGTAGGTGGTCTGAGAGTTCAGAAATCATATTGTGCTAAATGATCCTTTTAGCCTTTCAAGCTGCCTTTTTCAGAGATAGTCAAGCTGCTTTTGGACATTCGCTAAAAGCTCCCAGACCATCTCAAAATATGATTATGATCTGGGATTATTTTACCGGCAGTAACCGAAATTACTGCACAATTTGACGACGAAAATCCCTTCGCCGAGCACAATATGAGAGCTTCTGACGGCTCCGAACCACCTTGGTTCTGAATAAATAAGTTTAAAATAGTCAAACTTATCCATTTATGTCTATAATATCACAATAATTACATTTTGCAATAAAAAAATAAGTAATTACAATCAGAATTTATTCATTTTTATGTTAAAGAGAACAAAAACGGCGGATTTTGTAATCCGCCGCCACATTTTCTTCAAAGACTCTATTAATCGACAATTTCTTTACCTTTTAAAGCCTTAGTGTTGCTCAACAGGCTTTCTCTGTCTTTTATTTTCTTAATAATTTCAGGAACATCAATAGCTTTTCCATAATGGGAATAATAGCCTATATGAGCCACATCTTCATCTTTAATTCTTTTTTCCTGATTTTGACAAACCTTATCAAAATATTCCCATCCGATTGCCATATCTCTGAGTTCTTTCGGTTCCTTAGTGAGAGCCTTTTTGAGTTCGGGAGAAGCGTCATCAAAGGTTAATCCCTTAGCTTTGGTTACAACAGCCCCGATTTGTTTTCTGACTTCACCAAACTGAGATTCTGCATCTGTATAATGCAAACCCTTAGGGAGATTGATTCCTTCTTTTTGCATTGTTTCAACAGCAAGAGCAAACGCAACGGCTTCTTTGGCATGATAGCGTAAATACTCTGTTGTTTCGTAGTGCTTTTCCTTTATATCCCAATAACTTCCGTTAGGTCCATCGTTCCATTTACTCATCTTTTTCTCTCCTTAATTGTTTTACCATGGCATAAATTTACCACATAAAATATTTTTTGTCAATATGTTTTTTAAAAAAAGCAAGAAATTAAAAATGCATATTGCAAATTCAAAAAATTAAGATATAAAAGATGTCAAATTAAGAAAATACCAGAGGAAAAAATGCCTGAAAATACCATAAATCCGCGCAAGACATTTGCAATTATTTCACACCCTGATGCCGGTAAAACCACGCTTACCGAAAAATTGTTGCTGTTCGGCGGCGCTATTCAGCAAGCCGGTGCGGTGAAGGCTCGCGGTGAAAATCGCAAGGCGCGTTCCGACTGGATGAAAGTGGAACAGGAACGCGGTATTTCCGTGGCTTCGTCGGTGATGAATTTTGAGTATGACAATATCACGTTCAATCTATTGGATACACCGGGGCACGAGGACTTCTCCGAAGATACTTATCGGGTGCTGACAGCAGTTGATTCGGCTGTAATGGTGCTGGATTCCGCCAAAGGTATCGAAACTCAGACCAAAAAGCTGTTTGAGGTTTGTCGTTTGCGCAACATCCCGATTATGACTTTTATCAACAAGCTTGACCGCGAAGGCTTGGATCCGTTTGAACTTTTGGACGATATTGAAAATACGCTGGCACTTGAAGTTACTCCGGCCAGTTGGCCTATCGGCAGCGGTAAGGACTTTCTCGGTTGCTATGATTTAATCAACGATCGCTTGATTTTGATGAATAAAACCGGAGATAAATCGCAGATCAACGATACCATCGAAACATGTAACGGGCTTGATGATGAAAAACTCGATAAGCTGTTGCCGGCGCACGCGGTTGCCAAGTTGCGTGAAGATGTGGAAATGGTGCGCGAATTGTGTCCGGTGTTTGATTTAGAAGCGTATCTTTCCGGTTCGCAAACTCCGGTGTTTTTTGGCAGTGCGGTCAACAATTTCGGTGTGCGTGAAGTATTGCAGGGATTGTGCAAATTTGCGCCAACGCCTCGTCCGCAGCCGAGTGCTGAGCGCATTGTTAATGCCGATGAGCCGAAAGTTACGGGATTTATCTTTAAAATTCAGGCAAATATGGACCCGAAACACCGTGACAGAATTGCTTTTATGCGCATATGTTCCGGACATTTCAAACGCGGTATGAGCCTGTTGCAAATCCGTACCGGTAAAGAAGTGAAAATCGCTACGCCGGTGATGTTTTTGGCGCAGGAACGTGAGCTGACGGAAGATGCTTACGCCGGAGATATTATCGGTATTCCAAATCACGGACAATTAAGAATCGGTGATACGCTGACGGAAGGTGAAAAAATTCATTATACCGGTATTCCGAGTTTTGCACCGGAATTGCTGCAATCGGTACATGCCAAAGATCCGCTTAAATCCAAGCATTTGGCTAATGCTTTGCAACAAATTGCCGAGGAGGGCGGTGCCAGCATTTTTAAACCGATGTCGGGAGCGGAATATATTGTCGGTGTGGTCGGTGTGCTGCAATTCGAGGTAATTGCCGACAGACTGCGTACAGAATTTAATGTTGATGCGGTGTTTGAGCCGACGCAATATTATACGGCACGTTGGATAACCTGCGACAATAAAGAAATATTAGAAAAATTCTATCGCACAAATATGCTGAATTTGGCTGAAGATTATGACGGCGCAAAGGTGTTTTTGGCGCGCAACGCATGGCATTTAGGTAAAGTCGGTGAGGATTTTCCGGAAATTGTACTGCACAAAACGCGTGAACAAAGTTTTTAAGCGGATAACGCAAGACAACAGTTGCAATTTATAAAAACCGGCATATAGTAGACATAAGTATGTAGTGTAATAAGGAATATGTCGATGAAATTTTTGTGGACTTTAGTTAAAGTTTTGGCATCAGTCTTGTTATTCGGATTGTTGGCAAACTATCTGTATTTCACGTTTATGAATAGCTCATCAATAGCTTCCGGTTGGGCGTTTGGACTGTTTGCAACGGCTTGCGGTATGTGTTTTTTCGGATATGTGTGGGTGTGGGCATTGCTGCACAGTCGTCAGAAAACACCGCTTGATACATATATAGAGAATGTACACAAAGAAGAAGAACTGATGCAGCAAGCAGCCGTCAATACACCACCAAAACATGATAACGTCACTCCGGTGTTGGAACAATTGGTCGCCTCAAGTACTAAAAATACAACAACTCTTAATCTGGCAATGGAAAATCTTAATTCACGTTTGGATGATTTGGAAGAAAAGTTTATTCGTCGCCAAATAGACAAGGAAGTTCCGCAGACAACAGATACAATACCGGAAATTACGGCTGAAAACAAAGCAGAGGCAGAGGTTGTATCAGAAAACGAAGATAACACTGCCGCTCCGAGCGGAAATTATGATGATGAATTTGCCGATATTGCCGATCTGGAAATTATGCACGATGAGCCAGATTCCGAAGAAGACATAGAATCAAAAAAAGAAAATGCGATTCTGAAAGAAGAAACGTATGACGAAATAAATTTGGATGCGTTGCTTGATGAAGATACGAATAAAAAATAAAATGAAAGCTGAATAATGGAAAAGACAATATATAATCCTAAATCATTCAATGCCGATGAGTTTATCTGCAACGATGAGATTTTGGAGAGTTTGAAATATGCCGATAAAAATAAAGACAATCGTGAAGTTTTGAACGCAATTATGGAAAAAGCGCAGCTTGAAAAAGGTTTGACGCATCGTGAAGCGTCGGTGTTACTGGCGTGCGAAATTCCGGAAATCAATGAACAAATTTTTGCTCTTGTCAAGCAGATAAAGCTGAATTATTACGGCAATCGGATGGTGTTGTTTGCGCCGTTGTATCTGTCTAATTATTGCATAAACAGCTGTGTTTATTGCCCGTATCACATTAAAAACAAACATATTTTCCGCAAAAAAATGACACAGGATGAAATCCGTGAAGAAGTGATTGCTTTGCAGGATATGGGGCATAAGCGGCTTGCCATCGAATTGGGCGAAGATCCGGTCAATAATCCGATTGAATATGTGTTGGAGAGCTTGAAAACCATTTATTCGATTAAACATAAAAACGGAGCAATCCGTCGAGTAAACGTTAATATTGCCGCTACAACGGTTGAAAATTACAAAAAACTCAAGGATGCCGGCATTGGTACTTATATCTTGTTTCAGGAAACCTATAATCGCAAATCGTACGAAACTCTGCATCCGGCTGGACCAAAACATGATTACGCATGGCATACTGAAGCGATGGATAGAGCTATGCAAGGCGGCATAGATGATGTAGGCATAGGGGTGCTGTTCGGACTTTCAACTTATCGTTATGAATTTGCCGGTTTGCTGATGCATGCCGAGCATTTGGAAGCGGTGCACGGAGTAGGACCGCACACAATCAGCGTGCCGCGCCTGCGTCCGGCTGACGATATTGATACCGATGATTTCAAGGATTGTATCAACGACGATATTTTCTCTAAAATTGTGGCTTGTTTGCGGATTGCGGTGCCGTATACCGGTATGATTATTTCTACCCGCGAAAGTAAAAAGACACGCGAACGGGTGCTGCAATTAGGAATTTCGCAGCTTTCCGGCGGCTCCAAAACTTCGGTCGGCGGATACAGTCATCCGGAAAGAGAAGAGCCAAACTCGGCGCAATTTGATGTTATTGATAATCGCACGCTTGATGAGGTTATTTATTGGCTGTTGGAAATGGGGTATATTCCTAGTTTTTGCACTGCGTGCTATCGAGCGGGGCGTACCGGCGATAGGTTCATGGAACTATGCAAAAATAAGCAGATTCACAACTGCTGTCATCCGAATGCGCTTTTAACTTTGCAAGAATATCTAACGGACTATGCTTCGCCGGCAACCAGAAAAATTGGTGAGGAATTGATAAAACGGGAAGTAGCGACTTTGGCACCGCAAACGCAAGTTATTACCAATAAATGGCTAAAGATGATAAAAAGCGGTGAGGGACGTGACTTCAGATTTTAGCGTTGTACTGCAAAGAGAATAATGAGTCATTTTCTTAAAACGATAATGAGAAGATATAAAAATAAGGAGTCTCGAAAGAAGACTCCTTTTGACTTTTTCCAAAAATTAAACTCAGTAATATTTCCAAGCCAATTCGTTGGTTGTTGCTAGTGTGCAAGCATTGGCTGCCCATGCAACTGGCATCGGCATAGCACTGAAGCAAGATAAAGCTTTGCCAGCATCGCCGCTCGAAGTACAATTATCATATACCTGCGATCCCAAAGTTTCAGTATCATTAATAGCAAAGGCAATTAAGCCGGATCCGGAAGAAGCATCCCAGTTTTGTGAAGCCAAATCAACGCATGCCTCCTTCGGAATACCACCAAATACAATCATAAATGCTTTGTGCTTCTTGGTAGCATCATTTTGTCCGGAACCGTTTTCGATTGCAAAACGTGAAGCAGAATACAATTTAACCGAACCGCCGTATGCATTATTCCAATCAGTCCAAGCCATACTGTCACCTGCAGTTCCTCCCAGCATTTCATCAGGGAAAACATGCGCCTTATACATCAATGAAGGAACGTTGGTCACGGAAGAGTCTTCAGCCAAATCGGCATAATTCTTTTGTGAGCCGAACAAAATACGAACGTTCGCTACAATATGAGAAACTTGATCAATTGTTTTATTTGCTCTGAATTTTGCCATAGCTTTAGAATAGCCGGCAATACCGCCCACGGAAAGCACGCCGATAATAGCCAACACGCCGAGCATTTCAATCATGGAACGACCTTTTTCATTAGTTTTCATAATTTTTCTCCTTAATAAATACGTATTTAGTAGTCTGTCAATACGACATCCTAAACGCATTATGCAATGCTTTTTTTTATTTTTCAAGTCAGAAATTGGATATATTACTTTATATATATATCTTGTAATGTCCGAATATATCAAGCAGGTTTAATACAGTCTCGATAAAAATAATATTTTTATTATCAGCGTACTCCTGTCTGCCTTTTGCTTGTCGTCAAACCCCATTACAGGGGTTTGCTTTCCCTAAACACATATAAAAAAAGACAGGCACAGCCTGTCTTACTTACTGGTGGCGTAGTTTTGTAAGGTTAAACTAAAAATATACAAACCACACATTTTTGTTTTATTTCAATTTGTTATGATAAAAAAATAAGCATTTAGGTGGTTAATTTAAAGGACGTTTAAATTGATCAGTCAAAATTCCAAAATATACTCAAACAGCAGTAAATATATGAGGTATATGATAATTTCATAAAAAATCGAAAAATACAGAAAAGTGGTTGACTTAATTGTTGGTTTATGTTATAGTTAGACAGATATATGACAAAATCTATTTTTAGAAGGAATAGTGAAATGAACAAAAAAGAAAGAATTGATTATATATATGAGTTAGTTCAACGCTATGGAGAAACAGATAACATCAAATATGAAACAGCGAAAGAACAGGCTGAAAGATATGGCGATGAACCCAATGTATCACCAGAAACAATATATTTCCCTATTTACGCTCCACACTATTCTTTTCGAACAGAAGATGAAATGGGGCATGGATGTATTTACGGTTTAGCATACGATCCAGTCAGCAAAACTAAGTTAATTTGCTCTCATAGCAATGAATTTGGTGAAGGTTATTATACCCCTCCCAAAGAAAGAGCTCATTGGTCACGTCAAGAACGCTATGGGTATGAACATATTCGTGAAGGTAAGAGTTTTAGAAAACTTGATGTGAGATCTTTTGGTAATAGTAAGTCACTACTTGGTGACGTGATTTATTCAGCAATTATGGATAAAAAAATATGTGATACAGAGAACCCAAATCTTGATAAAGACATTAAATCATTAGTAAAAGTAATAAAAGAAGAATGCGTAGCCAAAAGTAGTCTGAAAGATAATAAAGAATTTATCACAGAATGTGAAGAAGCTGCTAAATATGCCGCTAAAAGTACTTTTGATCGGTATGGAAGAAAAGGAAGTGCTTTTGCTGAAATTTGTAAATCGGTTGCTGATATGATTTCTAAAAAATACAATGGAAAACTGAAATTACCAAGACCAATTGTTTTAACAAACCGCCCCGATACTGCCTTAGCTGAAAGCCATAGAGCTTGGATGTTATATTGCGATTCCATCCGAACTTCAGGTAAAAGCTTGGACCTTTATCTAGGTAGATCATCAGATTTGGTAACATCTATGGGTGATTATGGTATTGATTTTATTAACAGCCTTAATGACCTTGTAGGGGGACCGAAATTTGAAATTGGCAGAGGGATATTTAAGCGCAGTATCAATATGGAAAATATTGAAAACATATCAAAAGAAGATGTATTAAATAGGCTGTTTGATGCACACGGCGGCAAAGAAATGCCGTTTAGAGCAAAATTACATGGAATATCAGGATATATTAGTGATAAATTGATACGAGAAAAAAATGGCGGATATACAGTTGAGTACCACATTATTGACCCGAATGCGATGCATAATCCAGCACTACATGAAAAAATTACAGTTAAAGATATTGAAAAATACGGCGGCGATTTGCTGCAAAAAGCTAAACAATATAATGAAGAATTTAATGATGAAGAAGGTCGTATGCCACGTTTTCAGGTAGCATTACAGGATTTAATGCCAAATGTTTATGAAGAAGTTGTGTTGAAAAGCAAGCTTGATGTGCGAAGTCTTGATGAGGTTTTAACTTATTATAACACTAAAGAAAAAGTTTCAAACAAACTTCAAGAACTTAAAGAAAAAGCACATACGGATAATATTGAAGACATTCCACACACTAAAACACAGGTATTACGTGAACTAGCAAAGGATAATCTCGGTAAGCCAAAACGTTCCGATGCTGATAAACAAATTATTAAATCAGCACTAGATAAAGTAACTAAAAACACCAGAAGTTAGTTTTATTTAATATATTTTGTTTAGAACCGCTGCAAATAAATTGTGGCGGTTTTCTTTTCTTCGGCTCCCGACCTGCGGTCAGTTGTTTGATCCGTTCTATGATTTAAAACGAAAAAGACGGAATATTTTCCCGTCTTTCGTTTTAATGGTGGAGCTGAGGGGAATCGAACCCCTGACCTTTTGAATGCCATTCAAACGCTCTCCCAACTGAGCTACAACCCCAAAAACAAGGCTACATATAGCACACACATTTTCAAAAGTAAAGCAAAAAAATCAGCCCTGTGCCAATTTTGTGCCAAATGTTATGTTATTGATTTTACTATAACTTTTGCATAACTAACCTATTGTTATTCCATACTTTTTTAAACTATTAGCCAACCATTACCCTCAATGATTGGTTCGGTAAGCCATTGTTTTATAAGGATTTAGGCTGGAATTGGTTCCGCGGTGATTTATTTAATATTATTTATATTGTATTAAACGAATTTGTGGATTTATACAAATTAAAATCACGTTCAAAGTTATCGCTCGTTCGGCGCAAGTCCGAACGTCAATCGGCCTTCCGTTTTATTCTCTCTATGCCAACAAAGAGCCGGAGGTGGTAATACTTCTATAGCCAATACCGGTATTAAAGAATATTAAAATAAGAATCGGAAGTTCCATTGTTTGGGGATTATGCGTATAACGCTGTTGATTATTTACCAAAGCTGATTATGATGACGATATGTTGGATTTGTTGGCACAAAAAACAGAATATACCGTCAGTGAGATTTCGTTCGCTATCAAGCAATTGGTTGAAACCTCATTTGCCAATGTGCGCGTAAAAGGTGAGATATTCGGCGCTAAACGAGCCGATTCCGGACATTGGTATTTGTCACTTAAAGATGAAAATTCTATTTTATCAGCTGTGTGTTGGCGCGGAGTAGCAAACGCATTGACAGTTAAAATCGAAGATGGATTGGAAGTTATTGCTACCGGACGTATAACAACGTTTAATGGACGTTCCTCGTATCAGCTTATCATCGAAAAATTGGAAATTGCCGGTCAAGGAGCATTGCTTAAACTTTTGGAAGAGCGTAAACAACAGTTCTTAAAAGAAGGATTGTTTGATGCTGCCCATAAAAAGAAAATTCCGTATTTACCCCAAACAATAGGTGTTGTTACCAGTCCGACCGGAGCGGTTATCCGCGATATTATTCATCGTATCCGCGATCGATTTCCATGCCGGATTTTGGTGTGGCCAACATTAGTGCAGGGGGAAGGTGCAGCCAATCAAATTGCCGCAGCAGTCAAAGGTTTTAATGCTCAGCCTGTCGGTTCAAAATATCGTCCCGATGTATTGATTGTTGCACGAGGTGGTGGTAGTCTGGAAGATTTGTGGCCGTTTAATGAAGAAACAGTGGTACGTGCGGTTTACGATTCGGAAATTCCGCTAATTTCTGCCGTCGGTCATGAAACAGATACTATGTTGATTGACTTTGTGTCCGATGTCCGTGCGCCGACACCGACCGGAGCGGCTGAATTTGCAGTACCTGTTAAAAGTGAGATATACAACGGTTTATTGACAACCGATTTGCGAATGAAAAACGCAATATCCCGCCGCCTGAATGAATTAAAGCAATATATGGAAGCATTGGGACGCGGTATTCCGTCTTTGGCGCAAATCGTGCAGGAAAATCAGCAAAAAATTGATGATCGCAGTGAGCGATTGAAATTGGCCTTTGAAAATTTACTTAAAGATAAAAATAATTGCTTAAAATTGACGAATTTGAAACCTTTTTATATTAAGAACATTGTTGAAGCGAAGCGGGAAAATCTCAATAATTTATCGGTGCGGCTTGATTCTGTGTCGATAGAATCGGTGTTAAAGCGCGGTTTTGCATGGGTTTCAGACAGTAAATTTCAAACGGTCTATGATACTAATACCGCAAAAAGTTCACAAAATTTGCATATCCGTTTTGCTGACGGAATAATTAAAGCCAGAGTAACGGAGAGAAATTGTGCGATTCAGGGCGATTTGTTTGACGATTTATAGTTTGTTGTGGGCATTAAATGCCTCTGCGTTGGAAGTATGCGGTGAGCTAAAACAAGGTGAATTGATTTTGTTTAAGCAAATCGGGGCACAAAAAATTATTCTGCGCAATAATCTTAATACTAAAGAATATGCAGTGGCAAGCGATGGTGTTGTCTTGGCAGCTTTGCATCGTGATGCTCCGGATTTAATGAATTTGGAAGTTTTATCTGATAATGCGGCCATAACCCGTTATACATTACCGATTACACGAACTGTTTGGGATATCCAGCGCATAAACGGAGTTACTCAATCAAAGGTTACACCGACTTCTGCCGCTGATTTAAAGGAAATTAAACGCGAACAAAGAGATCTTGGGCGTGCAATAACAAATTATGAATCAGGAGATGCTTGGCGTGAAGGATTTATCGTTCCGGTGGACGGAAAAATCAGTGGCAATTTCGGAAATCAGCGTATATTTAACGGTATTCCGAAAAATTCGCATAGCGGAATCGATATTGCTGCTCTGGAAGGAACAGCGGTTAAAGCATCCGGAGATGGTAAAGTTATTTTAAGCGGTAATGATTATTTTTATACCGGTAATATGGTGATTATTGACCATGGACAGGGATTGCAAACCATTTATGCTCACCTCAAAGAAGCAAAAGTTAAAGAAGGGGATCGGGTGAAAAAAGGCGATATTATCGGTTTAGTCGGTAAAACCGGCCGCGCTACCGGATCCCACTTGCATTGGGGCGCATCGCTGAATAATGTACGTTTTCGTCCGCATGCACTTTTGGAAATAAACAAAAAAAAGTGTCGAATAATAGAAGAAAAACACTGAGGAGATAAGGAAAAATGACTGATTTACAAATTATATGGCTTTCATTGTTACAGGGAATAACCGAATTTTTGCCGGTGAGCTCTTCCGGTCATTTGATTTTATTTTCTAAATTTACTGATTTTCCGGATCAAGGACAGGCTATGGATGTGGCTTTACATATAGGTTCAATTTTTGCCGTGATTATCTATTTTGCACCTACATTATGGGAAGTGTTGCAAGGACTTTTGAAAAATAAGTTTTTACCGAATTTTAAAAATGAAGGTTGTCAGCTGTTTTATTTGTTACTGGTGGCAACTTTACCCGTAATTGTTTGCGGAGCCGGATTGAAATATTACGGAACCGAATGGCTACGTAATACCAAGCTTATAGGTTGGAATATTTTATGCTACGGTTTACTGTTGTGGATGATTGACAGTTTGTCGATAACAGTGCGTAAAATTAAAAATTTGGAGATTAAAGACGCATTTTTAATCGGTTTTGCACAGTGTCTGGCGCTTTTGCCGGGGACAAGTCGTTCCGGTATTACCATTACAATGTGCAGATTTTTGGGGATGGAACGTCGTGAAGCTGCAAAATTTTCAATGCTTCTGTCTATACCGGCGATTCTTTCAGCAGGAATATTGTCCGGATATCAGTTATGGCAAGACGGTAATATGCGGCAGATTGGTGATGCTTTAAATGCGGTAGGTTATTCTTTTGTTTTTTCTTTGGCGGCAATTTATGTGCTGATGCAGTGGCTTAAAAAATGGAGTTTTTTTCCGTTTGTTATTTATCGCGTTGCTCTCGGCGGAATTTTGTTGCTTGATGCCTATGGTATTTATGATGTGCAAAATTTTTTCATAAAATAAGCCGTTCTATTAAAGAAAAGTGTTGTTTTTAATAAAGCATAACCTCTTGGGTCACAGTCATTCTAAGCAGACGACTCTAGTGTTTTGCGAAGAAGCCATTTCGTAAGGGCGAAACGACACTTTTTTAATTAAGCCAAATAAAAAAATTATGCAATATGATGAAAAAATATTGACAGTGACGGAAAAAATGATTATACAGACTTTTGTTAAGTCGCCCTGATGGCGGAATTGGTAGACG
Source organism: Alphaproteobacteria bacterium (assembly GCA_017444525.1). Lineage (GTDB taxonomy): Bacteria > Pseudomonadota > Alphaproteobacteria > RF32 > CAG-239 > RUG410. Next base: position 15,481 of record JAFSWL010000016.1, read on the forward strand.
CGCATGCTTCAGGTGCATGTTGCCATAGGCAGTGGAAGTTCGAGTCTTCTTCAGGGCACCAATAAAAAAAATCCCTCCCTTTGCGGAGGGATTTTTTTATTGGTATCCGCGAGGCTCGAACTTGCAGGAGGAAGTTCGACCACCAGCGAAAGGCATACGGGAGTATGCCGGTCGCGAAGCGATGAGCGCAGGGGCGGCGGAGGCGTTTTCGCCGTAGCCAGTCTTCTTCACAAAACGCAGTTTTGTTTGCCGGTAAAGGACGTCTCCCTTTGCGGAGAGATTTTTTTATTGGTATCCGCGAGGCTCGAACTTGCAGGAGGAAGTTCGACCACCAGCGAAAGGCATACGGGAGTATGCCGGTCGCGAAGCGATGAGCGC
>JAFSWL010000017.1 GCA_017444525.1 Alphaproteobacteria bacterium
TAGTTGCCTTGCAGAAAACCCCGTATTTATACGGGGATGAATGTTAAGGCGTTAGAATAACGCCGCTCCGCACTGAAAGTGCGGTCAAACCGTAAGGTTTGTAGCGTTAATAGTACCACCAGTTTACTGGTGGATATCTATTTTTAGGAGATATTACACTTGTAGTATAAAAAATTTAGCTTTTATTAAATAGATTTATCGATTTTATGTATATGAAAACATCGTCATCACTCGCTCGGTGCAAGTCTGAACGTTTAACAATCTCCCGCTTTAAATATATTTGCCACCCAAGGTAAGAATGTGAACAAGAGAGACAATAGCGGACATATATTACTGATTTTACTAGCAAGATATAATCCTGAGATTTATAAAGATTATGTCAGGACATTTGAATAGCCGGAAGTGAAGCCTATCTTAAAAATTTATACGGAAAAACAGATGAATATTATATTGAACGGTAGAAATTTATAAAATTGTGTAAAAAAATAAAAAATAATGCTTGCATTTAAAAAGAATTTGATATAAGAACGTACCTGTCAATGCGCCCGTAGCTTAATTGGATAGAGCATCTGACTACGGATCAGAAGGTTGTGAGTTCGAGTCCCGCCGGGCGCGCCATTAGAAAAAACCTCCCCAAGCGGGAGGTTTTTTTATGCGTCCAAAGGACTCGAACGAACGAAGTGAGCCGGAGGAACAAAAACAACCTCTAAATGTTGTTTTTGGACGACGGGCGAAGTTCCCCAGCGAGCAAGGAAGCGTGAGCGCATCGCGGCGAGTTGATGGGAACGAGTGACCGAAGATAAAATTTACAAAATAAAAATAAAGAAAGTAAATTTTATCAAGACGAGTCCCGCCGGGCGCGCCAATTAACTCCCTGTTTTTACAGGGATTTTTTATTTTTAAAATTTTTTGCAAGGCTGCAAAATCCCTCCGGTAACACGCTGGTCACACGCATTTTCCCGGTCACACGCCGATCGGAGTGGCGATAACCAAACGACAAAACGGTAATTTTTGAGGCAGAAAGCACGAATCGTCGGCGAATCGCCTGTTGATAAAATTTGCTTGAAAATCATTTTATGCCGCACAAAAAGCAAATAAGTATGCTTATTCCACTTCTATTACTAAATTGGGATTAAATCCACAAGGTTCACCATATTTTACATATCCTCTCGGATTGCATACGACACGGCAATCGCCGATTTCATAGTCGCTGGCTTGATGTATATGTCCGTGACACCACAGCTTTATATTCGGTCTATATCGGGATTCCAGAGCTTTTGTTGAATGGTATATCTTTTATGCAAATCTGCAATAGTATTGCTTTTTTACATAAAAACACAGCCTTGATCATTATCTTACAAACTATGCAAAAATTGTAAAATACGCTTAACCAAAATACTAAAATATTAAAAATTGTAAATTATATTTAACAAAAATCTTGACTCTTATGATTTTGTTAATTATAATTAGCATCAAAGGAGATTAAAATGGCAGTAGAAACATTGTTAGATAGACCTGAATATATACGTCAACTAAAAGCTTGGCAAGGTCAAAATGATTTAATTAAAATAGTTACTGGTGTTCGGCGCTGTGGAAAGTCGAAATTGTTGGAGCTGTTTCAAATGCGCCTACAATCTGATAAAATTGCCGATGACATTCAGATTGTTAGTGTTGTTCTGGACGATCTTATACAAACTCAAAAAATAGGTTTAACCGAAAACAGCGAGCATTTTCTTGTTGGTTATGAAAAGCTGCTTGATTACATTTTAGCAAAATTAAATCCGCAAAAAATGAACTTTGTTTTTATTGATGAAGTCCAACTATTAATAGGTTGGCAAAAAGTCGCCAATACGTTACGTTTGCAGAAAAATGTTGATGTATATTTGACTGGTTCCAATGCGTATATGTTCTCTTCTGATTTAGCCAATTCCTTAGGTGGTCGTTATGTTGAAATTAAAATGCAACCGTTATCGTTTAAGGAATATGCACATGAACGATTTAAATATAAGGTCTGGATAGAAGATGATAAATATTCTGGAGGTAGACCAGATTATAGAGAATTATATGAACATTACATCCGTGAAAGTGGCTTTCCGCAGACTTTGAAGATGTTATATGATCGTCAACATATCAGCGACTATTTGCATGATACAGTTTATTTGAATACAGTTCAGAAGGATATTGTGAAACGTTTTAATATAGCTGATACGAACAAGCTTGATTCTGTGGTTAAATATATGTTTGATAATATTGGCAATGAAACGTCTGTCCGCAATATTGAGCGTGGATTGAGTGCTGGGGGGCATAAAATCTCTGTACCAACGATAGATAGGATTATTGAAGGTCTGCTCGATAGCTTCTTGATGTATAAATGCGATCGTTACGATATTAAAGGTAAGCAGTATCTTGATAGCAACTCGAAGTATTATGTTGCTGATATTGGCTTAAGAACAGCTTTAATCGGTATGAAGGATATGGATGCAGGTCATATTCTTGAAAACGTGATATATCTTGAATTAATACGCCGGGGCTATGAGGTTACAGTTGGTAAAATTCATAAAGGCAATAAGATAATTGAAGTTGATTTTGTGGCTAAAAAAAGCGGTGGTATTGTCGAATATTACCAAGTTGCGCTGAATGTAATAGGAACAGAGCTTTTGGAGCGAGAACTCGCGCCACTTAAAGCTATCGAGGATAATTATCCGAAGTTTTTATTGACGATGGATTATGGTTCTGGTGAAAATGATGGTATAAAGCGCTTAAACGTGCTTGATTGGTTATTAGGCAAAGAGTAAAGGTATTTAATACTTAAATCATAAAGACATATTTGCCTTTGCCATGACCTTGGACGGGTTTAATAATTTGGTTATCTAAAAGAAGTTTAATAAATTTTGATGCCGTTGCCGGCTTGACTTTTATTTTTTCAATTACGTCAGAACGTCCAAAATGGTTGGTACTTCCATAAGCTTCATATATTTTCAAGATATGACCAATTGATTTGGCTGAAATGTTAGGTAACCTTTCTTTGCATAGACTTTCAATGTCTACTTTTGATGCTTGAATGTCTACTTTTGGGCTTTCAATGTCTACTTTTTCATTTGAAACATAGTTTATATGCATTGTACGGTTAAGTAGTTCATGGCCTTTATTCAGCAACAAATTTTCCAAAAACAACTCTAAATATTCGGTTGTTGAGTGTATATCGTTCTTCAAATCCGTATAATTTGCTCGAACCAAAGCGTTTCTGAAATACCAAGCATTCTCAGCAAAAATATCATTTGTCACATTGTAACCTAAGGTTCTTAGGTATTTAATGAAAAATACGGCGGTTGTTCTGGTGTTTCCTTCGCTAAATGCGTATATTTGCCATAATCCTGAAACAAAAACAGCCAAATGGTGAATAATGTCTTTAACAGACAGTCCTTTGTAATTAAACTTTTTTTCTTGATTTATATCATAATCAAGAGTTGCCCTTAACTCTGTTGCTGTTCCGTAAACGACCGTTTCTCCGTTTAATACCCATTCTTTTTTAGTGATATTATAGTTGCGGAGTATGCCGGCATAATCGTATATACCGTCAAAAAGCTTTTTATGAATAGAAATATATTCGTTTGTTGAAAAACTAAAGGCCTTTTCTGATAGAAGTTCGGTAATTTGAGCAGAAACTTTATCAGCTTCTTCGGTTCGCCCCTTGTCATTAACTTTGCCATTCTCTTTATAATACGAATTAAGTAGAGCTTGGGCTTCTTTTATTGTGATATCACCTTCAATATTTTTGATGGCAGTATCAATCAGGTATTGGGAAGGCTCTAATCCGTCAACTTTTTGCAACCCTATAGCCGTTCGCCAAGCATAGCTTTTATCTCTCTTGCTTGGTTCTGCTTGCTTTAGATATTCTTCAAATGGGTCTTTTTCCATAAATTTGCCTTTTTTTTTATCAACATCAATATTATAATATGAAAAAATTAAAAGTACATAAATTTTTGTAAATATCAAAATGTTAAAGAATGTGCATTCTTTAACATTTTCTCGGAAAACCGCGTAAAATAGGCACTTTTGAAAATGAGCAAAATGCCGAAAATAAAAAAATGTTAAACTTTGTGCAGATTCGCCACATTGTTTAACATTTGCAGTGAAAAATCATTTAACCACCTTTTTAACGAAATTAAGCAAATCCTTTTCTATATTTTGCCAATCTTGGTTTAGGTTAATCGTTTTCATGATGATATGTGCCCCCATAATCGGCTCCACTCGACCTTTTTCCAATTTATCATTATAGACTGTAGGGTAAATCAATGCTCCGTGTTTAGTCCCATCAAAAGTACTATCTAATATATAACCTCTAACTTGATTTATGTGGTTTGTTCTATATGTTTCTGTAGTATTATCCCAATAAGCAGATACAAGAGCCTTTTCATAATATTTCGCATCTATAATAAACTGTATCTTTTCTTTTTTATTCTCGATCACTATATCCGTTCGCCTATCGGTTATTTTTGTATCCACATCAAATTTATCGCCCCAATATTCAATAGCATTTTCATCAATATTCCAATTTATTTTTGGAGCGTGAACGTAGTATATTTCTTTATCTAAGTGCAATGCGTAGAAATTTAATAGGAACAACTCATAAACCTTTTGCATTTGTTCTTCGCGGTAAAAGTCCTTAAATGTAATTCTTCCATCTTCTTCATTTACTAACGTGTTATTATAAATCATAGACGCAAGAGAAATAAGGAGTTTATATATGGAGTTATTCCGGTTAAATTTCAATTTTTGTAGATTTGCTTGATTTGGAGCCGATTCTTCAATGTCGGCAAAGTATATAATCTGTTTTTTAATATCCTTTTTAATACTGTTGTCAATGGCCGCATTTTTAATTAAATTACCTAAAGTATATTTAACAATCTGGTTAAAAAGGTTATTTGAGGTAAATTCATCAAATTCGCAACATATTTTCTTTCTAACTAAAGATGATTGTTTTATAGTATTTGACAGTAGAACTTTTCCCCTAACTCCTGACAGTTCATCTTCTGTCGCAATGTAACTACGGTGAAAACCTTGTCTGATTAGCTTTCCGACGCCATAGCTGAATATTCTACCTAACAAATTGTATGAATCTGTAACTTTCTCCGACGATACCTTAATAGAATCCTTTATAGCAAGGACATTCCATGCATAGCAAAGCATATAAAATAGATTTTGTATCGGTATAGTCTTCTCTGTCATTGTCTATTTAATTCTTAACCTACTAATCCAATCTTCTGCTTTTTGTTTTTCATCCCACCAGTATTCTCGTAAAAGTTCGCTTATTTCGTAGTCTATAATACAATTATACCAATCTTTCTCGGATTGCCCTTCATTAGGTTTTGAGCAAAAATAACTATGACCTATACAAAAACCTTTACCAAGATTTGATTTTGCTTCATCTGTAATGTAACTGTTTAATTCCTTGAAATTTTCAGTAATTTGCTTGGCAAGTACAAACGAAATCCCATTTTTACCTAAATGTTTTACAAAAACATTTGAAGCAAATGCAGGTTCAACAGAATAAAACGAAAATCTACGTCGTAGTGCATAGTCCATAATTGCCAAACTCCTGTCGGCGGTATTCATCATTCCTATTATGTAAAGATTTTCAGGGACATAAAATTCCTCATCATTATATGCCAGCTTAACGGCATATTCATTCCCTCTTTTATCTTTCTCAATAAGCATAAGCAATTCGCCGAATATTTTGCTTAAATTTCCGCGATTTATCTCATCAATTATAAAGAAATACTTGTGTTCTGGATCTCTTTCTGCTTTTTTACAGAAATTATAGAACACACCGGTTTTTAATTCAAATCCATTATTTGTCGGCTTATACCCCATTATAAAGTCTTCATAACTATAACTTTGATGGAATTGAACACATTTAATATAATTATCTTGCTTAAAACCTAACATTGAATAAGCCAGGCGTTTAGCCATGAACGTTTTACCTACGCCAGGCGCACCTTGTAGTATTATGTTTTGCTTATATAGGAGCAAATCTCTAAGCCTGTCATATTCTTTGTTTGGAATAAATACTTCATTTAAGAATTTACCTTTATCGTACGGAGTAGTTTTTTCATTCGTAGTTAAAGGACTATCATCATCTTCTGCTAATTCAATGATTCTTTTGTATTCTTCCTTTGAAAGCTTGAATAAAGAGCCTTGTGCTGATTTCATATATTCCATATCCGCTAATTCTGGAATATTCTTTAGTGTGTCGTAGTCAATAGGTTCTGCTAAATTTCTGGTTTTCTTAAAGTAGAAACACTCATCATCAGTATTTCTTGATACCTTAGCTAAAGCAACAACTTTTTTCACCGGTGTAGATTCGTATCCGACGATTAAATCACCGACTTTTGCACTCTTGAAATATTCAAATATCCGGCGTTTATTGCCATCACTATTGTATAATGTGTAATTTTGCTCTTCACCAACGGCAATATCTCTAAAACTCCATATCTTAGGATTTGCATTCAACCACCAATAATGAATATCATTGTTTGTTTCTTCTTCATCTATGAGGGTTTCATTGGATTTTGAGTAAAGGTTAACTCCAGATAAATCCACTTTATCCAAAGCTTTACTAAGTTCTTTTCTTAATTGCCATATAAAAGTTCCTTCTGTATTTTTATCAGCATCTTCTCCTGTATAAAGAATAGGCCACCATTTCGAATTTTCATTTTCACTATTTGGGACAGGACACTTTGTATATTCCGCAATGCGCTTTGCCAACTTAGTTGAGCGAATATTATAAGTTTGAGCTGTTTCGCCATATTTGTTAGCTAATTGCAGACATGTCGCTGCATCGCCCATATCCTTAAAACGTTTCATTATCTCCAAGTCTGTCTTATAAAAAACATTGCTATTATTCAATAACCCTATCCAATCCTCCACAGACAAGTTTGGAGAATAATTTTGTATAGGCTTTCTACTAATATAAAAACCGACATCAATAGTAAGCGTTTTCAATAAATCGTCAGGATAACAATCATCTGTCATAGCACTCTTTAAGATACTTTTTAATTCAGAATCTTGGTTGAGAAATGAACAAATTTCATCATATATGCTAAACCCGATCGAAATGTTTGATTTTTTACCCTTTTTAAAAACAGTTTTCGGTGATAGAAGTTTTATTACCTCTTTATATTCAGTATATTTGTAAATATAGTATTTATCAGGATATCTCAACCATAAATATGTTGAAATTGAATTAGCGTTTTGATAATGATTACCTATTGGGTGATCAACAGAACTAAACTTATCCCTTAATATGTCTGAAGTTTCTTGAAATTTATCTATCCTATCTTCTAACGATTTATTTTCATCATACAGATCTATAAACATAGACCGAACCGTTTCCGGTTCCATTTTAATAAAGTCATAAATCATACCGAGAGGGAAAAACATTTTACTGGTTAATAAATTATCAGTTTTACCAGCTGCCCTCGTAAACATTTCTAAAAAATCAGGTGCATTTATATCCCAATTATCTTGAAAACATTTAACAGCTACCCATTTATAACGTTCATCTGGCCATCTGTTAGGGAAATCTTTCTTGTATTCAGCAATAATTTTCGCCAATTTATCTTGATTAATCATCTGTTTTTCCTTTTGAATAGTAGATAAAACAAGTATTATGTTTATCCTATATCATATACTTCACGATGATTATAAATTCCAAATTGGGCAAAATTCAAGCAAAATTATAAATTAGATCACTATTACGACATGCTATTTGTAGTTCATACGGTCAATCTCGTCACACCCTCACGTTTTCTACGGCATTAGCCAGCATTTTCTCGGAATAAATAAAATACTTTTGGGTTGTTGCTATATTGCGATGATTAGCTAATTTTTGTACCACACAGATATTTACACCAGCATTAACCAGTTTTGAAACAAACAGATGCCTTCCCTAGTTCTGCCACTTTCTGGCATTTGTGTTAACTTCCTGCTAATTCAATCACTTTAACACCTTTTCCTTTGGCGGATTTGCAGAATTCGTAGGCTTTGCCTTCGCGTTTGTTGTAAGCTATTATGAAGTCCGTATTTTCAATGATATATCGGTTGCGATAAACGATTCCCAGTCTTTTGTAGCCGAGTTCGCATTTTGGCGGATAAATGAAGTCATCAAAGCCGCGACGTTCCTGCACACAATTCTTGTCATAAACGCCGCCCATTTCGTGCAAATCGGTAATGTTTGAAATCACAAATATGATCCGAATGTGCGGATATTCCTTTTGAAGTTCTAAAACAACGTCATAGGCATCAATCTCAAAGCCGCCTTTTTCGCCAACCAGAAAGGTGTCGACTTCTTCATTTTCTATCAGATTTACGGCTTGTTCTCTAATTTGCGCTTTTAACCCCGGCGGAGTGCGATGTCCGCACTTCATCCCAAGTATTTTATCGTAATCGTTACCTAGAAAAGCACAAGTCTTGCCCAAACTTATACAACCAATCAGCCCAACCAAATCAAACCATTAAAGGCGATGGGTGTGATAACTGTAATCGTTATGAGTAACAGCCCGGCTTATTCGAGCATACCTTATATCGCCGGCACCCACCAATTTGGTGAGCCCATACGACAATGGTAACCTTTGTTTAAAAACAAAAGTCCCATTTGCCCATAACGATTTAGGTTTATCAGACCTTTATTGAGATATGGGCTATCCCAACGGCATTAATTATATAACCGTCTTTGTTAATAAATCAATAAAATTCCGTAACTTATAAAAAATCTCCGGCAAGCGTAGTAACTGCCGGAGGGGTGTAAAAATTATTTGAGATACAAAGATGTATCACACATATTTATCTCTCAAATAATCTGTTTTTGCGCGTTATAAGGGGCGGAATAACGCTTTTTAAGGTTCGCCGCACTACCTTAACATTTGCCGAACATCTCTTCACAAACCTTTTGAGACAGTTCTAATAACTTGTCGCCGTCAATACCCAATTGCGCCAAAATGTTCTTTAACACGGAAATGGCTTGATTATTGCTCTTGATTTGATTGTCTTTCTGCTCAAGCTTGTTTTTTAACTGTTCAATTTCAATTTTCATCAGCTCAATTTGTTGATCGGCGTCATTGTATTCCTGCTTATAATGGGCGACTTGTTTACGCAAATATGCCTTATCATAATTGCTTAAATCGCCGACAACCGACAGATATTTCTTGCCGGTATATTGCAAATAGCGCATATTTCCTTCCATTGTACGGGTTAAATACCCCAAACGCACAAGTCTGTTGACCATATTTTTAACCGAAGTTGTTTGCAGGCCGATGCTGTCTCCGAGATATTCGTTACTCCCGAAAAATCGGTGCTTCTCATTGCTTCTGAATTTAATAAAATCTAATATTTGGCGCTCTGCCACTGTAATTTCACTTTTTTTTGACATCTTCGTATCCTCTTAAATAAATTTTACAAAGATATTTATTTTGAAAATGATGCGAATTTTGATTCGAGCAAAAATGGATCGGGAATCAAATAATGCCGGAATTATGATTTCGGAATTAAATAATGTCGGAAAGCGTGAAAATGAAATCAAATAATTCCCTGTCCGCATTAAATAATGTCGGTAGCGGAATTAAATAATGCCGCTTTGGGAATCAAATAATGTCGGGGTGATTTTCTGGAATCCTTATCCGGTCGGGCTTTTAAGGTAGTTTTTTCTTCCTATAATATAGTATAAAATATAATCTAAAGAAGAGCTATTATATAATACTTTTTTTATCGAAATAATAGCCCTTCTTTTAATTGCAAATTAAAATAGAACCGGAATGTAAATAGGCCCCAGAAAAAGAAAAAGTTGCGCTTTAGTGTAAAAGAGGTAGGCATCAACCGACTAAATCTTCAGACTAAAGCAAATCATCCATACTTTCTATGAGGTATAACGGAATGTCATACAAATTATTATTAACCTTAAAATCTGCTAACGATGTGCGAACCGATTTTACCGGATGGAATTTGTTCTGATATACGCCCAAACTTTTGGCTTTCAGATTGATTCCGGCTTTCACTTCAATCGGAATTACCAAATCCTCATCTTGCAGTACAAAATCAACTTCCGATTCTCTGCCTGTCCAATAATAAATCGGCAAGCTGTCTTTGGCTTTGAGTTGTTGCAAAACATACTGTTCGGTCAGTGCATCCTTAAATTCCTCAAAAATGCGACTTCCTTCCAGCAATGTTTTTGCCGGTAGCAAACTCTTTGCACCTAAAAGCCCGACATCAAGCATATACAATTTGAATGAACTCTTATCTTCATATCCGGTTAACGGTAAATCCGGCTTGGTTATTTTGGTAATCGGATACACCAAACCGGTTTTTTCAAGCCAAATCAGCGCATTTTCAAATTCTGCGGCTCTCGCGCATTGTTTTATTTGTCCGTATGCAAATTTTTTGTTTTCTTTTGCAATTTGCGAGGCCAGAGAATTCCAAATCAGCCGGAGTTTAGCTTCATCAGATTTACTGATATGTTTGGAAAAATCATCTTCGTACGCAAGCAGCAAGTTCTTTTGAATATTCCGAATTTCTAACAAATTGCGCTCTTTTGCGTAAAAATCAACCACTTCCGGCATACCGCCGACAAAGAAGTATTGCCTTAAAAAATCTTCATATTTGTTTTTGAATGTCTGTATCAGCGGTAAATCGCAGTCTTTCAATATGTCGCAGAATTTATCCTCTCCGATTGCCTTTAAAAACTCATAAAATGTCATCGGATAAATATTCATAAATTCCACTTTGCCGACCGGAAATGATTGTTCGTGATGTGTTAAAGCCACGCCGAGCAAACTTCCGGCAGCGATAATATGATATTCAGGCACCTGCTCGTAAAAGTATTTCAAAGAGTTCAGCGCGTTAGGATTTTCTTGAATTTCATCAAAAATAACCAATGTTTCATGCGGTTTAATTCTGGTACCGGATTCCAATTCCAAACCTTGCAATAATCTTCTGACATCCATATCTTTGGAAAAAAGTTGCCGCATAAGTTCATTTTTATCAAAATTTATGTATGCCGTATTTTCATATTCTTGTTTGCCGAATTCACGCATCAGCCAAGTTTTTCCAACTTGTCTTGCTCCTTGCAATATCAGCGGTTTGCGGTTTGGTTTGTTCTTCCATTCTTTCAGACGATTAAATGCTATTCTCTTCAAAATTCTGCTCCTTTATGCTCTAAATCACACTTTTTACAACATAAATATAAAACAAAATTACATTTTTTGCAAGGAAAATAGCACATATTTTTACACTTTTTACAGGGAAAATTATATAAGTTTTTACACTTTTTACAAGGAAAACAAGAAAGTTCCACCTGATAAAAAGCAGAACTTCCATAGAAAATAGAGATTTCTATACTATTTATCGGCAATTTCGCGACATTCGCAGATAAATAATTATGTGAGTTTAATTTTATAGGAGAATAGAGATGAATAACAAAAAAATACGTTCGAAAGACCCCAAAACCATAGATTTGTTAACCGGTGCCATCATTTTGGATAATACAAAAGCTTTGAAGAAATTGCTTTCCAGCGATAAAATTGACGTGAATGCGCGGGATTCGCATAATTTGATACCATTATTTGTTTGCGTTAAGTTCGGTCGTTTGGAATGTTTGAAACTGTTGTTGGAACATAATGCTAACCCCGATATTACCGACAATCTCGGGTGCACGGCTTTGATTTATGCTCTACGCAAGCAAACACTTAAAAACCGATATTTGACCGTAAAGGCGTTGCTTGAGGCAAATTGTGATGTAAATTACGTCAGCAGCCAAGGAACTGCCATGTTTGTAGCCAAATCTTTGCGTCGTCCGATGTATGTTAATTTGTTAAAGAAATATAATGCCGTGTAGGTGGGCGCCATGAACAAATATTCAGACAGTATCGGCGATTTTATGGTTGCAATGGCGATGGATGAGAATTTAGGCAATATCAAACTGTTGGAGCGCGTTTTTACCAACATTGATTTGGATAATCTTGATGAAGTTATAGAGCGCACCAAATTATTCACCGGAAAAGAACTTGATGATATTTTGAACATTAACGGCGAAACTTTGCTGAATTTATGCTGTATGCAATCGTCTAATGCCAATATAATCCAGTATTTGCTGGATCTCGGCTGCTCTATGCATATTCCGAATATTTACGGTATGGACGCCGGCATACATTTATTTTCCAACAAACGGATTGATCGTGAAACCGCCATGAAGTTTCTGAGCATTTACCACCGACAAAAAGAAGAACACGACCTCCAACAGATAATTGATATCGGAAACAGTTAAAAAAAATGCCGACAGAGAAATTTGCCGGTTTTTGTTTTATTTTGCTTCAAAAAGCAACATAACCCTTCGATTTTTCACTATTTGGCGGATAACTTATTAACAATTGGTAAATTTTTGTTGCGTATGAGCCAAAATACCGATAAGCTCGAACTATCGCAGTTTGTGTGCTGTTATGGTTTTAATTATTGCAAAGGATAAGACAATGAGATATTCCCGTTCCGCCATTACCCAGTTAACCAGATGGTATAAATCAGTTTTAATCAAGTGCGCGTTGTTGAATGCGGCTTTTTTTGTTTCTATGGGAGCAGTTAATGCCAATGCGGCCGCTCCGACGATAACCAACGGCGACGATGCCGCATATACATGGAAAGAAAGCGGCGCAAATACCAGCATTTCTTACTCCGACGGCGAAACGACGTATTATGTGGATATTAAGAAGACAAAGTATAATAGTGATACCAATAATTTAACCTATGGTTGGGACGATACCAACAAAGTATTAACGGTAACAAAAGACGGCGGTGCGGTTGATATCGCAAATGAGTATATCGGCAATCACCATAATTCCGGAGTATATAATCCGAACAGTGTTAACGGATGGTTTATCTCTAATTCAGCTTTTTACGGCGCTGCCGTTTTTATTCAAGAAAAGACAACGGATACGCCGATAAATGCGCATTTTATCGGCAATTTGGCAAATGATACCGATAGTGGTTATGCCGGCGCACTATATTCCGAACTCAGCACCATATCAAGTATAGTCGGCGATTTTATCGGCAACCGGGGGCAATATGGCGGTGCCATAGCTTCGCGGATTGATAATACAATTACTTCAATTACCGGTGATTTTATAGGTAACTCTGTCTCGGCAATAAACGGACATCCTAACGGCGGTGCTATATTTTTACAAGATAATGCCTCGATTACAACCATTGAAGGTAATTTTGTCGGCAATACAGCAATAACAAATAGTGAGGGATATTATGCTCTCGGCGGGGCAATTGCTAATCGCGGCGGCAGTAACATTTCTACCATAAACGCTGATTTTGTCGGCAATTTAGCATCTGCACCGGGAAATTATGCCAATGGCGGTGCAATTTATAACGATGGTGAAAGCAGTATCAGTCTGATAAACGGAGAATTCCGTAATAATTCGGCTGATATGGGCGGTGCAATTTATAACGGTGTATCAAGCACCATTACCAAAATTACCGGTAAATTTGTAGGAAATTCTGTATCTGCCGGTCCAAATGACTATTCCGTAGGCGGCGCGATAGCAAACGCCAATAACGCTCACATCGGTGAAATCGAAGCTGACTTTACCAATAACTCGGCCAAAGATTCCCGTTGTGACCAAGGCGGAGCAATTTTTGTAGGACTTTACAGTACAATCGATTCCATAACCGGCAATTTTGTAGGAAACACGGCTAAAAATAATAGTGGAAATGGGTACGGCGGCGCCATTTATACTCTTTCCAGCACAATTAACACTTTAACGGGAAATTTTGAAAATAACACGGCTGATTGGGGCGGTGCGATTTATAATGAGCAATATGTCGGAACCGAAACAAAAACCCTTATAGGTAATCTGATCGGTAATTTCACAAATAACTCGGCTTCATTCGGAGGAGCCATTCTCAATAATAGCGGTGTAATTCCACAGTTGACCGGCAATTTTGAAAATAACTCGGCAACGCGCGGCGGAGCTATCTTCAACCGAGGAACATTTAATGCCATAACCGGCGATTTTATCGGCAACAGCGCTACACTTGATGAATTGAGCGGCGGAGCAATTTATAACACCGGTAGCGGAACAATCAATCTATATGATTCATCGTTTAGAAACAATAAAGGCATTGAAGGTGCGGCAATCTTTGTGAACAGTGGCGCAGTCAGCGTAACGGCTAAAACCAAAGATATTGAATTTACCAATAACAATACAACAGGAACAGCCGAAGGTACAGGCACCGGTATTCAAACAGCTGAAAACGGAACATTAAATTTAGCAACGCAAAACGGCCGTAAAATCACCATTAACGACAGCATTGCCTTAAACGGCACAACCAATATCAACGGCGATGTTGTTTTAGGAACAGCCAATGCGGCAAACACTTTTGCCAATACGGCAAATTTGAATATTTCCGGCGGAACGCTCTCGTTTGCCAACAATAATATTGACACGTTATCATTTGCAAACACGATTAACAATCTGGACGCATTTAATCTGGTAATTGACGTTGATGCCGGTGAAACGATAACGGCGGATAAAATTACAGCCGATTTGGATAATACTAATTATGTATATTTGTCGGCGCTGAATTTTATGAATGACAGTGCCGAAAGCGGTGAAGTGCAAATTGCAGACGGAAGTTTAATGTATTTAATAGATTTTGCGCCGGATATTTATACCGGCCATTACACCACATATACTTATGCCAATTCGACCGGTGTGCTGACTTTTGCCGATCCGGTAAGTTGGTATAAACCGACATTCGGTATAGACAGCTCATACAGATGGACACAAACCGATACCGGAATTATTCCGACTGTTTATAAACCGGGGACAGATGAGGAAAAAACATTTTATATCAGCATTCAAAAGAAAACTTATGTCGATGCCAATGGTGATGAGCAGACGCTGGCTTACGGTTGGGAAGTTGATGAGTACGGAAAACCGACGCTGACAACAACTCGTTCGGATACGGCAACTTCCAAGCCTGATGCCGATGCTGATGGCAATTACAGCGGTAGCTTTATCGGCAATGCTATCGGAAACAGTTTGGGCGGAGCCATTAACAATGGTGCCGTTATAGAAAGTGTCAGCGGTGATTTTATCGATAATTCGGCATTGGGAAGCTCATCTGATCGCTATGGCAGCGGCGGTGCGATTTATAACACCGGCACCATCAATACCGTATCCGGCAATTTTATCAACAACTTAGTTCAGGGACGCGGCGGATACTACGGAACAGCTGCCCGCGGCGGTGCGATTTTTAATAACGGCGGAACAATCAATTCATTGTCAGGCAGCTTTATCGGTAACGGCGGATACGGCGCATATGACGGCGGTGCTGTTTATAATAACAACCAAATAAATACTATTACGGGTGAATTTATCGGAAATACAGTCTCTCGGTACGGCGGCGCGATTTATAACGAAGGAACCATAACAACGGTAAATGCCGATTTCATCGGCAATAATGCCAATTCAAGCGGCGGGGCGATTTATAATATCGGCACTATGACCAATATAAGCGGTAAGTTTATCAGAAACGGCGGATATAAATATTTAGGTTCTACATCAATTTATAACCGCGGCACCATAGAAAATCTGAATGCAGATTTTATCAATAATGAGACTTATTATGATGTATCCAGCAGTTATGGAACAATTTATAATCAAGGCACCATCAAACACATCACCGGTAACTTTATTGGCAATAAAGGTAATGTAATCCGCAATTATTCCGATGATTGGAATTTGTATTATGCCAAAGTTGAAAGCATTGACGGCACTTTTATCGATAACGTCGGAACTGCAATTATAAACGGCGGCAGAGAAGCTGTAGTTGAACTGGGAACAATCAATGGAACATTCACTCATAACGGACAAGGAATCATTACCGGCGGTTCAAATATTGAGAGCATTACCGGAACATTTACCAATAACGGAAGTGAAAATCTGTATGATGGCGGTGCTATCAATATCGGGAGCGGAACAATCAAACTGATTAATGCCGATTTCATCGGCAACACTGCTCAACAAGGCGGCGCCATTCAAAGATACGATTATTACGGCCAAGGGAAAGTTGTTTCTTTGAGTGGTGATTTTACCGGCAATAGAGCAACAAGCGGCGGCGGTGGCGCAATCGTCAATATTGAAGGAAAATTTGAGAATATTACCGGCAATTTCACCGACAATACCGCAAATAGTTACGGCGGTGCAATTTATAACGGTGGCGACGGCAGAATCAATATTACGAACTCCTTGTTTACCGGAAATACAGCAACCAAGGGCGGAGCCATTTCAAATGTTACCAGTTCCAACGGAGATTATCCGACGGTTACGATTACCAATACCTCGTTTATCGGCAATAAAGCAACAAACGGCGCAGCACTCTACCAAGAAGAATTCCGCGGTTCTTATCAATGCAGCACTTGCATCGCAACAACTTCGGTGATTGCCAAAACCAAAGATGTGGAATTTACGAATAACAATACAACAGGAACAGCCGAAGGTACCGGCAACGGTATTCATATTGTTAACGGTGTATTTAATTTGAATGCAGCTTCCGGCAAAAAGATAACGATTAATGATAATGTTTATTTGGGCGGCACACTTAACATCAATGCCGGAGACGAAAATAATTCCGGTTTGATTATATTTAACGGCAGTGTCGGCACAAATTACAAAAATGCCGAATTCGGCGGCGGCAACATAAAATTTGCTAAATACACGAACGGCCTGAATTTCGGAACGTTGACAGTTTCCGGTAGCACAACGCTTGATTTGCAAAACAATTCTGCCGGAGAACGCATATATGCTAGCACTTTGACCGGCGCCGGCAATCTTACGTTCAATGTTGATTATGATGCCTCTAACGGATATATGGATTATATACACATCGACGGCGGTGCGGGAACGGTTACCTTGAACGCCATAAATATTTTAGCCGATGGTAAGACAACATCGACAAGATATCTTTATTTCTACGGTTCGTCGGATGATATCAACGTTATCAGCGAAGCCATTGTTGCTCAAACCGCGGATTATCGCTATACATTTACGCCGGATGCAACAGACAAAGGTCGTTTGAATGTTACGCGCACGGCATTTGAGGCAACTTTGGCCGATGCTATTGCTGATGCAACGGTGAGTTCATATACCATGGGTTCAGATTTTACGTTTGATGAAAACGGTCAGGGAACATTGGCCGGCGAAGGACGTAATTTCACTATTTTCGGGCAAGACCACGTTATAGCCGGCGGCGGTACATCCAGCTATATAAAAACTTCTGCCGGTCAAACGCTGAGCATTGAAAATGCAACATTCCAAAATATGTCACCGTCAATCAGCAATCAAGGCAATTTGAACCTGAAAAATGTGACGTTTGCCGCACAAGATTATATCGATATTAACAATGACGGTACCTTGAATTTGGACGGCACCAACACGGTCAATTATATAGCTTGGGATAACAGTGGCACGGAAATTGTTAATGTTAACGGCGGTACCACAACCGTTAGCGGCGCTATCTATCAAAACGAGCTGAATGTGACCGAAGGTGCAACCTTAATCTTAGGTAACGACTATTCCAGTATACAAACGGCTTTTGATAATAAAGGTACGTTGCAGATTAACAAACAACTGAATGTATATAATGGAAATTTGACCAACAGCGGCACTATCAGCGGTGACGGCCGTATTGTTGTCGGCGGAGGCGATAGTGAGGCCTATCTGGAAAACACCGGTACAATCAATAATCTTCTGGTTGTGAAAAACGGTACGGTTAAAACAGCGGTAGAAAATGTTACCGGCACCATTAACAACAGAGGAACATTGCTTTTGAGCGGAACCTTAAACAAGAATATTTATAAAGGCAATACCTCCGCTTTGAAGGAAGGAGTTATTAAAATTGACGGCACCTTAAAAATTGATGCTTCCGGCGCCGGTGATAAAACGATTTATACCAGCAGTATAATTGATCCGAACGGCGGCACGATTGATATGAAAAACAATCAGATAGATACGCTGTGGGTAAGCTCAAATAAAACTACCGGTACCGGTAATTTAACGCTTGATGTCGATTTAAGTGGTGAAACGGTTAAAAGCGATGTGTTTTATGCAACCGGCTCGGGTTCGGGAAGCACCAATAACGATGTGCTGACTGTTACCGACTTAGGTATTATCGGCGAATTGAAACCGTTTGAAGCCCAAATTCTGCAAGGAGACGTTTATCATCGTTCACTGTTGCTTAGCGATGCGGTAGCGGCAAAATACAACAAAACCGTAACCTCTGACCGCTATGAAAGTGATGACTTGACTGCCACCGCATCGTGGGATGATACTTTCAACAGCAAAAAGTATGAAACCGAGACGATTAAAAAGTTAGAGACTTATGCGGCAGATTCTTATACGCCATACCATCAGGGTTTGCGCTATACCGAAACAACCGGAGAGGAAACTCTGGTAGAAGAAACACCGCTCGGCGATACGCTTTCGTTATTGAACCAAACAACCCAATTCGGAGACACGGAAAGAGAATTCATAACCAGTGATGCCAATGCTGTTCATAATGTTACCGCCGATTTAGGCACTACCGCGGCGGGCAAATTAACGGTTCAAGGCGCAATCGACGGCACAAATACTTCAACCATAGACCTTAAAGGCAAAGACGGCTTTAAGATTAGTGATGATGCCGAAGTTGTTTTAGATACGGTTAAATTGGTCGGTGCCAAAGCCGAAGACGGCGCATTGATTGACAATGAATCCGGCACGGTTTCATTGAGAGATGTTGAAGTGGCAGAAAACAGCAAGCCGGCCATAAACAACGACTCTACAATGAAATTATCCGGTACCAACAACATTGAATCCGGTATCGGCGGCAACGGCACAACCAACATTACCGACGGCCAAACAACGTTAGGCGCAAAGTTGACACAGAAGAAAGTCAACGTCAAGAGTGGCGCAACCTTAAAGGCCAATGCTGATAATATTGACGCTCCGGTAGCCAACAACGGCACTTATGACATAACCGGCGGCACTATCGGCAAAGATGTAACCGGAAACGGTGCTACGGTTATTAAAGGCAATGTTCAAAGCAAAGCCAAGGTTGCCAATGATATTACCATTAATTCCGGCAAGAGTTTAACTTCAAATGCCGATAATATCGGCGGCAACGTTACAAGTGACGGCACCTATAACGTAACCGGTGGCACCATCGATAAAAATGTAACCGGCGGTAAGTTGAATGTTAAAGGCGACGTTACGGTCGGTGACAATGCTGATGTAAGCACAAAATCGGCGAATGTGGCAAAAGGTGCTTCACTTGATGTCGGCACAAACAGTGTTGATTTGGGTGATGCCACAATTGACGGCACGGTTAAACTCGAAATTACCGATATTGCGGCAAGTTCCAACAAATACACCGGCGGCCAGATTAACGCAAAGAGCTTGAATTTAGGTAAGGATTCAAAACTTTCGCTCACAATTGCACCGAATCTGATTGCCAAGAAGACCTCTACCGGTGCTTTGGATATTATCAATGTCAGCGGTGCAACAACCGGTCAATTTGCGGAAATGCTGTCGAATAACCGTTATAAGTTAGCTTCGACAAGCGACGGTAAATTCGTGATTACAAACTATGCTTCGGTTGCCGATATCATCAACGAAGCCGGTGGCACAAGCAATGATATCGCTACCGGTGAAACGTGGGACGAAACAAGATTTGCAACCGGTTCCAATGCAAGTGAAGTTCAAAACGTTTTGAACGAATTGTCACAACACGATGAACACGGTTATGTTAAGGCCTTAACCGATTTAGCGCCGACCGATTCAATGGCGCACGTCGGGATTACGCAAGACTTTAACAATCTTATCGGCGAACAAGTTGCCGCCAGATTGAATCGTGAAGGTTTGAACTCCGGCGATGTATTTGAAAAACGCGGTGCTTGGATACAAACGCTTTACAACCATTCTAAACAGGATGAAAACAGCAAAAATCAGGGCTTTACCGGAAAAACAGCTGGAGTTGCTTTAGGTTTGGATGGCGAGATTAAGGATAACCTGACCGTCGGCTTAGGCTATGCATATGGTAAGAGCGATGTTGATTCGGCTGGACGTGATATAGATATTGACGGCCATACGCTTTACATTTACGGAAAATATCAACCGTCTGCATGGTATGTTCGCGGTTTGGCGCATTACGGTTTTGCCGAATATGAAGAAAAAGCCAATATTGCCGGTATTGCCAATAAAGCAAAATATGATGTCCATAACTACGGCGCCAGAGCATTTGTCGGTTATGATATGCCGAATGGCTTTACACCGGAAGCCGGACTTCGTTTAACCCGTATTGACCGCAAGAACTATACCGATAGTTTTGGTCAGCACGTTAAGAGCGATGGAATTGACGTTTTGACGGCGTCACTCGGCATGAACTATTCTACTAATTTTGCTGCCGATAGCTTTATCTGGTCGCCGAAAGCACACATTGCCGCTACTTACGATTTGTTAAGCGATGATTCCAGTGCAACGGTAACCGTCGGTAACGGGCTTTACAATATTGAAGGCAAAAAGTTACATCGTCTCGGTGCAGAAGCCGGTATCGGTGTCGAGATCAGCGTTGGTAATTGGGAATTTTCTGCCGAATATGATTTAGGTACACGCAAAGATTATCTCAGCCATACCGGAATGCTGAAAGCAAAATATAACTTCTAATACGGTTATAATTAACGAAAATCCCTGTCGGAGTAATCTGACAGGGATTTTTTTTACGATTTAATCCGAATTGGTATTTGGGAAACAAAACTTTTCAAAACAAATCGAAAATCTCGATTCGTTTGCCGATTCGTACGGTTTGTTTCAAACTGCCGTAAAACAAAACACAATTTCATAAAACTCAATAAAACTCGGTAAAACTCAAAAATTTTTTATTTTCGATATTCTGGAAAGCAGGCTTTTCCTATGAGAGAGTGAAGTCAGAGAGCAATGGTGCTCTTGGATTTTTTAACGAAAGGAATACTAAAATGAAAAATTTTTTGAACAAATATAACGTAACCAAATTGGAAACCACCAAAGACGAGAGTCAGCTTTCTTTAGAGGGTTACAAACGCCGTATTTTGAAGATTTTGGATGAGAACATCATCAACTTCAAAAATCACTCGTGGAATCTCTCTAACCGGATGAACAAGCTGATTATTGACGGCGAAAGCAATTCTGTTTTCACACTCCGCTTAGGCGGCAAACGCATAGTGCGCTACTCTTTAGAGTATCTGAACGATCAGCAGAAGCTTGAATTCTTGTCGGATTTCTATGAAAGCGTGAAACAAGGCGATTTTGATGAGGATATCATCAACTTCATCGCCGAAGAAAAAGAAAAGGCCTATCGTCGCAAAAAGGAATGCAATGCCAGACGCCGTGAAAAACAGCATCATATGCAACAAAGAACGACTATGCCGTCGGAAAATGTTGTAACTCAGCAAAGCGTTGTTTTTGTGCCGAGATATCAAACACTTTAATTTTGTGAAAGGAAAAGACTATGCATTATTTGGTAGTTGCAAAAGTCAAGGATTATCCGATTGTTAATGATCTTATCGTTGGATTAACAAGACATACGGATATCCTCAGTCCGAACGACTTAAATGGAGGCAAGTGGGAAAACATAACTGATGAATTTCAAGATTATTGGAGCAACTCGATCATGTTTCCTAAATTAGTACTGAATTTATTTCATGAAAGATGCGCTGATTATGGTAAAGATGTACCTTATGAATGTGATAAAGACACCCCAGAAGAACTTTTCCAAAAAAGGAAACAATTCGTAAAAGACCATGGTTTTTGGGCAGAAGATGACGATGTTTATGCAAAAGTTTCCGGAAACTTTGATTATCTGCTTGCAGGCGGTAAATACAACATGGAAACAAAGGATCAGAAAGCAAAATACAAAGACGTTGTCGCAAAATTCGGTAAAGTTGATGTGTTTGTTTTGCCGGACTTTGAATGTCGCTTTACGAAACATCGTGATGTCGAATGCCCATACCAAGATGATGACGAAGTCTGGGTGCTTGACGGCTACACTTATTGCAACTGGTAATTGGGAGGTGTGTTATGTGGGAGCATTTGTTTTACCGGATTACGAATTCTATTATACCGAGGATAACAAATGTCCTTTTAAGCCGGATGATTTAGTCTATGTCATAGACGGACATAACTGAAAACAACGCAACAAAACGAAGGGAGCTTTAATGCTCCCTTTTTCTACGTGCAATAATAAGATTTTTCATTTATTTATACACATGTATAATACTTTTCTTATTTTAAACTTGACGCAGTAAATTAAATATGATAGCATTATAATACCAAAATAGTATATTTTGAAACGAATTGCACCGGTTTTAATCCTTCTGCAATTTGATTATGTGTCGTTATGTGATAGGAAATATATTATTTTGGTGCGAATATAACAACAAAATTTGGAGATAAAAAATGAACGTGAGAAATTCAAATAAAAGGAGGCAACCATGGATATATGGGATGAAATAAAAAAATTAACCGGATATCAATCCGGAAACGGTGGAGTTGATAGTTACGGGGTTGACCACAGCGGATTTTCAACGCGTGATGAGTTGGAATATCAAAGCGCACGATTGGCAAGAGAAAATCAATTAGCGGAGAATTTCAGCAAGCAAGGGATAGCCGAAGAAAACTATCCGCAGTTCGGTACAAACTTTTGGGGAGGAACGCCGGAGAATAACTACGGCTTCGGCACTTCAAACATTAGGCAAAATATCGAAAACGTTACAAATCAGCTCAATAATAACGCAAATAATGGGCAAATCACTACAAATTCCGACTATACTATCAACACCGAAAGTTTAGTCGGCAAACCAAGCAGTTATTTTCAAAATAACAATACTTCTGGCAGTGCTACGGGCAGAGCAATAGAAAACGTCGCCGGTGCGGTTACCGCTCCGAATACTACATTGTATGTTACGCAAAATGCATATACGCCATCGCCGACATACGGTGCGTCAAAGGCGACGGGGTATCAGATACAAACCCCATCTGCTTTTGCCTCACAACCGACCAACCAAAGCACAAACATCGCTCCAAACACGACATCTTCACCGATTATGGAGCCGATAAATCGCTATTTAGCCTCGGTATCACCTCAGTATACCGCGCCGACTTCTCTCGGGCAAAGTAACAGTAATCAAGCACGAAATATTAAACCGCAGGAAATACATAAAAAGATTTTTAATGGGGTTGATTGTGGTGGAATGTCTCCGGAATTTGCCGACAAAATTGCTTATGCAGAATCAATGGGTGGATGTCGTGATAATATAAATGACTATGGTTGCGTTAATAACAGCGCCTCTGCATTTGGAAGATATCAAATGCAGATACCAGCTCTAAAAGATGCTGGTTATATAGATAATAAAGGTAATTTTTTGCCGGAAACAGGAATTAACAATATGCAAGAATTCCTGAATAATCCAGAGGCACAAGAACAGGCTATGTGCAATTATTTGGATAGAATTGATCAGTATAATAAGAATTGGAACAATTACAAATATCTCGGAAAGAATATACAAGTCGGAAATTTGAATATTCCTATAACAAAAGACATGATGTTGGCAGGAACTCATCGTGAGGGCGCTCGTAAACTTAATGAATGGTTAAACGATGTTAGGGTTCGGAATAATAATCTTGTGCGCAATTCTATATATGACTAGCAAGATAAAAGAAGGAAAAATATAACTAATCGTTTCAAAGAAATTATAAATCCTCCTAAATAATACTTGCATAATGTTATTATATAAGGTAGAATATATTAAAAATATCAATCATTAAGAGATTAATATGAAGCAATATTTCAAGTATATTCTACCTTTTTTGTGCGTTGTGCTCGGCGGTGTCACGTGCGTGCTTGCGTCCGATCATGGCAAAATGCCGACCAAAGCGGAATTTGATGCCAAGCACCATATTGAAAACAACACCCTGATACCATCTTCTTTTGATGAAGAAAAATGTCGGCGCTCGTTTACGGAGATATACCGCGAGCGCTATAAAGATAATGCCCGACTTGCGCAGTATGAGGTTGAAGAATTCATGGCGTTATTAGAGCGAGATATGATACCGCCGGAGCAATACGAGGGTTTTTATCCGCCGCAACCTACAGTCAGATTTTATAATGCAGAGTATAAAGATAATTTACTGAAAATGGGATTGTCTTTGCAAGATATTAAGGACTTGGATTTAATTGTAACCGATGAAATGGTGCAAGAATGGCATATGAATATGACTATACAACAACTGGAAAAGGAAGGTTTTTATTCAATAGCAAATACAGCACGGTTGGCTGCAAAAGTCGGGGATAATATTTATCTGACGGGATTTTATACCGATTGCGGCACGTCAGGGTGCCCTGTTAATATAATGGTAAAAGAAAAAGGAAAGTGGCATTCTCAAAAATCGGATATTTTGTTTGATTCTTGCATAGTCGATGAACATAAAGCGGTGTACGAATGTGATCTATACGGCGGCTATAACAATTTGTGGCATTATGTGGCAGATTATGCGCCGTTGAAAGAAGTATCGGATAAGTATTACGAGGTTTGGGGTGATTATGTGCGGCAATATCTTCAAAATTTTTAGTCGTTTTTATGGTATTTTTACGGGAAAGGGAGCGGATAGGGTTCTTTTAACTCTTCCGCTTGGAGCTTAGCTTTTTTATATAATTCGAATTGTTGTGCGTTGCTTTGTTGTTATATTTTATCGGAAAAACACCATATAACTCTGCCGGCGGTATGTTGGTCTCCTAATACCTGATTCAATGTTTTTTCAAATTCTTTCATCGGTATAATCATATCTTCGCATTTTCCGTATGTTTCATCAATTTCTTCCGGTGTGAGCACGTGTGAATCATCCGCCCGAGCATTGGCGCTCAAGCTCAAAAACAACCCCAAAATCAAAGCGAATTTTTGCATTTTTACACTCCCTAAAGTTGTAATTATGATAAAACAAACATTACATAAGTCAATAGTAAAAATGGTTCTTTAGTTGGCAAACCGAGCAGTTATTTTCAGAGTAATAACAATTGTGAATGCCTGCTGGCTCGCAATATCAGATAACTATGCCAAGTTATTCTTGACAGCAGCGAAGGAGACCAGTATGCTAACAAAATAGAACGTTTATTAGGCGGAAAATATCCAAAGGAAGACTATGATGAGCTTGTTCAAAGATATATCAACGGACGCTATTAAACTTTTGTGCTGGATTGTGTTCTTTATTGCACTATTTTTCCTTGCAAGTGCGGCATTTTACTACATAGATTTCTATATGAATTTAGATAAAAATACAAAATTGGTTCAAGAATGTATGGATGAAGGTAATAGTGAAGAAGTCTGTAAAGGAAGAGTGTATTGATAATGACAAGAAGGCAAGGGAATTTCCCTTGCCTTCTTTAACTGATGAAAATATCAAAGTAGACGGAACGATGGGGACATCATCCATTATTGCAATTAATAACATGGATGAAGAACAATTAAAGTTATTAAATAACAGTATTAATGACAAGCGTCGTCGATATTTTGAAGAACAAAACAGTCCTCGGTTTAAGAGAGGTCTTTTAAATCGAAATAAAAGATTAAGGTGGTAAACCTAAAATATAGGCGTAGTAATGTTACTACGCCTATACTCTATACGTCGTGTTCTGTAATGTATTTAACCTCGTGGACTGCATCTTCAATTAACCTAATATAAAAATCATAGAAGTTCAATGTCTCAATATTTTGTCGGGTTTTATTGGTATAAAGAGATGATATAAACTTATCGGTGAAATGATTTAAATGATAAATATCTGCTTTCGCTTGCGGCTCTTGCTGGGCAACAGCCAAAAACTTTTCGGTAATCATTTTATCCATACATATTTTAGCATCTTTTTTCTTTAAACAACTCGAAAGATATGAAGAAGGCTGTGGGCTGCAAATAGAACTCGGTCTGTCAGGAGTGCTGAATACCGGATTCTCAAAACATAAAGGTATAGATGATGAATAAATCATATTATAGATTTTTTTAACCAGCATCAATTCACATTCATAGTCGATATACATTATTTGTAGGACACCGATATTTCTGTGATTCATCAAATCAAAGATTATATTATGAAATGTTGATTTTACTTTCGTCAATAACTCGATTTGTTCTTTATCAAGTTTTTTATTTATTTCCCAAGTAAGACAAAGTATCGCCTCATGGTAATACTTCTCTTTCCCATAATTAACGGTACTATCTACCCATTCCATGACTTCTTTACATTCGGCATCAACATCCGAAATATCTTCCGGATGACTATAGAAACGCTCAATCATATCATCAGATACCGTTTTGTCGGTATTTAATGAATTTTCCCGTTGGTACGAGATTGACTCGCCCGGTGCTATTCGGGTAAGAATAAAAAATATAATTCCGATATATAAAATTAAGTGCTTCATAAAATACACACCATTAATACAAAACTGCCGTAATGAATTGTTAATACAATCTATATGAAAGTCAAGAAAAAGGTAAAAAATCAAATACTGTAACCTATACGGGAATATAAGACTCCGTTTTTAAGGGAGCGAGCGCAGTAAATAATTATATGAAACCTATTGTCAAAAATAAACTCGGTGCTAAGTCATTTAGATACTGAGCATAATAACAGAGGGGAGAAAATCCCCTCTGTCAACTGTTTGCTTTGATATTATCTAAAGAATCTTCATAACTCCTGAGTATAGAGAGCCAATAAAAGTTATATAATCGCATTATTTCTTCTTTCTGCCTGTTTTTATCTTCAATTAATTGCGGAATAATCTCTTGAGTCAGTTGCATCAGCTGTTTGGTGTCATTGATTCTCTTCTTCTCTGTTTCTTCTCGTTCTTTTTGCTTTTCTTCTTCGGTTGCCCATACATTTGTCATTATTTTAAATTTTGATATTCGTGAAATAATTTCTTCTTGCATACAATTTTGAGGATTATCAGCGCTACTGCAAAGTTTCAAAATTTCGGATGGTTCATTACAATGTTCTGTGTGTATATCGTAGTCTCCGATTTTCTCGCCGGTTTCTATACGACATTCGGGCCAATTCTCTTTCATAATAAGATTATAGATACGGACAGCGAACTGTAATGAATATTCATTGTGGTTGTGAAATGTAATGTTAAACGAAGTTAATATACCGTCTGATAAATCCATGTTCATTATAACATTACCCCATGTTTTTTTAAATGAGCCAATAGTTCAATTTGCTCTTTATCAAGTTTTTTGTTGGTTTTCCACGTTAAGCACATGTCTGCGCGAAAGTAAGGTTCTTCCCATAATCCGAAACTACCCTTTATCCATGGCATTGATTCTTGGCATTTCGCTTCTATAATAGGAATGTACTCCGGATGTTGATAGTAATCATCGATAACGTTGCTGACCGTGTTTTTTTTGGGGTCATCAGGAGTATCCTTCTGTGTATAGTCATCAATCAACTTTTTAACTTCTTCTTTGTTGTTAAAATTACCGATTTTATAGACCATATCCAAATTAACATCGCGATAAATTTCCGCCCGAACATTTGCACATAAGCTCAAACAAAGTCCTAAAATTAAAACAGTCTCCTTCATTTTCTATGCTCCATTTTTCTATGAACCCTGCCGGTTATCGGAAACATATGCCTGCAAGTCTTCCAGACGATATTTTACCGTCCGACCGATTTTAACAAACGGCAACCGATCCGGATATTGTGTCCGCCACCGTTCTAGCGTATTCGGCTTGAGTTTTAAGTATTCGGCGGCTTCTTCGGTTGTCAGAAGATTTGAACTTTGTTTAATCTCCGGCTTATCATCCAACAGATTGCTTTCTCTGCTTTGTTTTTGGCGTATTTTCTCTTCCAAACGTTCAATGGCACGGCTTTGCAAAGTGTAATTTTTACGCATTAACGCATCTTTTAATATGCGATAACACATATCAATATCCTTAAAGCCATCGCAATCAAACTTTACATCTATATTGGTTTTAAGCCCGAAATCAACATTGGTGAACCAGAACTTGTTCTTGAATACAGCGTGATAAAAATCACTGTTGCCCAAAAACTGATTATCTAAAAACGAAACTTCGGTTTCAAATACTGCGCCGTTAAATGCAATGTTATGATGATCATAATCTTTATCAGTACGTATCTCATCACCGCGAAAGTAGAAATAACCACCTTTAGCCGGTTTTGTATGAATACACGTAAATTCCAAATTCTTATCATAAATCACATT
The DNA here is from genome assembly GCA_017444525.1 of Alphaproteobacteria bacterium. Taxonomy (GTDB): domain Bacteria; phylum Pseudomonadota; class Alphaproteobacteria; order RF32; family CAG-239; genus RUG410. The sequence goes on from JAFSWL010000017.1 coordinate 28,334, forward strand.
ATTAAAATTGGTAATTCCGTTAAAAACAGAATGCGCAAATGATGTGTGATCGTGAAACGCACACTTTTCAAAGCTGGTGTTGCCCGAAAATTCGCATTGCGTAAAGCTCAATTTCGGATAAAACTCCGTTCCGCTCAAATCCAAATCCTTAAAAATGCACTGATAGAACTCAACTTCCGGAAAACCGTAATTAATAATGGCTTTGATTTCTTCGTTACTGACATCGCTGAAATCAAGCGTATCAAAAAACGCTAATCCTTTGGTTCTGAAATAGTCCGCATCAAAGTGTTTGTCTTTGTTATAGGTCTTTGCTATGGTTCTGCTCCTCTGTGCTATTCTTTTAACCAATCAATTAAATTTATAATTTTTATACCATCCTCAGAAGTTCCGGTAAACAACACGTCTGTTGTCAAAACAATTTTCTCAAAATGGTCTTTAACCATACGCAATGAAGCAAGTTCTCTTTCTCTGGTCTCTTCGCTTGCCAATGATTCTGTTACCTGAATGTAGAGTTTTGTTTCTGATTTCGTCGCAATAAAGTCAATTTCTTTATCGCCGATTTTGCCGATAGAAACTTTGTATCCGCGGCGAAGCAGTTCAAAATACACAACATTTTCCAGAATATATCCTCTATCTATATTTTTGTAGCCAAGCCGCTGATTTCTCAAGCCCAAATCAACCATATAATACTTTCCTTGTGTTTTTAAGTGTTCCTTGCCTTTAATATCATAGCGAAGGGCAGGATAGAAAACAAAAGCATTTTCAAGCAGTTTGATGTAGTTATCGACGGTTGTTGCCGTTATTTTACGCTCGTCGGAGTTTTGTTCTGCCACCAAGATATTTTTAATTCTGCTGGTGGATACGCTGTTTCCGATGTTATCTGCCAGAAAATTGATTATTTTATCCAATAATGCGACATCTCTTACCGGAGCCTGTTTGATAACATCTTCCATAATCACGGTTGTAAATATTCCTTCAAGTACCGAATTGATGGATTCTTCGTTTTTGAAATCATACTCACTCAATGCAGGCATACCGCCGAATTTCAAATAAAGAGCAAATTTTTCATCATCTCGCATCGTTGGCGGAAAACTGTTAAATGCCAGAAACTCCTTAAATGATAAAGGCAATACTTTAATTTCAATATAACGTCCTGACAAATATGTTGAAAGTTGAGATGACAATAAATAAGCGTTAGAACCGGTAATATATAAATCGCAATCAATATCAACTCTGAGCGAATTAACCGCCAGTTCCCATTTATTTACCTGTTGTATCTCATCCAAGAAAACATAAACTTTCCCTTTTGCCGCTTTTGCTTTTTTGATAATCTCATCATAAACTTCTTTATATGTCTTTTCGCGATTTTCTAAGGTTTCAAAACTCATATAAATGATATTTTTGGCGGCAACGCCATTATCTTGCAGGTAATCACGAAATACTTCCAAAATACTCGATTTTCCTGAGCGTCGTAATCCGGTAACGACCTTAATGGCTTCCTTATCCTTAAAGTCTATCAGTTTTTGCAAAAATATCGGGCGATTTTTCTTTTTCATCAGATATATCCTTATGTTGCTATTATTATATAACGTCATTATATAAATAAAAATAGTAAAAAGTCAATAGTTTTTCCTTTATAAAAGAAAAACTTAATGTTTTTAGTAAGTTTTTTTAGTTTATTTTAAATATAAAAGTATTAGTCAGACTACAACTACGGAGATTAAATTAAACCTATTCTTTGCTGATTTTTATCATTTTTTCCACGGTGTCGTTGAGTTTGTCGCGCAAATGTTCAACGCCTAAGTTCACATAAATTTGCGTACTTTGGATGGTTTTGTGGGTTAGGGCACGTTTTACCATAAAGGCATCGGCGCCGTCGGCAATTACTAGGAAATAAATGTCGTTAAGGGCATTTTTCATGCGCAAGCCCCCTCCTTACGGCCGGTCGTTCGATCCGCACACATCATCAGTTGTAAAAATAAAAAAGACGGGTACAAATCCCGTCTTTTTTATGGTTCGAACGTAACACTACCTGCGTGAGCAGGTAGATGTAGACAATCCTAAATCATCGCGCTATACTGCGGTTATGGAAGAAGTAAAGTATAGCAAACAAAGCGATTGCGTGTATCACTGCCACTATCATA
>JAFSWL010000018.1 GCA_017444525.1 Alphaproteobacteria bacterium
TATGATAGTGGCAGTGATACACGCAATTGCTTTGTTTGCTATACTTTACTTCTTCCATAACCGCAGTATAGCGCGAAGATTTAGGATTGTCTACATCTACCTGCTCACGCAGGTAGTGTTACGTTCGAACCATAAAAAAAACGGGATTTTATCCCGTCTTTTTCATTTTAATGGTGGAGATAGGGAGGATCTTCTTGCTTAAATTTTTTTCACTGTTTTTTCAGTAGCAAATTTAAGCTTCGGACACTCGTTCCCATCGCCTCATTGCGGGGCGCTTTCGCTACCTTACTCGTCGGGGAACTTCGCCCGTCGTTAAAAATTACTCCACCGGAGTAATTTTTCTCCTCCGGCTCCCTCCCTACGGTCGCTCGTTCGATGTCACTTAATTTCATGATTTAAAACAAAAAACGGGACTACATCCCGTCTTTTGTTTTAATGGTGGAGATAGGGAGGATCGAACTCCCGACCTCAACATTGCGAACGTTGCGCTCTCCCAGCTGAGCTATACCCCCTATGTTCTAAGCTGTATTTCTAACAAATTTTATCATTAAAATCAAGTATTATTTTATCTTTTATTCCTACACATAAATCCAACAAATATCCCCGCTGAATAATAACATCAGCGGGGATATATTCAAACACGATTATATCTATTCTTTATCAGTCATTTCAGGTGCCGCGTTACCATCTGCATCCAAAAGCGCATTTTGCTTCTGGGCATTGGCTTCCGCTTCCTGACGACGCATTTCCAAGATTTCCTTATCGTTTTGAGCTGCAACTTTTCTCAGCGAACGTAAAACACTACCCGTACCGGCCGGAATTAAACGACCGACGATAACATTTTCTTTCAAGCCCGTCAAATTATCAACCTTGCCTTCAACCGCAGCTTCCGTCAAAACACGGGTGGTTTCTTGGAACGATGCGGCAGAAATAAACGATTTAGTCTGCAGGCTAGCCTTGGTAATACCGAGCAGAATATCATCAGCTTTGGCCAGAGTACCACCCTCATCTGCAATCTTTTGATTCTCTGCTTCAAACACGTCACGGTCAACCTGTTCGCCCACCAAGAATGTGGTGCTGCCGGCGTCGGTAATTTCTACCTTCTTCAGCATTTGTGAAACAATAACTTCAATGTGTTTATCGTTAATTGCCACACCTTGCAGGCGGTATACGGCTTGAACTTCCTGAACCAAATATTCGGCCAGCTTTTCAACACCTAACACACGCAGAATATCGTGCGGCGCCGGTGTACCATCAACCAACAAATCACCCTTCTTAACCTTATCTCCGTCTTGAACAACCAAGCGGCGTCCCTTCGGAATGAGATATTCGATTTCGCGACCTTCGTTTTCTTCATCAATTACCTTAATGCGTTGTTTTGCCTTGTAGTCTTTGCCATACTCGACAATACCGTCAATATCTGATATGATTGCCGGATCTTTAGGACGACGGGCTTCGAACAACTCGGCCACACGCGGCAAACCACCGGTAATATCTTTTGTCTTGGTGCTCTCTCTCGGAATACGAGCAATAACGTCACCGACATGAACTTCGGTATCTTTATCAACGTTCAAAACCGCATCCGGCGACAGATAATAACGAACTTCCTTACCGGAATCATAGGTTATATGTTTGCCCTTGCTGTTTTTAAGCATAACGCTCGGTTTTAAGCCGGAATATGCACCCGAACCGGATTGCCAATCAATAACCGTCTTGGAGCTGATACCGGTTGTTTCATCCATTGTTTCTTTCATCGAAACGTTCGGAATCAAGTCAACCAATTCGGCCTTACCTGCTTTTTCGGAAATAATCGGCGTCATAAACGGATCCCACTCGGCAACCTTCTTTCCCTTCTCCACCTCGGTACCTTCGGCAACCAAAATCTTGGCACCGTACGGAACGTGGTGGCGGGATTTTTCACGACCCTGCTTATCCTGAATAACAATATCGCAATTTCGCGACAATATAATCATGTTACCTTCCGAATTTTCAACAGTATGCGTGTTTTCCAGTTTCAAAATACCGGAGAACGGTACTTCAATCATCGACTGTTCTGCCGATTTGGAAGCGGCACCGCCGATGTGGAATGTACGCAACGTTAATTGGGTACCAGGCTCACCGATGGACTGAGCGGCAATCACGCCGACAGCTTCGCCGATGCTGACCGGATTACCTCTGGCTAAATCACGACCGTAACAAGCGGCGCAAACACCGTGTTCGCTTTCGCAAGTCAATACCGAACGGATTTTAACCTGTTCAACACCTGCATTTTCAACCTTTTCAACGTCGGCTTCATCAATCAGCTTACCTTTAACCACCAAAACTTCGCCGGTTTCCGGATTCAAAATATCTTCTTGAGCCGTACGTCCCAAAATGCGCTCGCCGATAGTGGCAATAACCTGACCGCTGTCGACTACCGGACGCACGATAATACCGCGTTCGGTACCGCAATCGGTTTCCGTAATAACAACATCCTGACCGACATCAACCAAACGACGTGTCAAATAACCGGCGTTTGCCGTTTTCAAAGCGGTATCAGCCAATCCTTTACGCGCGCCGTGAGTTGAGTTAAAGTACTCCGACACCGTCAAACCTTCTTTAAAGTTAGAGATAATCGGTTGTTCAATAATTTCTCCTGACGGTTTGGCCATCAAACCGCGCATACCAGCCAATTGGCGCATTTGTGCCGCACTACCGCGGGCTCCGGAATCGGCCATCATAAACACGGAGTTATATGAACCGTTGACCGGTTTTGAAATGTTTTCCATCATCGCGTTAGCGACTTTATCGGTATAAGATGCCCAAATATCGACAACTTTGTTGTATTTTTCACCCTTGGTAATCAAACCGTTTTGGTATTGCTGTTCAAATTCTGCCACTTGGGCGGAAGCTTCAGCAATCATTTCCTGTTTTTTAGCAGGAACAATCAAGTCATCCTTACCAAACGAAATACCGGACAAGCAAGCGTATCTGTATCCCAATCCCATAATGGCATCGGCCATGATACAGGTTTCTTTACCACCGCAAACGCGATATACTTCATCGATAATCTGCGAAATTTGTTTTTTCTTAACCAAGCGGTTAACCAAAGAGAACGGCACACCTTCTTTCTTTGGTAAAATACTGGAAACAATGATTCGACCCGGAGTTGTGGCTACAATTCCTTTAGTAAATTTACCGTCATCATCTACGTATTCCATGCGGCATTTGATTTTTGCGTGTAAATCAACAGCTTTAGCATTTAATGCTAACATACATTCTTCCGGACTGGAATAAATACTGCCTTCACCTGTCATCCCGTCCATTTCATACGTCAGATAATAAATACCCAACACCATATCTTGCGACGGCACGATAATCGGTTTACCCGAAGCTGGAGACAGCACATTGTTTGAGGACATCATCAATACACGTGCTTCCAATTGTGCTTCAATAGAAAGCGGTACGTGTACAGCCATTTGGTCACCATCAAAATCGGCATTAAAAGCGGTACAAGCGAGCGGATGCAGGTGAATTGCCTTACCTTCAACCAAAACCGGTTCATAGGCCTGAATACCCAAGCGGTGCAAGGTCGGAGCACGGTTCAAAAGCACCGGATGCTCACGGATAACTTCTTCAAGAATATCCCAAACTTCAGGACGTTCTTTTTCTACCATACGTTTTGCTGCTTTAATGGTGGTAGCGTGACCATAAAGTTCCAATTTAGCATATACGAACGGCTTAAACAATTCCAAAGCCATTTTCTTCGGCAATCCGCATTGATGCATCTTAAGCTCCGGACCAACGGTAATAACTGAACGACCAGAGTAATCAACACGTTTACCCAAAAGGTTCTGACGGAAGCGTCCTTGCTTACCTTTAAGCATATCAGCCAAAGATTTCAGCGGACGTTTGTTTGTGCCGGTAATAGCGCGGCCGCGGCGGCCGTTATCAAACAAAGCATCGACCGATTCCTGCAACATACGCTTTTCGTTGCGGACAATAATATCAGGAGCGTGCAACTCAATCAGGCGTTTCAAACGATTATTACGATTGATCACACGACGATACAAATCGTTCAAATCAGAAGTGGCAAAACGACCACCGTCCAACGGAACGAGCGGACGCAAATCAGGCGGAATAACCGGCAATACAGTCAGAATCATCCATTCAGGTTTAACGTTGGAATGAATAAATGATTCCACTAATTTAAGGCGTTTAACCAATTTTTTGCGCTTAGATTCCGAAGTGGTTTCCTTCAATTCCAAACGCATGGCATCGCGTTCAACTTCCAAATCTATATTAGAAAGAATTTCGCGCAACGCTTCTGCACCTATACCTGCTCTGAACGCATCTTCACCATATTTATCAATAGCATCCTGATATTCTTCTTCTGTCATCAATTGATTGATTTGCAAATCGGTTAAACCAGGTTCAATCACAATGTAATTTTCAAAATAAAGTACGCGCTCCAACGATTTTTCCGGAATATCCGTTAAAGTTGAAATACGCGACGGTAATGATTTTAAAAACCATATATGAGCTACAGGTGCCGCTAATTCAATGTGTCCCATTCTTTCACGGCGAACCTTGGAAAGCGTTACTTCAACACCGCACTTTTCGCAGACAATACCACGGCTCTTCATGCGTTTATATTTTCCGCACAAGCATTCATAATCCTTTACCGGACCGAAAATTCGCGCACAGAACAAACCGTCTTTCTCCGGTTTGAATGTACGATAGTTGATGGTTTCCGGCTTCTTTACTTCGCCGTAAGACCACGAACGAATTTGTTCCGGAGAAGCAATCGAGATTTTAATTGCTTCAAAGCTATCAGCTGCAAGTTGTTGCTGATCCATTACATTTACTAATTCATTACTCATTCTCTAAAACTCCCCCGAATTAAGCATCTTCGTTTAACATTTCAACATTCAGGCATAAAGATTTGATTTCTTTCACCAATACATTGAATGATTCCGGAATACCGGTGTCAAAGCTGTCTTCACCATTGACAATAGCATCAAATACTCTGGTTCTGCCGTCAACATCGTCTGATTTAATGGTAAGCATTTCCTGCAACGTATAAGCCGCACCATATGCTTGCAATGCCCATACTTCCATTTCTCCGAAACGTTGACCGCCGAATTGAGCTTTACCTCCAAGCGGTTGCTGGGTAACCAATCCGTACGGACCAACTGAACGAGCGTGCATTTTTTCATCAACAATGTGGTGAAGTTTAATCATATACATAACACCGACCGTAACTTTACGATCAAATTTTTCACCGGTACGGCCGTCATATAAATCAATTTGACCAGATGTCGGCAAACCGGCCATTGTCAGCATATTATTAATATCATCGCCGGTTGCACCGTCGAATACCGGAGTAGCCATCGGCACGCCTTTCTTCAAATTGGAAATCATTTCCAACTTTTCATCTTCGGTCAAAGTAGCAATTTCTTTCTTATATTGCTTTTCACCATAGATTTCTTTTAAGCGTTTATTCAACTCTTCTGCCGTTTTTTCACCACGTTTATATTGTTCGCACATTTCATTTAGCTGTGCACCTAATTCTTTGGCAGCCCAACCAAGGTGTGTTTCCAAAATTTGTCCCACGTTCATACGTGAAGGCACACCGAGCGGATTTAATACCACATCAACCGGAGTACCGTCTTCGGTATACGGCATATCAGCAAGCGGCAATACACGTGAAACCGTACCTTTGTTACCGTGACGACCGGCCATCTTATCACCGGTTTGCATTTTTCTTTTAGTAGCAATAAATACCTTAACCAGTTTTAATACTCCAGGCAGCAAATCATCACCGCGCTGAACTTTCGCCACCTTGTCGTCATAATGAGCTTTAATATCGGCCATACGAGCATCAAATGCACTGTTAAATTCCTCTATTCTGCCCATAATGTCTTCATTTTTAATCACGATTTCTTTCCATTTGGCAACCGGATATTCGGCCAGCTTTTCAACGGTGATTTTTTCATTCTTCTTAAAGCCCTTAGGAGCATCAACCACTGTTTGTCCCACCAGCATTTTTTCCATACGTGCCTGATAGTTACGGCGAATAATTGCCATTTCATCATCACGGTCTTTAGCCAAAGCGGAAATTTCATCCTGTTCAATTGCTAAAGCACGTTCATCTTTTTCCACGCCGCGGCGAGAGAAAATGCGAACATCAACCACAATACCGTCAACACCCGGTTGAGCACGCAACGAGGTATCACGGACATCACTGGCCTTTTCACCGAAAATTGCACGCAAAAGTTTTTCTTCCGGTGTTACCGGTGATTCTCCCTTAGGTGTAACTTTACCCACTAAAATATCACCGGCTTTAACGTGAGCACCCACATAAACGATACCTGCTTCATCAAGATTGCGTAACGCATCTTCGCTTACGTTCGGAATATCACGCGTAATTTCTTCCTGTCCGAGTTTGGTGTCGCGCGCCATAACTTCAAACTCCTCAATATGCAAAGAAGTCAAAACATCGTCACGAGAAATGCGTTCCGACAACAAAATAGCATCTTCGTAGTTCAAACCGTTCCACGGCATAAATGCCACCAGCAGGTTTTTACCTAATGCAAGTTCACCCATGTTGGTACAAGGACCATCGGCTATAATATCGCCTTTTTTGATATGGTCACCGACTTTTACCAACGGAACTTGGTTAATACATGTATTCTGATTGGAACGGCGGAATTTTGAAAGTTTATAAATTTCAACACCGGCATCGCGAACTTCATCGCCGTCAGTGCGAATAACGATACGATTGGCATCAACCGCAACAACCACACCATCATATTTAGCTACCAAAGTAGCACCGGAATCTTTTGCCACCGTTGCTTCAATACCGGTACCGACCAGCGGTGCTTCGGAACGGAGCAAAGGCACACCTTGACGCTGCATGTTTGAACCCATCAGCGCGCGGTTAGCATCGTCGTTTTCCAAGAACGGAATCAACGCTGCAGCCACAGAAACCAACTGCTTTGGAGAAACGTCAATATAGTTAATGTCTTCCGGCTTATCAAATTCAACTTCACCGCCGCGACGGCAAGTAATTAAATCATTTTCAAAATGCCCATCTTCCCTAACTTTTGCGTTTGCTTCGGCAATAACCACCTTACCTTCATCATCGGCAGACAAATACACAACCTCATCGGTAACAACGCCGTTAACAACCTTACGATAAGGACATTCGATAAATCCATATTTATTTACTCGCGCGTATGTAGATAAAGAGTTAATCAAGCCGATGTTCGGACCTTCAGGAGATTCAATCGGGCAGATACGTCCATAGTGAGTAGGGTGTACGTCGCGGACTTCAAAGCCGGCACGATCACGACTCAAGCCGCCAGGACCCAAGGCCGACAGACGACGCTTGTGTGTAATTTCTGACAGCGGATTGTTCTGATCCATAAATTGTGACAGCTGCGACGAACCGAAGAACTCGCGAATAACCGAAGCAATCGGCTTTGCGTTGATTAAGTCCTGCGGTTTTACGTTATTCAGAACTTCTGCACTCATCTTTTCTTTGATGGCACGTTCCATTCTGAGCAAACCCATACGATATTGGTTTTCCATCAACTCACCGACGGAACGAACACGACGATTGCCAAGATGATCAATATCATCTACCTGACCGCGACCATCACGAATTTCAACTAATTTCTTTATTATCAGCAAAATATCTTCTTTACGCAAAATACGCAGCGTATCCGGAGCTTCGCTGAAAGGAATATTCAAAGACGCATTCATCTTCACGCGACCGACGGCTGACAAATCGTAACGCTCGGAGTCAAAAAACTGTTGTTTGAAAGAAGCATCTGCTGCTTCTAAAGTGGCCGGTTCTCCCGGACGCATAACGCGATAAATATCAAACAATGCTTCCTGACGATTGCTGTTTTTATCATTCGCCAACGTATTGCGGATATACGGACCGACATTCAAATTATCAATATATAAAGTCTCTACTTCTTTAATTTTATTCTCAGTCAGTTTATCGAGCAAATCTTCATTGATTTCGTCTCCGGCTTCAGCCAAAACTTCACCATCTTTTGTAACAATGTTCTTCGCTAAGAATTTACCGTACATCTGCTCTTTGCCGACTTTGAAAAATTCCAAACCATCGTCAGCCAATTTTTGAGCGCTTCTCGGAGTCAGTTTTTTATCGGCTTCCCAGACTTCTTCTCCGGTAGCGGCATTAACCAAGGCAAAATCAAACTTTACGCCTTTCATACGGCTCGGCTCAAACTTCATTTTCCAAGCCTTTTTATCGGCCAAATAATTTTCCGTTTCATAGAAATAATTTAAAATTTCCTCTTTATCCATACCTTTCATTTCTTCAAGCGGAATCACTTTGCCTTCTTTGGCTGCTTTAGCTATTTTTTCTTCAGTTTCCTTAGAATACAAAGAATAAAGAATAGATGTAACCGGCAATTTACGGCGACGATCGATTCGTGCATAAATCAAATCTTTAGCATCAAATTCAAAATCAAGCCAAGAACCACGATACGGAATTATGCGAGCTGAAAATAATTTTTTACCAGAAGACACCGTTTTGCCGCCGTCGCTGTCAAAAAATACTCCAGGAGAACGGTGCATCTGTGAAACAACAACGCGCTCGGTACCGTTGAAGATAAAAGTACCTTTCTCGGTCATCAAAGGAATATCACCCATATAAACTTCTTGCTCTTTCACATCGTGAATAGAACGCGAACCGGTTGCTTCATCCACATCAAACACCACCAAACGCAAGGTTGCCTTAATCGGCGCAGCATACGTCATATCGCGGCGAATGCATTCTTCTTCATCATATTTAGGCTTATCCAAAACATACCCGACAAACTCCAACTCACCGTTGCCGGCATAATCGCTTATCGGAAAAATAGATTTAAACACTCCTTCCAAACCAAATTCGCAATGCTCTCCGTTGCTGTCTACGTTGTTTATAAAACTGGAATAAGAACCGGTTTGTACATCAATTAAATTCGGCATATCCATAACGGCATCAATCCTGCCGAAATTTTTTCTTACACGCTTTTTGCCCGTATAAGATTCACTCATGTATTTTTTCCCTTCTAAAAAATGTTGATTCTGCGACAATTCTTTTGAAAAAAACATCAATCCCGTCTACAGAAGGTTAAAACAGTTAAATTGCTGATAAAGAACAAGACCAAACCATCGGCATTCCAGCTCTCTCGGCCTTATTCGCCAAATAATAAACGGATGAGAAACTTCACCGTCTTTTTAAACTGTGGGGATTATATATTCATTTTATTTTTTTTGCAAGTTTTTTTTATCGGTTTAGCCGCAAAATACGCACTTAAAGATAAAAGATACTTTCAATGCGGCGAATATTAATCGGTGTTACATATACCAATAATTTATCATCTGCTGTCAATCGTATGTTATTGTAATTATATATCAATTCTTCGCCACGAGCAATAAGCATAACCGAACTGCTTTCTGGAATATTTAAATCAGCCACGGTTTTACCTATATTAACACTGTCATCACCTAAGCGGATTTCCCAAATTTCTCCCATTCCCTGTCCAATCGAATATGCTTCACGAATACGCGCCTTGCGCAGATATTTTAAAATTGCCGAAATAGTTATAACCGACCGATTTATATTTACGTTATCGCGCAAATTAGCCGAAAGCAAACCATAGTCTTTGGAATTAATCAATGATATGGCCTGAGTATCGCGGTTGCGTGATGCCAACAGCGCCAATAGCATATTATCCTTATCTCTTTCGGTTACGGCAACGCTGACATCAGCAGATGCGAATCCGGCATCTTGCAAAATAATATCACTCATCATTTCACCGGTAATTACTGCGGTAGAATTCAATCGCTCTGCCAATTTTGCCGCCTCATCAGCATCATCTTCAATTATACGGCAGCTGGATATATTTTCGTTTTTTTCAATCTGAGAAGCCAAATAATATGATATGGCATTACCACCGAAAATAACTATTTTTTCGTATGGATTATGATCAACTCCGAACAAGCGCATAATTTCAGTGTTTTGCTCAGAAAAGCAACTGATATATATAATATCGTTGCGCTGCAAACGAGTCTCTTCTTCTTTGTGCGGTAAAACTCTTCGATTGCCGCGCATTATCAAAACAATTTGTGCGGACATTTCTTCAAGCTTTTGATTTATATGTTTAAGTGAAAATTTTATAAAAGGAATGTCATTTGTCTGCAGCCTAAACGAAAACACGTTAACCGCATCGTTCATAAATGGAAAAACGGCAGTGCTTCCGGGTAAATTCAACAGATTATCGATAAATTTGGCAATTTCTATATCCGGCGTTATTATCAAATCTATCGGCAGACTCTTTTCGTTATAAAGTGTGTTCCAGAGCGGATTAAGAAAATATTGCGAATCGACACGGGCAATTTTGCGCGGCACATTAAACAACGAATAAGCCACCTGACAAGCCACCATATTAACTTCATCGCTGTCGGTTACGGCAATCAGCATGTCCATATTTTTCATGTCAATACTTTCTTGAATATCCGGACGAGAAATCGAACCAAGCACCGGTTGCACATCATATTCTTTTGCAATCTCGTTCAAATTTTCGGAATCTTCATCAACCACAACTATATCATTATCGCCCAGACTTAAGTATCCGACTATGCTTTTTCCGACACTGGTAGCTCCTCCGACCACTATTTTCATTGTTCTATCTCCGCAAAATATTTATTAATTAATTCTTCTGTTTCTTGTAAGGTATTAAGTTTTGTATATTGTTCACGAAAACGTTTAGCATCATACAAACTTTTGACATACCAGCTGACATGCTTGCGGGAAACGGCTATTCCTCCGCGTTCACCGTAATAAGCAACCAAAAGTCGTAAGTGCCGCAGCATCATATCTTTTATCTGTTTAATTGACGGAGACGATAAAATTTCTCCGGTTTGTAAGTAATGGTGAACACTGTTCAGTAGCCACGGATTGCCGAGAACAGATCTTCCTATCATCACACCGTTAACCCCATATTGCAACATTCTTTCTCGAGCTTTTTGTGGTGAATCTATATCACCGTTCCCGATTACCGGAATTTTTACCGCAGCCTTGACTTCACCTATAATATTCCAATCAGCCACACCGCTATACCCTTGTGCTCTGGTACGACCATGCACCGTAATATATGCAGCTCCGCTTTGTTCACACATCTTAGCAAATTCAACGGCATTAACGTGCTCACTATCCCATCCTTTACGAAACTTGACACTCACATTGAGATCGGTTGCCTTAACCGCTGCTTCAATAATCTGCGAAGCCAACGATAAATCTTTCATCAATGCCGAACCGGAATTATTGCTAATAATTTTTTTTACGGGACACCCCATATTTATATCAATTGATTTTGCACCTAAGTCTGCTACCAATTTGGCGGCATCAGCAAATAGTTCCGGATTGTTGCCGACTAGCTGCACCACCACCGGATACGGCTCGCTTTCTACATTTGCAATCTGCCAACTTTTCGGATTTTTGCGCTGAATGGCATTAACCGCAACCATTTCTGAGATAAGATTACCATCGCCGCATGAAGCCAAAATCTGCCGCATTGGCTCATCTGTAATGCCTACCATCGGTGCCATAAATACTTTGCTCTTAAATCCCAAAAACGTCATCAGCTTATTTTACCCAATGCTTTGGCCAGAATATAATAAACTTTACCAATATCGGAACCGGAAATCAGAGCCAATAAAGTTCCCGCACGTTCGCTTTCACGGGCAGCGGACACCAAGCTGTTAAAGTCTTCAATATATTTATCGGCCAAAATTCTGAAATCACTCTTGCCGGCATAATCACTTTGAATAGCCTCAACCTGTTTTTTAGTCATATTCTTGGAAAGATAGCGCACAAACACTCCATGATCACCTTCATAATATTTTTTCCATAAATCATCATCCGCTTTGTGAAAAATTGCATTGATATCTATGGAAATTGCTTCAAGCTCATTAATTAAATCAGATGAGTTTCGCATAAACGTATCTATGCTAGCTGCCTTGAACTTTTTATTTAGAGCATCTACCTGTTTTTCGGTCTTTTCATAGCCTGCCTGCAAATTATCCAAATGTGTACCGATAAGTTTTTCAAAACCGCTCATTTTGTTTTCATATTTGCTGAGTGTATTGCCGACGGCCGTTCCGGTTTTTACCAACTCTTTATTGAGCGCGGCAATATTGCCGGTAATTTGTTTTAGTCCATCCATGGATTTGTTCACAAAATCGTTTTGAGTTATAAGCAAATCGGCATTCTTTTGACTTTGAGCCGAAATATTGTCAGCATTTTCAACCAATTTTTCAATATTGGAATGAACCTCGTTATTGATTTCATTGAATTTTATGAAAATATCGCCTGTTTTAGCGCTGAAGTCTACCACATTTTTATTCAAATCATCACTGATGCTGTGTAAATTATGCGCCACGTTATCAAACACCTGATTAAACTCGCTGTTCTTACTTTGAGTAGCACCGTAAAATTCTTGCAAACGGCTCAATTCTTCGCCTAAACGATTGACCGTCATATTAATATTGTTGACAACTTGCAGACTCTCGCTTTCCAACAATTTGCGTTTTGCCGCCACATCATCACCAAGCGAAGCAAAGGCTTCCGTCACCTGCGCCGAAGTTTCTTTTATACTCTTAATCTGAGTTTGTATATTTTGTTCCAAAGTTCCGGAGCGCTCAACCATAGCCTCGACTTCCAAGCTGATTAAACGACCGTATTCGCCGAGTTTATTATCAAGATAAGCCGAATTTTTATCAATCAAACCGGATTGGGTTTCCACCACTTGCTTTTGTTCTTTTATACTATTTTCAATGTGTGAAATACCGGAATCCAGACGACGAAACAGTTCTTCGCAATTTTCGGAAGCTCGCAAATAGGTTTGCTCCAAATTTTCGCCCTTTGCCGCCCAAGATTCAATCATTTTGCTGATAGAGGACTGGCTGGTTTCAGAATATTGATTAAGTTGTTCCTGTGCCTTGGCAATATTTTCGTTATTAACGTTAACAACTTCTTTAACACGTTCGGCTGCAGTAACCATTTCATTAACCATAGGTGTCAACAAACCGACAATTTTTTCACCATCTTCACGCATTTGCATGGTATTTACACGAAAATCAGCCATGGTAGAAGAGGCTTTTTCCGTTACCATATTAAAGTTTTCTATCAGTTTTTTAACTTCGTCATTAAGTTCTAGCAATGCCTGTGAAGAATATTTATCGAGCGCCTCTGTCAACGAGCGCATTTCCGCCACTCTTTCGGTCAGTTCACGCTTAATTACATCGCTCTGCGCACATACATCACGAGTCGTTTCTTTGAGGTCTGCAACTTGCTCTTTGATGGCGGCGGCAATCAACTTTGATGCCTCATTACCGTTAGAATCCGGAAAAATCACTTGATTAAGCGAATCACGCAACATACGGGTTTCATTCTTAAAATTACTACCGCGATCGATATATGCCATAATTACCCACACAATAGCAAGAGGTAGGGTAATACCGGCCATAAATCCGCTAAATTCGTTCGGCAGCATGGAAAAAAGCTTATCCCACCCGAAAAATTTTGAAATATACACAGCCACAATGGCAAACCACATTACACTAAAAACAATGATAAAGCGGTGCAATCCGTTAGCAAACCAGTTTTCGTTTTCTTCTTCGACCATTACAATGGTGTTACTGGATTTATTTTTTGAATTTTTTGCCGACATATCAAACCCCTAATCTGATTCTGACACTTACTTTTTGCCATTTTATACCATAAATAGTAAAAATTTTGCAAAATTATAAAAAAAGTGATTGATTTTTAAAAAGTTCTATGTATTTTGTAATTGTTGCGCAGAAATTGAGATATTTTCTCATGCGCTGATTTGATGGTAAATAGGATATATGCCGTTGTAGCTCAGTGGTAGAGCACGTCATTGGTAATGACGGGGTCGTAAGTCCGATTCTTATCAGCGGCACCATTAATAAAAAAAGACACCCTCTCGGGTGCCTTTTTTTATTAATTCGTATCACAGAGAGAAGCGGACTTTCGATGATTGCGCCAGCAATCCGAAAGTGCGAAGCGGAGGTGGTGGCGCGTTTTTTTGCGCCACAGCCGACGTGTCGAGAGGCGATTTTAATCGCCGAAGGA
>JAFSWL010000019.1 GCA_017444525.1 Alphaproteobacteria bacterium
CTGATAAAAAGTTTGGGGAGAAACCTCCAATTCTCCCCAATCCATTCGGAATCGATGAATTATTCTCGCTACATTATCCTAGCTTTATAACTGATTCCGAATACAAAAAAGAAGGAACAAATTTATGTTCCTTCTTTTTTTTGTGACATTTAATTCGCATAAAAAACATCGACATTAAAAAACACGTATAAAAAGCCGTATAATGAGTCAGATACGACGGAAGTCTGTTTATGCCGTGTACAAAAGAGGTACATAAACAGCGGTGCAGAACATATAAAAATCTGTAGAATGAGGTAAATACGAAGGGGGATTTTGACGACGTGTACAAAAGAGGTACATAAACAGCGGTGCAGAATATATAAAAATCCGGATAATGAGGTAAATACGCAGTAAGCGGATTGGTGCGGTGTACAATAAGAGGTACATAAGCCAATCCGCTTACAAGTAGTTACCCATTATACGGATTTTTTAGATGTCGGATATGACGGAAAGGGCAATAATCTCATCCGGATTTTCAACCATTCCATTGGGTTCGCCGCCTTTTTTAAGCATATCGACATATTCCATACCGGAGGTTACTTCGCCCCAAACCGTGTATTGACCGTCGAGCCATGGACAATCAGCATAACAGATAAAAAATTGGCTGTCAGCCGAATCCGGCATCATGGCACGCGCCATCGACACGGTACCGCGCTTGTGCGGAGTGCGGTTAAATTCTGCCTTGAGCTTTTTGCCGCTACCGCCGGTGCCATCGCCGCGCGGACATCCTGCCTGCGCCATAAAGCCTTCAATGACTCGATGAAATTTCAGGCCGTTATAAAAACCCTGTCGCACCAATTCTTTTATTCGAGCCACATGATTAGGAGCAACATCCGGCAGCATTTCTATTATCACATCACCGTATTTTGTTTGCAGTAACAATGCATTTTCCGCATCTTTTACTTTATATGAATGCTTGATTTTTTTGGCTCTGCTTTCGCTCATTGCCAGTTTTTTGGTATCTTTATTTTCTAAATTTTTAGTATTAGGTTTAGTTAAATTTTTAGTTTTCAAATTTTCCAATAAATCAGTCATTTCTACTTCCTTTCTTTTATCTATTAATTGTATTTAGGAAGTTACATTGCGTTATTCAAGACATAATCCACTCTTTCTTCTGCTGAAAGATTTTGCGGATAATATTTATCTACATTTTTAATAACTTCTTTTAAACCGCGACCGTTGGCTATTTGAATCGCCAACCCCGGACGAGCATTCAATTCCAGCATCATCGGTCCGCGGAATTTATCCAGCACGATATCTGCCCCCAAATAGCCGAGGCCGGTCATTTCATAAGCAAGTGCACCAATCATCAGATGTTCGCGCCACATCGGAACTTGCAAAGTCATCAAATCGGCCTCGGTATCAGGATGTATGGCAATCGGCAGATTATGCGATACTGCATTAATGGCCTGTCCGGTACGCATATCAAGTCCTACTCCGACCGCCCCTTGGTGCAAATTAGCGCGCCCATCAGATTCTTTGGTAGCAAGGCGCATCATTGACATAATCGGATAACCCTTATAAACAATCACACGCACATCAGGAATCCCTTGATAACTAAAATTTTGAAAAGCATCGCTGAAGTGCACCAATTCTTCTATCAAAGCCGTATCATATTGTCCGCCCAAACTGTACAAACCGCTCAAAATGTTGGAAACGTGCTGATACACTTCGTTAAACCCGAGTTTTTTACCGCTGGCCGTAACAAACTCTTCCCCGCTGAATTGTTTAATTACCAAAACGCCTTTACCTTGACTGCCATGTGCCGGCTTAATTACAAACTCGGAGTGTCCTGACACAATTTTAAGCAAATCTTTTACCTCATATTGATGTTCAATCACCCCGATTTTATGCGGAGTATTGATATTGATGCGATCCGCCAGCGTTTTGGTCTGCACTTTATCATCCACCAACGGATAGAGCGAACGTTTGTTGTTGCGACCGATGATAAAATAATTTCGGGCATTCATACCTAAAACACCGTGCTCACGCAACTTCTTCGGATTAGAAAAAATTTTAAAATAATCCCACATTTATTTTTCCTTAATCAGCGGTGCAAAACGTTTCAGCTCAACCAGACGATATCCAGTATAAGTACCGAGCTGCATTACCACAATCAAAATAACCAGATTCCATTCATTAAATGCAAACATAACATGGCGAATATATGTACTGCTTATCACAAAATAAGTCAAAATCGCCACCAATGATGTATTAATGATTTGTTTTGAAGCATTACGCGCACCTTCTTCTTCCCATGTAATTGAAGCGCGTTCAATAATCCATGCGGTAATAATAATCGGAAAGAATACGGCGGAAGCAGCAATTTTGAAATTATACTGATAGCCTAATATGGTCAGCAATTGCATAATCAAAATCACAAAAATCACTACTGCGGAAATCCGCGGCACCAAAAGTAGGTTAAGGCGCGTCAACAAAGTGCGAACCAAAAGTCCGAGTACAATAATCAGCAAATAACAAATCAACCCAGACCAAAAACCGGTGCGTACCAATGACATAGCCACCAGCATCGGTGTAAAAGTTCCCATAGTCGGAATACCGACGACGTTTCGCAGCAATACCACCAACAGAATGCCCAGCGGGAAAATCATCAGCCATTTAAGAGTATTCTGTTCCAAAGTAGGCAGATTATAAATTGTAAAATCAAACATTCTGCTTTGTTCGTATTTTGCGCGACGACCAGCCATCTTAAACGACGAAACCGCCGATTTTATAACAGAAAATCTGATTTCGGAATTACGCCCGCCGACAACATCATAAAGCGAAACTCCGCCGCGCTGGAATACTACAAAATTTTTAGGCAAACCGGATGCGCCGTTTTCAATATTATATACCATCCATTTACCGTTTTCATAAACTTCAAGCATTAAATCCGCCGGCGTTTCGCGTCTTTTTTCCAATATTTTGATACCGCGGACAATCCGCGCTGCGATTCCCTTAAAAGAAAGCAGATAAATCATCTTTTCAGCCATAATTCGCTGCGATTTTTTAACCGGCAAAAAAGCGTCTACCTCCGGTTCCAAAACCTCATCATTAAGCAGTTCGATTATGCGTGTTGCTGACGAACCTTCTTTTTTTTCTTCAGCCAATTTCCAAATTTCTTCAACCATAGCTTTTTGCTGCTCGTTTTCAAATGTAGGCTTTGTAACTTTTGGTTTATTGCGGTCACGCACCTTACCCACAACATCTTCATTGTCATACAGCATAATACGATAATATATATCTTGTCGATGTTTCTTCGGTGCCGATTTCATAATCATACGATGGCTTTTTTCATCTTTTTCAACCTTATAACCATTTGCCACCACGTCTTCGCTCAAAATCTTATATTCAGCTCCTAAACGCGGCGTAGACAGAGATACTTCAATCGGTTCACCGGTCGGCACAAAAGAGATATGCGCGTCAACCGTCCAAATTTCCGTACCCTCGCGCGGGCTGAAACTAAATCCCCAATGCTTAATTTTGTAATATGTAGCATAGCTCGCAAAAGCAATTGCAAAAAACAAACAAATTGCTAAAACACCACGAACAGAACAAATTTTCTTTTTCATCTCAAAGTCCTTATGTTTGATTTTATTTCAGCGTGTTTGAAATAGAAACATCAACAATGGCGCGTCCACTCAGAATATTGCGTCCGATTAATCCCTGATATTCAAAATCATGACGTTCATTCAATGTAAATTCGGCAACAAACATTTCCTTACCCATTTTTACATCCATGCTTACGGTTACGCGATGTTCTTCCTCGCCTGTACGTTTAATCTTAACTCGCCGCACCAACGGCTTTTCAAAATCCAATTTTTCGTTAGTATCGCGATTAACCAGCGTAAACGACACCCATTTTTGACCATCTCGTTCAAAACGCTTAATATTGTCGGCATCAACGGAAGAAGTTGTCGCTCCTGTATCAATACGAGCCAAAAAAGGCGACTTCATCGGCGGAAAATATATCCGCTCCACCGCACCAATTACATTATCCGGTCTCACGGTTATAATTTTTGCCGGCTGAGCCGTACTTGGTACAATCCCCGGCACCACTTTTTCTTCTTTAGTCGCGCACGCTGCCAATAAAAGTACGCATAAACAAGCTGAAATTTTTTGCATAGTTTCTACCATCCTGTTCTTAAACAAATATATTTATGTATCTATCACAAACCCAAAAAAAAGAGCAAAAAAAAACGACTTATGCACATAAGCCGCTTTTATAGCATCAGCTAAAAATATACATTAAATCGTAGGGACACCACTGTTGCATAATCCGACTTATAATTCAGTGCCGGATTAACATATAGCTGAATATCCGGAGTAAGCGCGGCCCATTTAGATATTCCCCAAGTCCAATACGCCTCCCATACCTGTTCTCCGGTTTCAGCCAAAGGGGTCCCCACCGCTGTTTCGTTTATATTGTTATATGCATACGCAGCTCCGATTTGATCAAGCGAATTGCGTTCAAACGGGTTGTTATAAACGACTCCTGCCGTATATGAATTTTTGATTGTGGCAACATTGCCGTTGACACCGTTGATTCTCCCAAATACCGCCCACTTTTGCCCGATATTCTGCTGCATATTAAATGACCAACCGGTTGTTGATTGCGGCTGTTCCGACACATACGGCTGATTATATACCAATATTGAATATTGTCCAACGCCCAAACCTTTTATTGTCGGATTGTACCCCACTTGACCAAATGTGGTATAATGCCCATCATGCAAATGATTCAAACGGACACTTACCGCCGAAATATTAGTTGCGTCTTGTAAACCAGCAACAAATTGCCAATTATTTGGCATAGCCTGAACATAAGCTCCGACACCGGCATCAGTGTAGGTCGCACTACCGTTTTGCGATAAAGCATAGTTGATAAAATTGCCTTGTGGATTGTTATTATAATCAGTTCCATCAAAATTATATATTGTATATTGTCCTAAACCGAGCGTCATCCAATTATACTGTTGTGGTAATTGATAGGTATAATATAATGTTGAAAATTCTTGCTCTTCATCGTCCGCATCATTAATCGGCGTAACAACATTTATACGATTTTCGATATCTGCAGCATCATGATTTGCATAAAAAACACTGGAGTAAGAAGCATTAAGTATGCCGGTTCCGTAATGATTATCAAAAGTTGTCCATGCAATGCTGGGATTAAGATAAGATTGCACCGAGTTATAGCGTCCGTTCGGCGAACCATGTTGAGCCAATACCGAATAATCGATATCATAATCAAATCCGTAATTTTTACTCAATTTATTCTTAAAAGCGGTATAATCGCCTCCCAATGTTGCCGCCTGAACTACCGACAACGTACTTAACAAACATGCCAAAGTTCCGAAAAATAAACTTTTTTGCATAACTCATCTCCCGAATGTTATAAACACACGGTTGATATATATCCTGTTTATCGAAAAAAAAGAGGTAAGTTCTTATAAATTTATCTGCGCAAAGCTTTTACGTATGCCTGAACGGAATGCTCATCACAATAAGTTTGCCCGCTACGCACTTTTTTGCCGCAAAAACAAAAATCATCATCACGCGGATCTCCAATCGGCCAACGACAGGTATGACTATCTAAATCAACCAACTTGATATTGGAGTTTTCGTTTTTATCCGCTGTTTTGGACTTTTCATCTGCACTCTCGACAACATCAACCTCTGAGGCCGATAACGGTAATTTCGGCGCAGTTTGAACAGCAGATTCTTTAGGTTTAATCGGCGAAGGGCGAGCTGTCAGACACAACCGATGCACCTTACCGACAATAGCATTTTTAGTTACCCCTAATTTCTTGGCAATTTCGTTTGCCGTCAATCCTTGTGCCCATAATTCCCGCAGTTTATTCACGCTTTCATCTGTCCAACCCATAGTAAACCTCCAGTAAATTTATTATGTTATAGCGGATTATTTTGCCTCTGTCCAGACTAAATTTTATTCTTTATTAATTTTTTTAGACTACAATTATCTAGTCTGTTTTGAGGAGAATACAATGAAATTTTTTTATCTTGTTTTGACTCTGCTTATCAGTTTACCGGTACAAGCACAGCTAAACCAATATAACAAGCTTCACACTGTTGACTTGGATGAAGAAATTCCGCCTTTACAACCTTTGCAACGAGAATACGATAAAGCTACCTCCCGCTACCGATGGAACTATGATTTCCGCTGGAATATGCCGAGTTTATTCAATTCAGAATTTAAAAAACAGATTACCGACTTCGGTATCATAGAAAAGCGTATTGCCAACGCCGATGAAGAATGGCTGTTACGAGAATTAAAAAAATTGCCTAAACAGATGTATCAGTATATTGGACCTCTTCTGCATACCAAACGCGGACTTTCCGGCAAAATTCTTGATTTACCTGGAATTAAAGAAACCAAACATAAATTTCCGACACAAGTCGCTTCTCCTTTTCGCAATATGCCTAATCTCGAATTTGCTTCTCCGGCAATGTATTTATATTTAAATCCGCTTATATGGGGAGAAGATATGGCTTCTCTGGAAATTCCGCAAGAAGTTGAAAATCCTAAAAAAAAACGACCGCGTATGCGTATAAATCCGAATTTTTTGCATAAAATCAAAAGCCGAATAAAAGCAACAGATTATGCTTCAACCCCAAGCACTAAGCCTGTTGAATTGGATTTGCGACACTTCAATCCGACCGTATCAACTCCGCTATCCAAAGCCGATGTCAGAGCTTTTATACGAACATTTGGCGCACTTGATAAGTTCCGCCGTCATAATAATAATGAAATCCGGCTGATTATGATTGATTCATTGATAAATTATTGGGATACTAAAAATGGCATACCGGAAAATATTTTATTGTTTCGCCAAATCGTTAATCCGTGTCAACACTATGTCCGGAAAATTCGTTGGCTCAATTTACAAAACGAATTTCAAACAGCTATCGGCACACAAGGATTCGGAATAAAAGATTGGGCCTATACCTGCGATAAAATAATCAAGGCGCATCGCGTACATAATGCACCGTCCGGTATGATTTGGGGAGCACGTCAACAAAAAAGAAATGCCCTCTATCCGGCAATGGAACCGTTTTTAATCTCAGCTGAAGAAAAACAGCAAATGCACTTTTTGTTGGACTCCTACGCTCGTATGTATTCTACCCGTTTGCGAGATATAGAAGCCATTAAACCATACAACAACACCTTGCGCCACAAATTTCTGAATTTTGGAAAACATATAGGCGGAATCCCACTGGTATTCCCATAGACCACTAAGATGCAGAAGAAAGATAATCTGCCGGCTAAAAATCCGGATAATGCGGTAAATACGAAGGGGTTTTTCGACGACGTGTACAACAAAAGGTACATAAACCAACAGGCACGAACTTGCTAAAAATCCGGATAATGCGGTAAATACGAAGGGATTTTTTTCGACGTGTACACAAACAGTACACGAGAAAATGCTCTTATAGCGGCTAAAAATTTAGAGAATAAGTCAGATACAAAGAAGGATTTTTTCGCCGTGTACAATAAATTATACGGCAAATAAAAACTCGAAGAATTAGGTTAATACGAAGGGGATTTTTTTCGACGTGTACACAAACAGTACACGAGAAAAAAATCCCCAAGTAGTAACCAATTATACGAGTTTTTAAATCATGGCCATCCCGCCGTTAACGTGAATAGTCTGTCCCGTAATGTATTGCGCTTCATCGGATGCTAAAAATGCAACAGCGTTGGCAATATCTTGAGCCTCTCCAAGCTTGCCTTCTGGGATTTTAGCCAAAAGAGCAGCTTTAACGTCATCAGGAAGAACATCTGTCATCGGCGTACGAATAAAGCCCGGAGCGATTGAATTAACGGTAACACCGCGAGAGCCTACTTCTTGAGCCAAGCATTTATTCATGGCAATCATGCCGGCTTTGGAAGCAGAATAGTTGGCCTGCCCTGCATTCCCCATTACACCAACAACGGAAGCCATACCGATAATACGTCCGTAGCGGCGCTTCATCATACCGCGAACCACGGCACGAGCCAATTTGAAACCTGCGGTAAGATTAACATCTAAAACAAACTGCCATTTTTCATCACTCATACGCATAAACAAATCATCTCGCGTAACACCGGCATTATTAACCAAAATATCGATTTTGCCAAATTTTTCTTCAACGGCTTCCACCAAGGATTTTATAGCCTCTGTATCGCCCAAATTAGCCACAAAATATTCGACGTGATCACCGAGCTCGTCCTTAAGAGCCTTCAGGCCCTCTTCATTCATATCGGTCAGAGCCAAATAAGCCCCTTGTTCATGCAAAGTATGAGCGATTCTACGACCGATACCGCCGGCGGCACCGGTAATCAAAGCAACTTTTTCATCTAATTTAAACATATTATTTTCCTTTCATTTTAAGGTTATAAATTGTTTGCCAGCTCCTCAATCTCTGCGATAGAGCCGACTGATATCGAGTTCATTTCTTTATTGGCGCGTTTGGCTATACCGGAAAGCACCTTACCTGCCCCCAATTCGATCAAATCGGTAACATTATTTTCTTTAAAGAACAGCATTGTTTCGCGCCATCTTACCGTACCGGTAACCTGCTCAATTAAATGCTTGATAATTTCCTTATGATCAGTAATCGGTTGTGCCAAAACATTGGCAACCAACGGAATCTGCGCATTATTGGCAACAACATTCATAAACGCACGAGCCATAACATCAGCGGCCGGTCCCATAAACGGGCTATGAAACGGCGCACTCACTGCTAATTTCACACATTTGCGAGCACCAAATTCTGGGGCTATTTCCACGGCTCTTTCAATTGCCGTCATTGAACCGGAAAGTACAACCTGCCCATCGGAATTATCGTTGGCAGCCACACAAATATCCTTATCTGAGGAACAAGCTTCAATCAACGCTCCCACATCATGATAAGACAATCCCAAAACCGCAGCCATACCACCAACTCCAAAAGGCACCGCACTTTGCATAGCCTCTCCGCGCAAGCGCAATAATTTTGCCGTATCGCTCAAAGAAAACACACCGGCGGCACATGCGGCGGAATATTCGCCCAAAGAGTGTCCGGCCACATACGTAGCCTTATCTTTTAGGTTAATTCCGAATTCTTTTTTCAAAACATTGACTATTGCCATAGAAAAAGCCATCAATGCCGGTTGAGTATTTACCGTCATAGTCAATTCGGCATCGGGACCTTCCGTCATAATCTTAAATAAATCTTGCGAAAGAGATTCATTTACTTCATTAAACACATCTCGAGCCGAAACAAAATTTTCGGCTAACTCTTTCCCCATTCCCACAAATTGGGATCCTTGTCCCGGAAATACAAAAGCGTACTTCATTAAATTCCTTTCATCTGTTCTCTAGGGATTGTATAAATATCGTTCTTCAGAATGTCAAGAAAAACGCCGTTTATGTTCACAATAACTTTTATATATTTTATCGTTTTTTAATCTTTTATTGAGGATTTACGGCTATAATCCTAACAATTAAGATTTGCGTAAACTTGAGGAAAAAAATGAAATCGGATATAAAAGCAGATAAAATGCCGGAACACTGGCTGAAAGGTATATTTTGCAAATTAACCGGAGCAATATTAATTGTTGTTCCATTGCTGATGTTGGCATCGGTTTTTGACTATCACACCACAGACAGATCTCTGAATCAAGTATCATCTGAAGCTACGGAAATTCAAAATTTTTTAGGTGTTTTTGGTTCTTACAGTGCCGATTTCATTCTCAGTTCTTTCGGTTTAGCGCTTATGATGTTTCTCTTGGTTCCGATTTTCTGGGGAATTAACTTATTACGCCGACATGAATTTCTTGAGTGGAAAATGCGAATTTTTGCTTGGCTTGTCGGTATTATCAGCTTTGCTTGCTTTATAGATTTGACCTTTAGGAGTTATTTAGGCAAATTCAATCTTCCGCATAACTTAGCCGGAGATTGGACTACCCATTTCAGCAGTGCCCTCAACAGCTATGCCAATTATTTAACCATGCTCAAACCGCCGTACAACAAACTTATTTTGCTTATATTGTTGTTGTTTCTTAGCCTGATGGCTTTCAATTTTGCCGCCGGCATAACTTTCCGTTTTTGGTTGAGTTTACTGCAAAAAGTCCAAAACATTGGAAATAAATTCTTACATTTCTGCATCAAAATATTCAAAAAAGCCGCACATATCCGCAGCTTTAATGAATTTAAAGAAATAAACCCGAGTTATATGCGGACTAAAATGCAAAATAAGCTAAACAATCTATATCCGCGACGCGAACCTGAATTTGAACGCAAAGAACCAATCATAAACAACCAAACTCTCAACGCTACGACTTCTCTGACCACACAGTTGCAGGAAACTCTACCAACTACCTCTACAGCATCAGGACCTAAAATCGTTATACCAAACCGGTCGGAATCGTTATCAACACCGATTGCAGCAACCGACAAAGAAACAAAGTCGACAGCCGATAATACCAAAAAATCGGTTAATCCGACCTTTGATTTTATTAATGAGCCTCAGGTTATGCAAAAAAAGCCTATCTTAAAAATTTCACCGCAAGACATTTACCAGACAGAAGGCGTAAAAACAACAGCAATGCGTACCACTGCTAAACCTAATGCTGTCCAAGAAGAATTGTTGAATATTCCAACCTCAGCTCCGGCTCAGAAAACGTCGTTGCTGACTCCGATGGAACAGCGCACAAAAACCGTTGCCAAAGCGGCTGTACCTCAGGCTAAAAGCGATTTACCGCCGCAACCACTAACCGATGTCTACACTTTGCCAAGTATTGATTTACTCTCGATTCCTAAGGATACAGGTACGATAGAGGTCGATGAAAATGCGCTAAAGGAACGTGCCGCCCGCTTGGAACAAGTACTCAATGACTTTAATATTCACGGACAAATCGTGGCCGTTCGCCCCGGACCGGTGGTTACACTTTATGAACTTGAGCCGAAAGCCGGTACCCGCACCGCGCGCGTCATCGGGCTATCGGATGATATTGCTCGTTCCATGGCCGTATCTTCGGTGCGTATGGCGGTTGTTGCCGGCCACAGTACCATCGGTATCGAATTACCGAACGAAAAACGACAAACCGTATGGATACGCGAATTGTTTGAAGATAACGAATTTATGACTAGCAAAAATATTTTGAATGTTGCTCTCGGCAAAGATATTGGTGGCCAGCATGTTTACGCCGATTTATCAAAAATGCCGCATCTGTTGGTTGCCGGCACTACCGGTTCTGGTAAATCAGTTGGTGTTAATACAATGATTCTGTCATTATTATATCGAATGACACCGAAACAATGCCGTTTTATTATGATTGACCCAAAGCAACTTGAATTCTCAATGTACAACGGCATTCCGCACCTTTTAACACCGGTAATTACCGATCCGGCCAAGGCAGTTGTCGGGCTCAAATGGGCAGTTCAGGAAATGGAAAACCGCTATCGCCAAATGGCACTTTTGAACGTTCGCAACATTGCCGGCTACAATAAAAAAATCGAAGAAATGCAAAAAACCGGCAAAGGATTAAAAAAGACCATTCAAACCGGCTTTGATAAAGAAACCGGACAGCCGATTTACGAGGAACAAATCATCGATACTTCGCCGATGCCGTATATTGTAATTGTGGTGGATGAGATGGCTGATTTAATGTTGGTTGCCGGCAAGGAAGTCGAAGCCGCGATTCAACGTTTGGCACAAATGGCACGCGCCGCCGGCATTCACTTAATCATGTCCACACAACGCCCGTCCGTTGATGTAATTACCGGCGTAATTAAATCCAATTTCCCGAGCCGTATCAGTTTCCACGTAACCACCAAAATCGACAGCGGAACCATCTTGGGCGAAAATGGTGCCGAACAGCTCCTTGGCATGGGTGATATGCTGTTTATGTCGTCCGGCACTCGTCCGGTACGTGTTCACGGCTGTTTTGTGGCCGATGAAGAAGTTGAGCGCGTAGTAGAATTCATCAAATCACAAGGTGAACCGCAATATGTATCGGAAGTCACAGCCGGCGAACTCAACACCAAAGACACCGGTCCGGTATTTGACAAAGGAGATTTCGGCGGCGGCACTGATGAGGAAGATTTGTATCGTCAAGCGGTTGAAATTGTTTGTACCGATAAAAAGGCCTCTACCAGCTACGTTCAACGCAAACTGCGTATCGGCTATAACCGCGCCGCTAATTTGATTGAGCGTATGGAACAGGAAGGTATTGTCAGTAAACAAGACCACGTCGGCCGTCGCGAAGTTTTGGGAGTGGATTGATACTCCGATTTCTATAATGCACACACCATTCAAAAAAACGCCATTCTTAAATTGTACCCCAAACGTTGGACTGCAAAAAGGTGTTTTTGGCTTTTGCAAAGCTATTAAAGATAAATCAGGTAATTATACTCTTGTTTTTTAATTTGTTCTGAAATAATATACACACATATTTGACAGACAGGAGAAAAATATGTCATCATTAATACAATTTATAAAAATGCTTATATCCGGAAATACATTAAAAGGGATTAAGTTTAGAACCGATCTATCCACCATCTTAACATTTTCTGTTCTGATTATAGAAATCGCAATCTACTATATATATTGGGATTCTATTCCGAATATGATAAAATATGATTACGATTTTTCCGGCACCCCAAATAACATTTGTGAGAAACAATGGATATGGGCGAATATTTTATTGCAAATGTTTATTTGCGCTCTTGTATTTATCGTAAAACATTTATCATATAAAACAAAACGTATTCGCAACATTGTTTATGATAAGAACAATAACTTAATCCCAATTATAGATAAACGATTTTCCATGTTTGCATGGGAAACGGCCATGCTTTTTGTAACAACAGAACAAGGCTATATTTTTGCGCTTACTGATATTATCGAAAGCCGTATGTGTGATGATATTGTAACCCTCATATTTCTATTTTGGCAGATTGTACTCATTATTGAATTTCGCTACGATTTAAAAGTACTAAGAGCTGAAAACATAAATATTAAAGAAGACGAAAAAAGAACATAACAATATTAATATTGCTATGCTCTTAGATAAACATTCAATAATTAATTACAATAAATCGAATAGCTTTCCGGTGCGTAAATTCCCATAGTCAAACCACCCATCAAAGAATCATAAAATGTCCAATGGTTTTCTATGGCATTAATTCCGCTTGTCGGACATGCATTGATCAAATTATAATCTTTTTTCTGCCACATTCCCCAAAGGAAAAAATGACTTCTTCCTTCATAAGACGGAGATTTTTCTGCATTTTGCTGTGGATTAAGATTAAAACGGATAACGTGATCACTGCCGCAGGCCGAAAGTGTTAAGGCAAGCCCGATACAAATTAAGAGTTTTTTCATGTACAGTCCTTTTACAAAATATTGAGTCAAATATCTGATTATTAACATTATTAACTCTATATAAAGAATCCTCCGATGTCAAACTTTAAATAAATTCTTAACAAATATTTTATTTCAATTGGTTATATTAAATAATTTTGTTGAAAAACACCAAAGTCATAGCTTTTATGGTACATTACATAATACCAGAATCATCCCCTTTTTGCGTCCGTAAAAATCAGGGGACTTTCCAATTCTTATTTTAATTTGAAGATGCCCTAACGTTTCCTGACATAATCGAGGTATTGTTAGTTAAAAATATGTTATAAAAGATGTGATAAAGAAGAAAAAGGACGGACAAACGACGAGGGATATAACACTTGGGCAAGAAAGTTGCCTTTATATTGCTAGGATTATTACCGGAATTGGGATACTTGAATAGACGGGAAATTGCTGCTCTTTGCGGTGTTGCACCTTTTGCTAAAGACAGCGGAATAATAAACGGTTACAGACGAACTCAGAACGGAAGAATTGAGGTTAAGAAAGCATTGTTTATAGCAGCATTGGCGGCTGTTAAATTTGATTCTAAATATAAACCTGTTTATGAAAGTTTGCTTGAACGTGCCAAACCTAAAATGGTTGCTATTACTGCTATTATGCGTAAGTTAATCATTTACCTGAATGTTAAATCTAAAACTCTTTGTGAATAATTTTTTTAACTGGATTGATGACTTAAGGTTGTGTGCTACGTACAAAAACATCTAATATAGCCGCTCAACAAGATATTCAGCTCTTTTATAATAACAAAATCAGCAGCTCATTTTAATTCAGTTGTTTTTACTTATAATTCCAAATCAGAGTGCACGGAGCATTTTCCGTACAGCTTTGACAATCTCTGCCGTCTTCGATTTTGAAACTTTCAAAATCCGGATGTTCTGCCCAGTTATAATTACTAAAATCATGACATAAAGATGATGGCACCTCAGAATGTGTTATAATAAACATATTGCCTACACGACTGGCCTTAATTTCCCCACCTTCCGGACTGACTCTGAAAATTCCGACCGACTGCGGGTTCAGATAAGATGATTTTATGTCAGCTATTGGTGTACCGGTTTTATAGCCTTTGGCCTCAGCCAATACATCATATATTACCGAGACAACATTCTGTATTCTATATTTACTGTGCACTCGGGAATAACCGCTCAAAACTCCGGTAAATATCGCTACAATTATCGGAACCAGAACCATAAAAACAGGCATTGCCAAACCTTTCCACCGCTGCTCAGAATCTTCTGCCACTGCCTGTCCGTATTTATTATCTTTTTCCGAACCGCGAAAACACAGCACAATAGATAACGCAATTACATACATCAAAATGGCAAAAGAAACCCATACAACAAAAATCTTCGTTTTCAACAAAATACCGATTACAAACAAAATCACAGTACCTATCAGAGGTAATACCAAAAGCCATTTGAGCGCGCTTCTTCCGGTATCATGCAACCGGCGAACCATTGCCGCAAACCACGGAATAAGTATCAAAATACTATAAATGGATAAACTTACATTAACTCCTTCAACCGCTTCTGTAGATATCCGAACCGCCAATATCCCCAACAAACTAAACAACAGATGAACACCAAAGTTTATAAAACTGAAACCCCAATAATCATAACGCGAAGTCCGCCCTTTAAAATTAAAACAATTTACCAAAACTTTAAAAAAGGCCTCAAAAATATTCTTACTTGACTCAACTTCCGAAAATTCTGTTTTCATGGCATACTTCTCCGTTTTGACAATATAGCACTTTTTTGTTGAATAACATAAATCAGCGAACAAGTCAAAGATTTTCAATAATGATCTTGCAGAACGTGATATATACACCGAAGGCTTCTCTGCGATATTTGGGTGCGAATACGATATGGTATTTACAACTCCACGTCGTGTGTGCTAATGTGTATGTGGTCATTTTAAAACCTCCTTTATATTATTTTGTTACTCAGTGGTCAGACTGTCTAACTCATTATATAAAGGAGGTTTTATGATGTAAAGCTATAAGCTTTCCGGAACCCCCAGACTATCTGGGGGTTTTCTTTTTACAAAAAAAACTTGACAAAAGCACATACATCAGGTATGATAAGGCAAATAACCAATAGCAGGAGAAATAGAGATATGACATTCAGTATAAAGGGAACCATAGCAAAAATTAAAGAAAAATCCGCAGACATTGAAAAAGAGAAAATTCTCGCTCACAACAAGGAATGTTTTAAACTACATTTTGACGACGGTTGCGGAGAAGTATTTGTTTACCCGCATGAGTGTCGCGGCAAAACCTCAAAGGGCAAAAATATCGGGTACATTTACGAAGGACTGTATCAAGGTCCGGATCTTCTTGGTGTTCGAGTTTATGAAAGTAGCAATGTTGAAGTAAATGAATTTAAAAATCTGCATCCCATAAAAAATAAATCAGGGAAAGAATTATTTTCGCTGGATGAATTAACAGAGTTTGACTATGAGCATACAAATAAAATTTGGAAAGAAGAAACGTTTAAATCTTCGCCTCAAGCTAATAACCTCAAGGCAGCAAGAGGTGTTATTAAAGAAATGATAAACACTAAGCGAGTTAACGGCTGACACTATCATCACCGTGACGGGCTGATTGCAAAGCAATGCCCACCATCATTAATAACCGCCTCACAAGAGGCGGTTATTTGCTTTGCAAAAAAATAGAATTAGGCTAATAGAAAAAGGGTTTTTCCCGCAGTGTACAACCAATCAGCAATGATTTCGCAGAACGTGATATATACGCCGAAGGCTTCTCTGCGCTGTGCAAATTGCACAGTCCCAAAAAACTCTTTTAATGAGGTTAATACGAAGAAAGTTTCCTCGCGCGGTGTACAACACCACCCCACAAAAAAACTCATAGAATTAGGCTAATAGAAAAAGGTTTTCTCCCGCGGTGTACAAAGTAGTACATAAGGGAAAAAACCTTTGATAGTAGCCAATTATATGAGTTTTTACTATCTGGAGTAGTATTCGATAACCAAATTCGGCTCCATAACCGCCGCGTACGGAACATCTTCAAACTTCGGCACAAAAGTATAAGTAGCCTTTAACTTTTTGGTATCAACTTCCAAATAAGTCGGGCATTCGCGAGTTTGTGATTCGATTGCATTCAAAACAATGTTCAAACTCTTGGATTTTTCGCGAACTTCGATAACATCACCGACCTTAACCATATAAGACGGAATGTTTACCTTTTTGCCGTTAACGGTAACA
The DNA here is from genome assembly GCA_017444525.1 of Alphaproteobacteria bacterium. GTDB lineage: Bacteria > Pseudomonadota > Alphaproteobacteria > RF32 > CAG-239 > RUG410. The sequence continues at coordinate 16,675 of JAFSWL010000019.1, forward strand.
TGCCCATGGTTTACAAACTGACGAGCCGCAAATACGGTCGGAACAAATTTAGCTTTATAAACCAAATTATCCAAACGAGATTCCAACAAACCGATTAAGTTTTCGGCGGCATCACCCGAACGACGAATAGCTTCGGCATAATATTTTCCGAATTGCTTTTCAGAAATATTACCGTAATAAACTTTCATCTTTTGCTTAGCAATCAATTGTTGACCATAGTCGGTAACTTTTGCTTTTCTCTGACCATGTTGTCCAGGGCGATAGCTTCTTTTGTTAAACGGGCTGTTATTATCACCCCAAAGATTGTCGCCATAGCTACGGCTGAGTTTTTTCTTTGCAGAAACGATACTTTTCATTAAATTTATCCTTTTTTTGTTTGTTTACATTATTGTCCCGATAGTTGCAAACCTGAATTTACAACGAGATTCTCCGCATTTGGACAATCTGCCTTCTCGGAAGTGAATGCAACGTACACTATTTTTACTTAACTTTCAAGCAAAAAAATGCAAATACTGAAAATAAAACACTTTCGACAACAATTTTGCCGCAGAAATTTTAATAATCACCCCAAAGTCAGAAATTTTGTTTTTTATTCAAAACATATTTTTTCTTAATATTTGCAGAGAGTTCCTTACCTTTTTTCGGCGTAACGGTTTCAATGATTGTTCCGTTTTGTATGCCTTCGGCAATTCTGTCGGCGACAACTGTACCGGAAACAACACCTTTTCTTGTTTTATTTTTAAGTTTTGTTTTTACTTCCTCAATATGCGGCTTCATATCCGAAACGTATATTCTTCCATCACCCTCTATTGCCGCGACCATAGCAGCATCATGCCGCGATTTGGCGCTTTCCAATGCCATTTTCTTAGATTATTTATCAGCTCCGGCCTCAATTAAAAGCCGAGCAATTTTCGGTGTACCGGCATAAAACAAAGAAGTATAACCGGCATCGTCTTTTATATTGACATCTGCACCTTCTTTAATTAGAAACTTAACAAATTTTTCTGAAACATCTTCTGCCACAATAAGAGATAAAAAGGTGTTTCCGTGCTCATCTTGAGCATTTATATCGGCACCGACAGCCAATGCCTTTTTCACGTCATCCGGTGTTTCGGCATTAAACAACATCATTTCCGCTTGGTTCATTATTCAAACTCCTTACTCGCGCACTTTATCATAAATATTGCAAATAATTTTGCTGACTTTTTTCTCTGCCTTTTTGACAGGTTGTGGCAATTTCACATTTTCCAATCCCAATTTTTGGGCCAATTTATTTCTTTTATTTGCCAAAAAAGACGTCTTTCGCGCTTTCTCATACATCAACGATAACTCTGTTTCCTGCTTTGTTTTCTCTTCATCCAACGCTGCCAAAATATCTTTATTATCGACCTGAAAGTCCGAAACTATTTTATACAGATGTTTTAAATTATCCAACGAGGCACCGGCAGAAACCAACATTTTAAATTGTTCTCCGTTATTATTCATTACAGCATAAACCAAAGCCGTGTTGCCGTTTTCATCAAACTCATTTACATCGGCACCGGCCTTTAGCAATAATTCTGTCTGCTTTGCCTCTCGTGCCAACATCAGCGCAGTTTGTCCGGTAATGATATGACCGCCCTTAATATCTTTTTGCTTGTTTTTAAAATCAACCTTCGCTCCGGCATCGATTAGCATTTCTGTTTCTTTTGCATTTGCAGCGAGCATCAAAGGAGAAAATCCGTGTTCATTTAAGATGTTTGGATTTGCACCGGCTTTTAATGCTTGTTCCATTATTTCCGTTCGATTGCCGCTGATGGCGACAATTTTGCCGTCTTTCGTTTCCATATATTCATTATTCAACTTTGTGTATGCATCCATTTTAAGCGCATGTAACAGATATTCATCGGCCGAATCAAAAACATCCGCCGGCTCATCATTAGTAAAATCGTGTTTATCACTCATCTTTCCACTCCTTTATTTAAGCAAATTATCTACGCTTTCAGTTTACCCCCCCCCGATTTTTGTCAAGTCTTTTTTACAAAATTAAGGTGGATTTTCTAAAAAAAATGCCATAAATTAGCTTTAAGGAGAAAAAATGTCATACCAGTTAATGTTTCAAAAAACAGTATTTCGGAAAGATATTGACTGAATCTGTAAAATATGATATAAACATACCCAAACAATAGATTTAAGGAGCATATAATGAAACAGATTGATTTAAAAGAGCTTAGAACACTTTATGATGAAAATAAAAAAAATCCGGAAATGGCATTAACAAAGGCCAAAGTTGCTATTTCGGCGGCCCATCCCATTGAACGTAAAAATAATCCGAATATTCCGATGACCGATGCCGAGTGTATGGCTTATGCGCAAGCCATTTATATTACCGAACAGTTGCGGGATGATGCAGAACGGGCCGAAAAAAATTTTTTAAGAAATTACGCAGATGAATATTGTGAGAAATTCGGTACCTATGATATGGAAGAAGAAAAACTTCAAACTATGCCAAAATATCGGGATATTGCTCAGCAAACGGAGAATTGCAAAAAGAACAGTGCTGCCTTATTCAAACAAGCGCTTCTTTGCAATCCGGACGATGAACAATTGCGTTTACTTTGTGCCGGATGTTTATACAGAAACGAAAATATGAAAGAAGCCACTTGTTTTAGAATGTTAGAAGATTCTGATATTGCTAAAGACTTAGCGTTATCGACCAGAGTTATTGATGCGGCGATTCAATGGAGAAAGGCGTTTGATAATTCCTCTCTCGGACAATACGATGATTTCAAAGTAATGGCAGCTTATGTCGGCAAAAATATGACACCTGCCGTGATGCTCGCCGGAGCCCCAAAAGACATTGAGGCAAGCAAACATCCGAGTTACGAACGCGGAATTCATTTATTAGGTAAACTTGAGCAAAGAATCCAAGGCAGTACATCACACCACAAAGCCGTGGCTGACGAAACCATAGGGTGCGTAGGCACAATAGACTCTGAAGTTCTGCGTTCCGCTTTTGAAAACAGTCCGCGCTTTGCAAAAGCCTATGGCAATCTTGAGAAAGCCTATAGAGAAGCCTATATCCGAGAAGCGGAAGATATGTTGGGTTTCTCCAATTCGCATGAGGTATATAATTTGGTAACAGCTAGAAAAGCACCGACAAATACCTCATCTCATGAGGGCAGATAACACAGGGGAAACCGGTGTCATACCAGTTAATGTTTCAAAAAGCGGTTGAACTGCAGCAAAACGGTGCCTTAAACGAGGCGGAACAAATATACCGGCAGATTCTTGAAACCGCGCCGAACAATGCCGATGTGCTGAACTTGCTCGGGCTGATTGCGCAAACTCGCGGCATTCACAATGAAGCCGTCGGTTATTTTTATAAAGCGATTGAAAATGCACCTCAGCACTGGCCGATATTTTTTAATCTAGCCGTTTCTCTCGGCGCTTTGGGCAAGTTCTTGGAGGCAACAGAGGCTTATCAAAAGGTGTTGTCACTTAAACCGGATTGCAAAGAGGCGCACTTTGGCTTAGGCAATCTCTATTGGGCGCAGAATAATCTTGAGGCCGCCAAAGAACAATTTTCCGCCGCACTCAAAATCGATTCTGATTACACGGCAGCGGCGACAAATCTGGCAGAAGTCAGTGATGATACGGATTCGCTCGAAAAATTGTCTGTTGGCAACCCGCAGGCGCTATATTATCTCGGCCGCCGCTCTTTCAACGCTCGAAATTTTGCCGCTGCCGCCACATATTTAAGCAAAGCCGACGCACTTTCTGACGATGATGAAATCAAAGCAATGCTCGGCGAATCCGAATTGGCGCTGGAGCATAAAGAAACCGCACAAAAACTGTTTTATCAAGCACTCAATCTTAATCCCTATAATCTGACTGCACTGATGAATTTGGCTGATATGGAGGCAGATTCACGCAATTTCAGCGAGGCGGAAAAATTATATAAACGCGGCATTGAACTCGCGCCGGACAACTTGCGTCTGCACACCAATTATGCCGAAATGCTCTGCCGTAATAAACGTACGCTTGAAGGCTTGGAAGAATATCGGCAAGCCGTGATTTTGTCGCCGCAAACACCGGAACTCAGCTATAATTTATCCTTGATTTTGAAAAGTCTGGAAGAATATGAACAAGCGCTTGACTTAATGTTCCACGCTTTTTATCTGGCGCCGGAACACACCGATTGGAGTCTTAATATTGCCGAAACACTTGTATTGTTTAATGAGCAGGCTCCGGAAAAAGCGCGTAAAATCTGCGAAAACTGGTATCAGAAAATGCCGGAAAACATTATTGTTCAACATTTATGGTCGGCTATAAATCATCAAATCGCCGCCAATGAAAGGGAATATAATGAGCTGCTTTTCGACAACTTTGCCGCTACTTATGAACAAACGCTGAAAAATATTAAATATTCGGTGACGGATAAAATTGCCGAACTGTATGCGCCGCTAAAAGGGAAGATTCTCGACTTAGGTTGCGGCACCGGTTTGGTTGCGCAAAAACTCAAAACTGTGGATAATGAATTTACCGGCGTGGATATATCGGCAAAAATGTTGGATTTGGCACGGCAGAAAAATATCTATACCGAGCTTCATCATGCAGATATTTTGGAATATCTGCGCGATTCGCAGCAAAAATTCGACACCGTCATCTCCGCAGACGTTTTTTGTTACTTTGGTGATTTACGTCCGATTATTGCTGCTGTGTCCCCTACTCGTCTGATTTTCTCAATAGAAACGGATTCGGCGGCGGAAAAATTTACCATACAAGCCAATGGTCGCTATAAGCATAATCCGCAATATATCGAATTACTGCTGCGCAATTCCGGATATACCGAGGTTACGCAAACGGAGCTTGTTTTGCGCCGTGAAAACGGTAAAGATGTAATTGGCTGTATTTTTAACGCCGCATAATTTCGCCAAGCTACAAAAAAAGCACTTCCGAAGAAGTGCTTTTTTAATTATTTTATGAACTCTGAATTATACCATACCATTACTCTTCATATTTTTCATAATGGCGGCATTCAGAGCCTGTTCACCGTTACCGGTAGCAGCAGAAGAAGTCTTCTCGGCACCGGCCTCGACAGCAGACCCCGGAATGATTGAACGCTTGCCTTCTTTGATATACTGGATAGATTTCCCATTAATTTCATTGGATCCGGCATCACTGCTGGTACTGTACCCCTGATCAACGGTAGAGATAACCGCGCCGTCATTAGCATATCCATCTGGTTTCGCAGCCGGCGGCTCCTCAACTCCCTGATAAATTTCCGTAGGTTCTTCTGCCGGAGGTTCAGGAGCCGGTTCAGGAGCTGGCTTAACAACATTTTTAACAGCCATTTTAATACGCTCCCAATAACTTACGTGTGCGCAGTTAACATCACCCGGCTGATGTTCCAAATCAGCAGTACCGACATATCGGTTATAGGTCAAATGATCCAAACTCTTATCTAAGTCATCACCGTGTTCGGTAATGCGATTCAAAACATTACCGATAGATGCTGCTGACACTTCCGGCTTTTCTTCACAGAAAATAATGTGGTTCAAAGCCTTAATTTCATCAGCATTTGTCCAATAATCAGGTTCACCGTTAACCATGACCGATTGAATCAATTTATCGGATACAAACTCACCTTTTTCACGCCATGCAATAATGTGCAAATACTTATAAAGACCTTCTCCTACCGGAATATCGCTCGGTAATACACCGTTTTCAACACCCTTTTGCCAATTGTCAGCCATTTTCTGAATAACTGCCTCATTATCATCAGGATTGACATTCCAACCAAACATTTTGGCATAGCCCGCAGCCTTCTCTTGTACATGTTCTAAGACGTAATCAATATGATTTTGCGACATACCGGCTTTCCAGTCAACATGCGTAACTTCAACCGGCTCAACAACCTCATTATCGTTATTTTCAACCGGAGATTGGGTTGTTTCCTGCGTATTCTCATTATCCAACGAAGCGAAATGTTCCGGATTATGATCAACACCCATAGCATTATCAGCCGCATGCAAATCATAAATATTATGAGCCATCATATACTCAGCCGCACCAGACATCAAGGCTGTAAGCACCAAAGACGTACCGGCAACTTGCATACCTTTCTTGCTCTCAATGGTTTGATCTTCCTTATATTGCTGTCTGGCATCCTTATATTGAATACCGCCGTTAGTTAATGCACCGGCCACACGAATGGTGGAAGCAACACCTCTCGCTGCAGTAGCAGTTGCTAATGCGCCGACAGCAAACGGAGCTGCAATAGTAACTGCCAAAGCACTACCCCAACCGGCAACCATATTAACTTTTCTTTGTTTTTCAAATCTCTCTTTTTCTTTTTGATTCGCCATAATTGCCTTATAAGCATTACGAATACCGTTCCAACCCTTCCAGTTAGCGATTTCCTGCTGATTGCCGCTAGCCTTGGCCGCTTTATAATTAGCATGTTTCTTTTCATAAATTGTCCATTTAGACGGAGCCAACGATTGATAAACACCGTATGCAGCGGCTGCCCCCAAAGCGGCAGGAACCGAAACTACGGATGCACCGATTAATCCGAGTGTAGCTACACCATTAGTGATACCACGCGCGGTAGAAAAGTATCCGATCAAATCTTTACCGTACTCAGCCGGAGTTTTACCGCAATGATCCGCAACAAAATTGCTAAACGATTGCAATTTACGCGACAGCCAGTTACCGGATTTTTCTTTGCCGCTTTCTTTTAACTTTTCAGCTTTAACCTCCATACGGTCTTTGGTACATTTAACGCTGTTATGGAAGATATTCGCCTTAATCTTAACATCTTTACCATCCATAAAATCTCTCTGTGCTTTCTCTGCATTTTCCCGATCAGCTGAAGCACCTGTCATCTGCCATAAATCAAGATTAAAGTTTGTTATAACATCTTCTTTTAGCAGTTCCTTTTGTTCATTTTCGTTTTGGGCGGCAAACTCGGCATCATCCATACGAACCATCGAAACATCGTTCAATACGGCACGCATTTTAGTCAGCCAGATCTCATCTTCATTTTCAACCGTAAATCCCTCATCATCAACGATGGCTACCTGTCTGCCGGCATTATTAATTGCATTGGCACACATATTTCTGAATTCATCACTGTTCAGAATATTATCAACCTTTTCCGCGTTGGCAACAATCTCATCATCGCTCATACTCGGAGTCTGATGACGTACTTCTTCCTGTTTTTCCTGAATATGATTCAAACGATCTGTATCATTTTGCATTGCTTGAATTGCTTCAATCTGTTCCGGATTCTCTCTCATTTCCGGAAGTTCGCTAAAGATTTTCATTGCTTCTGCTTGCAATTCCTGACGGTTACCATATCCTTTATAATCATTCAAAAACTCGGCAATCTTTTGTAATTCAGCCGTGTCATTATTAGCGCGCGCTTCATCGGCGCGATATAATGCGTTCAATACTTTCAGCATCGGACGATTATCTTCAAAATCCTTAATGGTTGCCAATACGGCGTTATCCGAATCATGACGCTTTAAATATCTTATCGCTTGATCCAATTCGGCACCATAGGCATACGACTGAATAATTTTTTCTGCGTTTTTGATTTTCTCTTCAACCGCAGTATTTCTTGTGTTTGCCATTTTTTTAAACTCCTTTAAGTGCATTTTTCGTCATTATTTCTGCGTTGACTATACACCCATTTTTACTATTTTGCAACACTTTTTTGTCGAAAAATGCATTTTTTTTTGATTTTTTTTTCAAATATCTCGCAACAGCCTTATTTTTAGGCATTTTGACAAATTGAAAAAAATCATTTTTATACTCTAAAATAAAAAAATCTTGCTTTATCTGCGCGAACATAATATAACTGCGACAATATATTATATAGGAAAAAGTAATGAAAGTGGATTTATTTGATTTTGACTTGGATAAAGAACTGATTGCCAAACAGCCGGCGAATCCGCGTGATTCGTCGCGGCTCTTGGACTTGTCGGAAGAAAACATCATTACCGACCGCCATTTTTATGATTTGCCGAAGATTCTTAAGTCAGGTGACGTGATGGTATTTAATGACACCAAAGTCATTCCGGCTCGGCTTTACGGTAAACGCGGCGAAGCTATGGTTGAAGTTACGTTATATCATCCTGATGACGGCATTCGTTGGTGGTCATTTATCAAAAATTCCAAACGTTTGCATGAAGGAGACACGATTCGTTTTTACACTTCAGATACGCGTGCCGAAGAGTCCGATTTTTCCGCCGACATTTTGCAAAAAGACTCTGAAGACGGGGTGCTTATAAAATTTAATTGTGATCCGGATAAATTGGGCGCGATGCTGGAAAAATACGGTTCAATGCCGTTGCCTCCGTACATCAAACGTGACAAACCTTTAGCAGGTTTATGGAATCCGTATAACGACAAAGAAAACTACCAAACCGTTTATGCCAAATACGAAGGCGCGGTTGCCGCTCCTACCGCCGGCCTGCACTTTACGGACCGTCTTTTGAAAGAAATCGACGATATGGGTGTTAAGCGCGTATTTTTAACTCTGCACGTCGGCGCAGGTACTTTTCTGCCGGTCAAAACCGAAGACACCGAAAATCATAAAATGCATGCTGAATACGGTATTATCTCTCAAGAAACTGTGGACATCATCAATCAGGCCAAAAAAGAAGGACGGCGCATAATTGCCGTGGGTACGACTTCGGTGCGTCTTTTGGAAAGCGCTGCCGATGATAAAGGAATCCTGCATCCGTTCTGCGGTGAAACCGATATTTTCATTACTCCGGGCTATAAATTTAAGATTCTTGATATGATAATAACCAATTTTCACTTGCCTAAATCAACTTTATTCATGCTGATTTGCGCCATTGCCGGTACCGAAAGAATGAAAGCGGCCTATGCTCATGCCATTGCCGAGCGCTATCGTTTTTATTCTTACGGCGACAGTTCAATTTTAAAATGTATAAATAAAATTTAAACTCTTTTATGCTACACTCCTCATACAAAGGAGAAGCCTAAAGTGTTCATAAAGTCGGCATCAAACATCAAATACATCTTTTCAACCATTAAAAGCTCATTTTTACCGGCTTTTCTGCTACTGGCCGGACTAATTTCTTTTTATATGCAGAATCCATATACCGACGGCTGGAACCTCACTTTGCACTATATGTTTTTTACGGCAACGGCCATCAATTTGATACTGCTGTTTGTTTCTAACCGTTCCAAACCCATGTTCAGTATGTTACTTGGAGTCGTCTGCTATATTATCATCAACAATCTTAAAATACGATACGGTGATAATTACGCCGCAACATCGGAGTTCTGCTGTCTGTGCTTTATTTTGCCGATAAACTTTGTATTCTTATATTTTCTGCCGCAATCACAATTACACACAAAACGCAATTGTTTTTTATTACTTGGTTTATTGTTTCAAGCCACGATATTATCACACATACACCCTTTCTTCAGCATGTTACCGCATATCGATATAGCACTTGAAGCCATACCGTTATGGGCTTGTATGTTCTGGATTATTTTATTGACTCCGCTCGCCATCAACATCAGTTTCAAAAACACCATAATCAACACCGGTTTATTTTATGCCGATGCCAGTTTGTTTATGGGACTTATATATTCGGCATATCCGTCAGGATTGACAACTTTCTTTCTCGGGTTCGCTCTCATACTTTTATGCGTTACCATTTTGGATATTTACCGCAGTTTACACTATGATTACTTGGAAAATGTCGGTAGTAAAGCAGCCTACATACATCATGCCAATTCCAAATTTCCGTTCAAATACACTATTGCATTATTCAGTATTGATAATCGTGATAAACTGATTGCCGCCATCGGGGCTTCACAATGCCGAATCCTTGATCAAATGGTGGTTAACCGCATTTTGGAAATGCCATACAAATTCAGCATCTATCGCTATAACGAATCCGAACTGATTATGGTGTTCAAAAATGAAGATGCCCGACACGTCAAAGAATTTGCCGACAACATTCGCCGCAGTATTGCGGCATCGGAATTTATATTTGCCTCACGTAAAAGTGTAAAAATTACTATTTCCGTCTGTGTATCCGAAAAAACGCGCAAAGATTTGGACGCAGCAGAAGTTACCGAACGTACCCATAACGCATTACACAAAAATTACCGCTTTAATTGCAATATCATCTCCGTTGTTTAACTACTTTTATTAATAGCTGAACAATATGCCGCCCGCATAACCACATTCCCAAAAGTGTAATCGGAATGGATAGCCACTGTCCCATAGTTAAACCCAACCACAAAAATCCCAACTGTGCATCAGGTTCTCGATATTGTTCAACAACTAAACGACAAAGCGCATATCCAAGCAAAAACATCCCAGATATAAAACCGGTATGTTCACGGCACCACTTGTTGCGCCACATAAAATTCAGCACCGCAAACAAACATATCCCCTCAAGACATGCCTCATAAATCTGCGACGGATGCCGCGGCAAATATCCTCCGCGCGGAAAACGTACTGCCCATGCCACATCAGTTACACGTCCCCAAAGCTCATCATTAATAAAATTAGCCAATCTGCCTAAGAATATACCTACCGGAACTACAGGTGACACCAAATCAGTTAATTTCAAAAACGGGTATTTTATCATTTTTGCAAAAATAAACAGGGCGACGATTACTCCGATTATGCCGCCGTGAAAAGACATCCCGCCATGCCAAATCGCCAGCATCTCCCACGGATTCTGCAAATATTGTGCTCCGTTATAAAACAGGATATAGCCGATTCGACCGCCGAGAATAATTCCAAGTGTGACAGCAAATGCCGCATCTTCACAATTTTGTTTTGTCAGCCCGAGATTATATTTTTTAATTCTGACGGAGGCTAGCCACCACCCGAACAAAATACCTAACAAATAAGCCATGGAATACCACCTGACCGCTATCGGCCCGATTGAAAAGAATATCGGTGATATTTCCGGATATGCCAAACCAACCATTTTGTCCCCCTTACAACGAATTGCTTAAAAGTATATTAAGAAAAAACAGATAATCCACATATAAAAAATTATTATAAACACCTTTATTTTTAACCATCTGAAAAAACACATTTTTTTCTGATGAATTTAAAAAAAATTTTTTTTATGTGCAAAAAAAGGAAAAGTTAACGTTAAAAATTGAATTTTATCGAAAAATTATATCATCATTAATTTAATCAATGACAGGAAAAAGTAAATGCTGGCAGAAAATTTATATAACTTCAATCCCATTGACGATATTGAGTATCTGTTTGCCGAACGGCAGCATTCCACCGAACGCCGTAACAATCATGAAGTTGTGGTAGAAATATCCGGAAAGTGGGATAATATGCTGTTTTTCTTTGCTTGGGAAGAAGATATGCATTGTCTGCATATTTCTTGCCTTATCAATCTTGAGCCGGAAAATATTTATACACCGAGCATTTTTGAGTTATTAGCACTGCTGAATGAAGATTTGTGGGTGGGATATTTTTCTTATTGGGAAGAAATGCAAATGCCCGTATTCAAGCATTCCGTCATTATTGATGAGAAAGACACAAACATTCTGCCTAAACTGCAGCAAATTCTCGATATTGCCATTACCGAATGTGAACGAGCCTATCCGATTTTTCATGCTGTATTCAAACAAAACATCAGTCCGCGCAAAGCTCTGATGCCGACGGTTCTGATGTAATTTCACGCCATTTTATCAGACATTTGGCTAATTCATCCCCGCTTTTTTCATCGCGGATAATATGCATACTCTCTGCCTGGTTTTGTTTTGTTTCCACACGGATTTTCTCACCGAAAAGCGCTTCTTTTTTAAAGTTCAGCTCAATCTCGGTTGGCAAGTGCGACATACGATATTTACTGTCCGTACTTTCACTAGCCCAAACCGGATACACTGCATTGTTGACATGATTATTGACATCAATATCATCAAAACGCACCGCAAATTCTTTTATAAAGTCCGGATTCTCAATTTCAGGCAGTTTATGAAAATCTTCATTCATAACCCTCTCGTCCAAAAAATGATATTCCGGAAAATATTTACTTAAAGCTACCGGACGACGCCGTTCATAATCTATTAGTACCCATTGACTCGAGGCACACGCAATAACATTACCTTCTTTATCTTTTATATTAAAATTACGCACTGCACCCCATAATTTGCCTGCTGCCGGCCAGGTTTCTATAATAAAATGTTCATCGATTTGCGGCAATCTTTTAATTTTTATTAAATAGTTAGAGCCGACCCATGTCAGGTTATGTTTATGGCACTCGACGAAGCCAAACCCCAAAGCATCGGCATTTTCACAAGCGATATCTTGCAAAATATTCATCAATGTCAGAATACGCAAAAAGCCATGACAATCCGCCTCATAGCTTTTTACATTATATTCTTTAGCATATTTAGTAACTTCAATCGACATTATCTAAAACAATGTATTACCAATCGATAATCCCGCGACCTTATAAGTCTCAAAACGTTTCTCCAAACGGCTGGCATAAATAGCCCCCTCGGCCGAATTGCCAGAATGATAACTTTCAGCGGCACGCTTCCAGTTGTTACCATTACGCGAATAAAGCGTACGTAAAAACTTCGCACTGTAACGTACATTGTTTTGCGGATCCATTGCATCTTCGAGCGAAGAAAATTCCTTACCGTGAAATTTCATATTCACTTGCATACAACCGACATCAATGCTCGTTACTCCGCTGCCAATAAACTTCTTTGCCGCAGCAATGGCCTCTTCTTTGGTTTTGAAATAATATCCGCGTCCTTTGGCATTAACCGTCCACGGCCAAGCCACATAGGCATTATGAAACTCATTCCATACGCCACTTTCCACCGCTGCTATTGTCTGAAGTAAATCAAAACTCACACCGTAGTCGGCACCTGCTTGCTTAGCTGCCGCCAAACAAAGAGAGCTGTCAGAAACTCGCTCTTTAACCGATGGCATATCAGCATCTTCGTTAGCATAAATAGCACCGCTCAACAATACGCAGACACTAAACAATATAATTGCAAACTTATTTAACACGATGACGTGTAACCTCTTACTGCTGCCGCGATGTCAACAATCTTCCCTTCTTTTAGGAATTTCGGATTGTTTTGCAACCTGATGCCGACAACATCGACAGTATTAACCGCTTTTAACCACTTATTAAAATACATTAACAAATCGTTAAACACGAGTCATATAGCATGCCTTTTTTTAAAAATCCAGTAAAAAACGTATTTTATGCTTAAATTAATCATTAAAATAATGATAACATATTGTTTTTACGAAAATTAATTACACATAAAAATTAATTAAAATGCAGTCTATTCATAAAATATTTTATGTAAAAATTCCATCTTGATATTTTTAAAAGAAGCTTTATATTAATAAGCGTCAGGAAACTGACTGTGACACCAGAGACCTTATGAAATAGATGCGTCGGACCCGAGGGCAGTACTCGGCACCTCCACCATTTATGGGGGTGAAACAGGATTGACGGTGTATAGTAAAGATATGTGTTGTGTCCGGTGAGATACCACCGTTATCGGTTCAAATTAAATAAACGCAAATGATAATTTTGCACCTGTTGCCATCGCTGCGTAATGCGGCAAACGCAACAAACTTCAATTCTTTAAGCTTTGGTTAGCATAAAGTGGGGCTGAGCCACCTAGCAACAGAACGGCTCGCTTGTTTTTGGGTAGAGGAAAAAATGGTCGATTTTATTACTGAATTTAACTATGATGAGTTGGTAGAAAAATCTTTACGTAACGTAATTTACTATGCACTTAAAGTGGTAGAAGAACAGGGCTTACCTGGAGAAAACCACTTTTATATTACTTTTCACACGCATTTTCGCGGAGTCATCCTTTCCAAAAATCTCAAAATCCAATATCCAGACACCATGACTATTGTCTTGCAAAACCAATTTGATAACTTAACAGTACGCCACAATAGCTTTTCCGTTGATTTAAGTTTCGGCGGGGTTCCGCAAACCATAACCATACCGTACGAGGCAATCACATATTTTGCAGATCCGTATGCTAAATTTGGTCTGAGTTTTGAACATGAAGATCTCGATGCTTTATCCGCATCTTCCGCCGAAATTAATGATTCACCGCGTCAAGCCGGAAACGCTGAGGTAATCTCCATTGATAATTGGCGCAAAAAATCATGATTAAAATATCGGTTTTAATTGCCGGCAGACACGCAACCAGCATAAGTTTAGAAGAAGAATTTTATGAAGAACTGCTGACTATTGCCGCTACAATGAAAATGAGTCGCAATCAACTCATTACTCTCATTGATCGTACCCGCAATTCCGACAATCTTTCAAGTGCTGTCCGCCTGTTTGTTCTGCAATACTATAAAAACAAGTCAGCTCCGCCAAAATGATTTGGTGCAAATCACCAAAATAGTAATAATTTCCAAACGTCCCAATAGCATGGCAAAGCATAAAATCGACTTTACAGAATCCGAGAAAAAGGCATAATTTCCGTTTGGTCCGATAATATCAATCGCGCCCACCCCAACATTTGTAATACAAGCCGTAACCGCAGCCAATGATGTACGCAAATTCAAACCGCTGGCACTAACCAAAACCGTTAAACCGAGCAGAGAAATCATAAAAGCAAAAACATACACAAAAACAGACATTGTTACTTTTTCCGGCATATTAATCGAACCTATTTTCAACAAAGTAACCCGATTCGGTTCGACTGCGGAAATTGTATATTTCCGCAAAAAAGCATATATCACCTGCCAGCGAAAAATTTTAACTGAACCGGTGGTAGACCCAGTGCAGCCTCCGGATAAAGACAGCAACAAAATCACTGCCGGAACCCACTGTCCCCACGCGGTATAATCACATGCCGACAATCCGGTCGTGGTTACAACAGCTATGACCGTAAAAAAGCAATAGCGCAACGCATACCACAATGAGTAATCAGAAGTAAAATACATATATCCGCTTAAGCTCAATCCCAAAACCAATACAGATTTCAAAAACACACTGACCTGATAATTGCGATCGGGATGCATCCGCCGATAGAGTAAAATATAAAACGTCATCGGTAATGCACCAGTCAGCATAAAAAACATAACTGCAAATTCAATCGCCACACTGTCAAAGGCGGCGATTGAAGTGTTCTTAGTGGAAAATCCACCGGTTCCGATGGCCGACATAGCATGATTTACTGCATCGAAGACATTCATTCCGCATAAATATAGAACACCGGTGGCAATCACCGTCAATACTAAATACACAATCACAATTCGTTTAGCGATATAGCTAAATTTAGGCATAAATTTATCGTTTGAATCCGAATTTTCGTGTTGGAAAATCTGCATACCTCCTATGCCTAAAAACGGTAATAAAGCAACGGCAAAAATAACGATTCCCAAACCGCCTATATAATTGAGCAAAGAGCGCCATAAAAGCACTGATTTAGGCAATACCTCAACATCGTTCATTATGGTTGCACCTGTTCCGGTAATCCCTGAAGTTGCTTCAAAAATTGCGTCGACTGCGTTGTCCGCTCCTTCATGCAACAAAAACGGTATGGCAGAAAACAAACACACGGAAATCCAACATACTGCCGTAATCAAATAGCCTTGTTTTAATGTAATTCTTTCAATTTTTGCGTAATTTGCCAAGAAAAGTGAAAAACCGAAAAACACCGAGATCAAAGCCGCACTCAAAAACGGTGACCAATCGGTGGCTGTTTCAGCTATATCCAAACCGGCTGGAATCAACATCACCAAACCCAGAACACCCAAAACATATCCGCTTATCATTAAAACCGGCTGCCACATTTCTTTTTTGCCTTATTTGAGTGCCACATTATTAGCAAAACCATGCTGCACCATTTCCCTATTTACAAAAGCACCTTTGATAAAGCAAAGAGCTGTTGCCGCCTCTGTTTGCGCAGTATAGGCCACAATCTCGCAGCGTAAATTTTTCTTTTCGGTAATTTGCTCTAAATATTTCTTTGCCGAGCGCACATCAAAATCCGTTGCATCGGTATAAATTCCATACAAAAACATAAACACATCGCCCACGTACAAACTGTTCGGTCCCAAGATTTTTGCAGGTCCGAACAACACCTCCGGCGTTTCCAAATAAATCAATCCTCTGTTTTCGGTAATCTCATAATAGTCCGTAATTTTGCCGCTGTAAAAATCTTCCTTTTGCGGAGCCCTGATTTTCTTTAATATTCGCGGACGCTCGATTAAGGGCTTTACAGCGGAGCCTTTGTGTAATTCCGGAACCTTTACGGCTGTTTCCTCTTTCATGGATACAGCTTGTGTATCAATATGGGGTTCTTCCTTTGTCGAAACTGCCTCATTCTGTTTTTGCCATTTCGACCGGAAACCATTCCCAAACTTAAGCGATTTAGACAATGGTTTATATTTAATTTTTTTAAACTCCGGCACATTCCATGCCACAAATCTTTTCTTAATACATACCTCGTCTTCTTGTTGCTCGGAATCGGTATTTTCAGCATTCACCATTTCCGACACATTGCTTTTAATCTGCTCCAACCGCTCATAAATTTCAGCTGCGGCATCATCGGTTTTTTGAGAAATTTCCTTTATCGGAACCAATTTATTGTACCAATAAGAGATATGATCAAAGCCTATACCATAATAGAAATGCGCAATTACCAAAAGCGCCAAAACGGCTACAATTACTGCTGCAATCTGCCAAAACTTACGTATCGGAAATGTAATAAACATAATTACACGATGCATCCAAGCTAAAAACCCACTCAAATGCAAATCGCTGTAACCGCCAATATTTCTTCGCGCCATTTATTTTCCTCCGTATTTTTCCTGCAGCTCTGCGGCTTTTTCCGGCGTAATCCGCTCAAACAGAGCTTCTCCTGTT
Organism: Alphaproteobacteria bacterium; assembly: GCA_017444525.1. GTDB lineage: Bacteria > Pseudomonadota > Alphaproteobacteria > RF32 > CAG-239 > RUG410. The sequence continues at coordinate 33,561 of JAFSWL010000019.1, forward strand.
TCAAACGGAGTTCCTGCTTTCAGTGCCGTCATTTGCTCGGCAACGTTAAAGTTTTTCAGTGTTGGCATATCTTCAGGTTTCAAATTGAATTTAGCCAGCATTTTAGCTGAAGTTTCCGGCATCAGCGGTGCACTCAAAATTGCATAAATTCGTACCAAATTCAGGCACAAACGCAAAATTGTCGCCGCCCGTTTCTCATCTTCCTTAATCACTTGCCACGGCTCGGTTTTGGTAATGTAGTTATTGCCCTCAACCCAAATTGCGCGCAATTCCGCCACCGCTTTTCTGAACTCCAACGCGTCCATATATTTGAAATAATCATTGACACGCGCCTGCACGGCCGCAATCATTTCTTCATCTTCAGCCAACAATTCGCCGCCTTCCGGCACAAAGCTGCCGAGTTTGGAGGCCGTCATCTTCATCACGCGTTGTGCAAAATTGCCCAAAACTCCGTTCAGGTCCTTATTGATGGTACCGACAAAGCTCTCAAACGTAAATGAAGAATCCGATGCTTCTGGTGCATTTGCCATCAACCAATAGCGCCAATAATCGGCCGGAAACTCCGCCACCGCATCTTCGGCAAATACTCCTCGATGTTCCGATTTTGAAAACTTACCGCCCTCGAATGTCAGATAACTGAAGCCTTTAAGATAGTCCACCTTAGTCCAATTTTCACCGGTACCCAACAATGTTGCCGGAAACGTAATTGAATGATACGGCACATTATCTTTACCCATAAACTCAACATAGCGCACATCTTTGGCATCAAGCCACCATTCTTTCCAATCGCGTTCGGTCGGTTTTTCATCTGCCCATTGCTTGGTAATGCCGATATAGCCGATAGGCGCGTCAAACCACACATAAAACACCTTATTTTCAAAACCGGCTTTGTTTACCGGAAATCCCCATTTCAAATCGCGGGTAATACAGCGCGGCTGCAAACCTTCTTTCACCCATTTTTTAGCGATAGAATAAGCAACATCAGGCCAAAACGCTTCTTTTGTTTTCAGCCACTCTACCAGTTTTTCCTCAATCTTCGGCAGGTTTAAAAACAGATGCTTGGTTTCGCGCACTTCCAAGTTTGTACTTCCGGAAACGGTACTGCGCGGATTGATTAAATCAGTAGGTTCCAGAACTTTAGTACAATTTTCGCACTGATCGCCGCGCGCTTTTTCATAGCCGCAATGCGGACAAGTGCCGGTAATATATCTATCAGCCAAAAACATATTGTCATCAACCGAAAACACCTGTTTCATTGTTTTTTCGGCGATAAATCCGTTTTTATCGAGCTGTTCGAAAATGTGATAGGTCATCTCTTTATTCTGCTCGCTCGACGAGCGCCCGAAATAATCAAACGACAGATTAAAATCGGCATAAGTTTTGGCGTGGCGGGCATGATATTTATCGCAATATTCCTGCACCGGCATATTTTCTTTGAGTGCGCCGACTTCAGAAGCAGTACCATGCTCATCGTTGCCGCAAATGTATAAAACCTCGTTACCCATCATTCGCATATAGCGCGCATAAACATCGGACGGCAGCAAACAGCCGACCATGTGTCCCAAATGCGGAACGCCGTTAATATACGGTAATGCAGAGGTAATCAGAACTTTAGACATTTGCTTATAAACTCCCTTAAAATTAATCCATACGCGGAGTTTACTTATATTTTCCCAAAATCGCAAGCAAAAAAAGCACTTATCGCGCGGGTTTTTATCGGTTTATTGTCGCGGTAACAACAAAAAAAACGGCAGATTTTACTTCCGCCGTTTTTTACCGATAATATTTTACAAATTAAAGATCTCTGCCCCCGACGATTTTTCCGAGGTCAAGTTTCTGTGAAGAATTCTTACGTTCAAGAGCCGAATTTTGTGCTTTGAAACGCGCGCTTTTTTTCACTTCGGCAAAAGAAAGCATACAGAGATCATTGTCGTCGCGATCGGCATATTTACCGTCCTCAAAATATTGTTTGGCAACAGAGGCTTTACAAAAGACGGTATCCGCTTTAGATATACCGGCAAGAGACGTAACTCCCGTTTCTTCACAGAGGATTGCATATCCTACTTCAGGAATATGCTCCAAGGAGGTTAATTGCGGATTACGATCCAAATTCAGACTGTTCCCTACCTTGCGAAGACTACCCTCAAGCGAAGTAAGTTTGTTGCGGGATAAATTGCAATTTCCGCCGACTTCCTCAGTCATACCTTCCAAAGAAGTCACTTCATTGCCAAAACCATTAAAATCACCGGTAACCTTTTTCGGCGCCCCGACAAACGATTTGAGATGACATCCCCGACAATCAAAATCTCCCTCAACAATAACTTTTGATAAGTCAGGAAGTTTCATATACATATTTCTCCCTAAATCCAAACCGCCTTTAATTACAAAACCTTCAGGCAAATTATATAAATCATATTCAATACCTTCCTGACTGATGGTTCTGCGATTGATTAACTCTGCCATTGTTACTCCCCTTTCTTTATTATATGATAAACCCGATTGTAGCACAATTTCAGATTTTGTAAATTATATTTTTATATCGTAATCAAATACTTCTGATTGCCGCTTTAACTTCCGGCATAGTGGCGCATACCGCGGCGACTCCTGCCTCGAGGCATTTTTGCCGATATTCCGGCGTATCGTTTCCTTCCGCACCGACAAAAGCAATACTTTTCATGCCGGCGGCCTTGGCGGCGGCAAAATCATTCAAACTGTCACCGATAACAATACAATCTTGCGGCACGAAACCTTTACTTTTTGCCGCCAATAAAAATAAATCCGGCGCCGGCTTGCCCTGCTTAACCATATCCACCGTAAAATAATCGCGCGGCGACATATATTTTTCAACCCACTTAAACTGCGTCATTTTCCACGCGTGCTGTTCTTTAGTGGCTCCGGTGGCGATACAATGCGTAAATCTTTTGTCCACCATCACTGCCTCCACTCCAGCAATCGGTTGCATAAAATGTATTCCCTTATACACCTCGCCGGCGCTGATTTTTCGCATAAAATCGGCATCCAAAACCAAACCGGGAAAATATCTTTCCAGTCGTTCTTTTCTTGATTTATCGGCAATCCCCACCAACAAGTTCAGCTTTTCATCGGTATTCAAAATAATGTTCTTTTCTTGTTGCAACGTTTCAACCCACACCGCAACCCATAATTTTTCGCTGTCGGCAATTACTCCGTCAAAATCCCATATCAGCAGTTTCTTCATCTTAATATCTCTATATCAGCGCACCAAGCTTTGCGCCAAATTGATAACCGCCTCGCTCACGTCGTCTGCCATATTGGCGAAATGCTCATTTGGCTGTAATTTATCTTCATCTGCATACAGTGCGCGGTTGATTTCCAGTTGCAGTGTGTAGATTTTTTTGCGTGGCTGACAATAATTAAAGGTAATAAACGCGCCGGAATACGGGCAATTAAATTCTACATTATAATTCTTATTCCAAAACTGTCCGGCAAAAAAGTCGCTCATTTCCTGCGGACAACTTTGGCTGAACAACGTGCCGAGGCAAATATCTATTCCCGAACGGTCATCAATAATCGAACAGATTTTTGACGGCATCGAGTGACAATCCAACAACAGACAAAACCCGAATCTTTTCACACATTTGGCAATCATTTTTTGCAGCTGATTATGATAAACGTCATACACATTTTTGAGGCGCTTTTCCACTTCATGATAGTCAAGCAATCCTTTATATAAAGGATTTCGCAAATAATCAATGCGATGCACCACGCCCAAACCGACGCGACAATGTTTATCAAACATCACATTTTTTTCTTCCGGATAATTATAAAACATCGCCGGATCAAGCTCTAGACGGTCGCGATTAAGGTCGATAAACACGCGCGTAACCAACATTTTTATAGCGGGAATCCCTGCATCAATTGCTCCTTGCAACAGCTTATCCACCAACAAATCTTCATTACGGCGCATAATCTCGACGCTGTCGTTAACCTGTTCCAAAAACTCCGGCGGGAAAAAGGTACCGCTATGGGGAATTGATAAAATCAGCGGAAAATCTACTTTTTCCGAATTGTAACATTCGTAGATTCTCATTTTGGAATAATCAACTTTGAAGTCGCACTTTTTATTTTCCATGCCGACCTTCCTTATTTTTATTGTTCGGCTGAGTATTTTGCCGTGCCGCACGTTTCCGTTTGGTGGATTTTTTCTCCACCGACCAGCCGAATTTACCGATTTTGCGTCCTATTCCGTAATAGAATCCATGAGCATACGCCAACAATCCGGCCTTTTGCAAATCAAGTGCTTGCTTGCCGTTGATATAATTTTCATCAACATCGACCGCCATCACTTCAGCCAAAAACATATCGTGTGTTCCGAAAGAAGTAATTTCTTTAACCCTGCATTCCAGTGAAATCGGGGCTTCTGCCACTTGCGGCGCACTTATTTTTTTGCAAGGTGCGGCGGTAATCCTCGCCAGCTTAAACTTATCAATGCCGCGTCCGCTTTTAACTCCGCATAAATCGACCGCCTTTGCCAACTTGGTTGTCGGAATGTTTATGGCAAATTCTCCGGTTTGGCGGATTAACTCATTACTGTATCGCGACGGGCGTATCGACACATATACAAGTGTCGGCTCGGTACATATAATCCCCGTCCAAGCTGCCGTCATTACATTCGGCTTCTCCATTGTTCCGCAAGAAATCAGTGCTGGCGGAACCGGTGCCAGCATTGTTCCAGGTTTCCAACAAACTTTTGTCATATAAAATCCAGTCCGACATATTACAACACTAAAGTAATATATAACTAAAATTTCAATTCGTCAAGCTCCGTTGGTAAATGCCGCCGGAGCTGACTTTTCAGGAACAAAAATTATGAATGAAATTTTACAGACATTTATGATATAATCGTCATCTCAAAATAAAAAACCGCGATAATAGTTTAATAAATAACAAAATACTGTTGTCAAATCAGCCGTAAGTATCTATGATTAGCTCTAAGGGAGAAAAAAATGAAACAAATTGATTTCTGTAAAATATCTTTTGAAGAAGCTCTGACGCAACTTGAAAACATTGTGCGCGAGCTTGAGGCCGGTAAAATCAAACTTGATGATGCCGTTGAGGCATATGAAACCGCCACCGCGCTCAAAAAATTCTGCGAAGAAAAGCTTAAAGCTGCCCAGCTCAAAATAGAAAAAATCAACATAACTCCGGACGGCATTGTTCAATCGGAACCTCTGGATAAAATAGAAGAATAAATATGACTGACATTATCGCAATTCTGAAATCGTTCTCGGCAAAGTTTAATATTGACTTAGAAAAATGCTTTCCACCGATTGACGGTGCCGAAAATCGCGTTATTGAGGCAATGCGTTATTCGGTTATGAACGGTGGCAAGCGTCTGCGCCCGTATTTGTTGTGCGAATGTGCGGCTTTGTTCCATGTTCCGTACGAAATTGCGTTTAAGGCCGCTGCTTCACTCGAAATGCTTCATTCTTATTCTTTGGTACACGATGATTTACCGGCAATGGATAATGATGATCTGCGTCGCGGTAAACCTACCTGTCATAAACAATTTGACGAAGCTACCGCTATTTTGGCCGGCGACGGACTTTTGACCTATGCTTTTGAATATTTATCAAATGCATTAGAGATTCGTCCGGAAATTCGTCTGACTCTACTGCAGCTTTTGTCATCTGCCGCCGGAGCATTCGGTGGTATGGTAAGCGGACAAACACTTGATATTTATGCCACTCCGAGTACCGATAGTACACACGATAAGGCGATTATCTCGCGTTTGGAAGAGATGAAAACCGGACGATTGCTGCGCTATGCTTGCGAGGCCGGTGCGATTTTGGGACAAGCTCCGCTGCCGCTGCGTCAAATTTTGATATCATATTCCCGCAAAATCGGACAAGCATTTCAAATCGCCGATGATATTCTCGATCGCGAAGGTGACCAACAACTTGTCGGCAAAACCCTGCACAAAGATGATAAACAAAACAAATTCACGTTTGTATCCTATTACGGTATAGAACCGGCCCGACAAAAAGCCAAAGAACTTATAACTGAGGCCATTCAAGAAATTGCCGTTTTCGGTGCAAAAGCTCATAATCTGAAAGCATTGGCACAATATATAATTGAGCGAAAATATTGATACAAAATCTGTTGCAAGTCGCCTGAAAATATGGTATACTTATGATATACAGTATAATTATGGAGGTTGCGATGACAGAAAAGAAAGATTCAGAAGGATTGAAATTCTTATTCCGACTTGATCTGGCTGGTGCGGATCAGGATAAACTTTTGGAGCTTGCTCGCGCTTCAATTGAAGAATCGAAAACTCATCGTACTTTCAGTGAGCGTAAAGAACTTATTACCAATCCTGACAGTTTGAAGGTTAATGCCGCGCGCGCCCACATAAAAGCCATGGTCAGTACTGATTTATCAACTAACAATAAACTTTATATGATCATGGAACGCTATGTCGAGATTGATGAAAAAAAGCATCCGACAACACCGCGTCACAAAGCTCTCGATAAGTTTTTCAATGATTTTGCAAAAAAATATCCCACCGAATATGGTGCTGCTAAAGTTGAACACAAAAACACCAATCAACCGATTGGTTTGGCGCTTCACGCACGCGGCAACAGTATTATATAAAAACAAAATTTTCAGACTTTTCTCCTTGCGCCATTGTTTTTTACAATGGCGTTTTTGTTTGCGGCAAAAAATAAAAATTGCTTGCTATTTGTATAAAATACGGTATTGTAATTCGCGTAATCATAAAAACGGAGAATAACATGACAACATTTGTTTTAGCTTTGATTTTAGTTACTTTATATACACTTCCGGCGAATGCCAATCCGGCTTGTGCCGTATGCACTGTGGCGGTTGCCGCCGGTCTGGAAATTGCCCGCAAATTGGGAGTTGACGACGGAGTTATCGCCATTTGGGCCGGTGCTTTGCTGACTTTAATCGGTTATTGGACGATTCTCTGGTTTGATAAAAAAGGTTGGAATTTCAAATTTCGCAACGCGATTTTGATGTTGTTGTCTTTCTCAATGATTTTTGCAGTATATATTAAAGATTTGACCTATACCCCGAAACCGATTCTGATTTTCTATATGGATCCGTTCCTGTTTTGTGGCATTTTGGGCGGCTTGATTTTGATTTACAGCTCGGTGTTCTATCAATGGATGAAGAGAAAAAACGGCGGTCATGCACATTTCCCGTTTGAAAAAGTTGTATTACCGGTTGTAGCATTAGCCATTGCCGGATATGCCGTAAATTATCTGCACATATGCGAATCAGCAGCAAGCGAGGCTGCTACAGCGGCTATCCCTGCCGACGGCTCAGATATTTACGATTTTGACGAATAAACGAATATAAACCTGTATATTTTTTATAAAATGCGATTAATGAGTCAAATACGCAGTTACCCTTTTTGCGCGGTGCACAAAAGAGGTACATAAGCAAAAAGGGCAACAAGTAGATGACCATTATACGGATTTTAAGCACATTTCTGAGCGTCATAAAGGACAGATATTCCTTCAATTTCTCCCTCAGTGCCGCCGGCGCAATCGGAAACAACCTTAATCGCCAAAACCTGATCGGCAATATAAGACTGATTTTCCTGCAAAGCCTTAGCCAATTCCGCATCAGCAGTGGAATAGTTGAGTTCGATACGGTCAGAAATATTGAAATCCTTATCCTTACGCAAAGTCTGTACCAAGCGCACGAAATCGCGAGCCATACCCTCACGTTTAAGTTCGTCGGTAACATTTGTATCAAGTGTCAAAACCGCTTTATTGTCGGCGAAAGATTGTCCGGCTACACCGTCTTTCATATCAAGGCGAACTTCAAACAAATTGCTGGCCAGAACTTTGCCGCCGATAGACAATGTGCCATCGCTGTTCAATACCCAATTACCCTGCTTATAGGCAGCCATAACCGCGCCCATATCTTTACCCAATGTTTTACCCAAAAGCGGAGTATATAGATATACGCTCTTGGTTGCATAATTGCTCAAGTTATCATCAAAACGAACTTCTTTGACATTCAGCTCGTCTTTAACAATTTCCTGATACTCCGAAGAAAGCGATGCTCCGATAACCGTCATACTGGCAAGCGGCAGACGATTGCGCAGATTTTTTTCTTCACGGATAAATTTGCCGGTTGAACACAAATCTTGAACAAAGTCCATTTCCGACATCAATTTTTCATCCGATTTAATAGCGTTTAAAGTCGGGTAATCGCATAGGTGTACGGATTCTCCGCCGGTCAGATTCTTATATATGTATTCTGCAATAAATGGCATAACCGGCGCCGTCAGCTTTGCAACATTGACGAGCACGGTGTAAAGCGTATCAAAAGCCTGTGCATCACCGCGCCAAAAGCGCTCGCGAGTACGACGGATGTACCAGTTATTCAAAATTTCCATAAATGCGGCTGTTTCACTGCAAACTTCGGCAATATCATACGTTTCAAAGCCGTGTTTTAATTTTTCACCAAGTGTTTTAAGTTTGGATAAAATATAATTATCCATCGCCTCGCTTGAAGCGGAAATTTCCTTCGCTTTATAATCTTCTGCATTGGCATAAAGAGTAAAGAAGTAAAAAGCATTCCACAGCGGAATCATTGCCAAACGCGAAGCCTTGGCTATTTCCTTACCTTCTTTGTCAACAGCAACATTACCACCCTTCAACACCGGCGAAGAAACCAAGAACCAACGCAATGCCTCCGAACCGACGGTTTCCAGAATTTCATTCGGATCCGGATAGTTTTTCAGGCGTTTGGAAAGTTTTTGCCCACCCTCAGCCATCAGCAAACCGGTGCAAATACAGTTTTTGAATGCCGGACGATTATGCAAAGCAGTAGATAATACTGTCAAAGTATAGAACCAACCGCGGGTTTGGTCGATTGCTTCCACAATAAAATCCGCCGGAAAATGGTTTTCAAACCATTCTTTATTCTCAAACGGATAGTGCACTTGTGCATACGGCATCGAGCCGGATTCAAACCAACAATCAAAAACATCGCTGACCCGACGCATCATAGTTTTACCGGACGGATCATCCGGATTCGGATATACAACATCGTCAATATACGGCTTATGCAAATTTTCCACCGTTACGCCGGTTGCCGCCTTAATTTCATCCAGTGAACCAAACACGTCAATACGCGGAAACTTCGGATTATCAGACTTCCAAACCGGAATCGGCGTACCCCAGAAACGATTGCGTGAAATCGACCAATCGCGTGCACCCTCCAGCCATTTACCGAAACGACCGTCCTTTATATGCCCCGGAATCCAGTTGATTTGCTGATTATTAGCAACCATTTCGTCACGAAAATCGGTAACTTTAACAAACCATGAACTCATCGCCTTATAAATCAGCGGTGTATCGGTGCGCCAGCAATATGGATATGTGTGTGTATATTGCTCCTTTTTTACTAACAATCCGTTTGCCTTGAGCCATTGCATAATCGGCTCATTGGTGTCAAATACCTGTTGTCCGGCATAATCGGCAACTTCACTCGTAAATTTACCGGCTTCATCCACCGGACATACCACTGGAAAATTCTCATCATAAGCGCGGCAAGCCTCAAAGTCATCCTGACCGAAGCCAGGAGCAATATGCACCACGCCGGTACCGTCTTCGGTTGATACAAACTCACCGGAAAGTATTTTGAACGCGCCTTGTTCTTTCAGGTGCTTAAAATACGGGAACATCGGCTCATAACTCAAACCGAGCAAATCAGCTCCTTTAATGGTTTTAACCTGTGTTGCGTGTTCCAGTTGTTTTTTATAACTACCCAAACGCGCCACGGCGATAATATACTGTTGTCCATCTTCTTCCATTACTGCATAGTCAATATCTTTGCCCACCGCTAACATTAAGTTGGAAGGTAACGTCCACGGCGTAGTGGTCCATACCAAAATTTTCTGCCCCGTTTCAAGTTTAAACATCACCGTTATGGCATTATCAGTCTTATCACGATAACCAAGATTCACCTCAAAGTTGGAAAGCGGAGTTTCCGCCGCCCACGAATACGGCAAAACGCGATAATCTTCATAAACCAAACCCTTGTCATACAGCGCCTTAAAGTTATGAATAACCGATTCCATAAACGACAGGTTCATTGTCTTATAATCGTGATTAAAGTCCACCCAACGCCCGATGCGTTTGAACATATCTACCCAAATACCGGAATATTTCAACACGTCTTTGCGGCAAAAATCATTAAACTTTTCTACACCGTAGGCTTCAATTTGTTTGCGCCCCGAAACTCCGAGTTGCTTTTCGGCAGACATTTCCGCCGGCAAACCATGACAATCCCAACCTAACCGGCGTTCCACTTTTTTGCCGTTCATAGTCTGAAAACGCGCCACAACATCTTTGACATAGCTTACCATAATGTGTCCGTAGTGCGGCGTTCCGTTGGCAAACGGCGGTCCGTCATAAAACACAAACTCAGCGGCACCGTCACGATTGTGTACGGATTTTTCAAATGTATTATCTTCGTCCCAGAACTTTAAGACTTCTTTTTCCAGTTCGACAAAGTCCGGCTTTGCCTTTACTTCAGCATAGTATTTCGTCATATTTAATACCTTAAATTTAATAGAAAATTGTTATAACAGATTTTTTTAAAAAGATTTTATGTAAAAGATGCCCTAATCCCCTAAGGGATAATATTGATAATGCGTGATATGTAAAACAGGCTCATCTTTTCCTCTTTATAATTAAACTGAAAGCAATGTATATCAACTTTTAACAAAGGTCAAGAGACTTTGCACCGATACATACAGCAAAATGCAAAATAGCAGAAACAACAGCGGTGCATAACGTATAAAAAACCGTAGAATGCGGTAAATACGACGGAAGTCTGTTTATGCCGTGTACAAAAGAGGTACATAAAAAGCAGTGCTGCAGAACATATAAAAATCCGGATAATGAGTCAGATACGAAGTTGCCCTTTTTGCGCGGTGTACAACAAAGGTACATAAGCAAAAAGGGCAACAAGTAGATGACCATTATACGGATTTTTTAAGATTTTTCGACTTGAGAAAATTCCAACTCCACCGGCGTATCGCGACCGAAAATAGATACCGATACTTTTAAACGCATTTTTTCGGTATCAACTTCTTCAACCACACCAACAAATGATTCAAATGGACCGTCGGTTACTCTGATTTGTTCACCAATATCATAAGTTGCACCGGAAACAGGACGCTCTGCGCTTTCTTCAACCTGCTTGCGGATTTTTTCGACTTCTGCCTCACTAATCGGTTGCGGTTTATTACGACTGCCCAAAAAGCCACTGACACGCGGAGTATTTTTCACAACCAACCAAGTTTCGTCGGAAAGTTCCATTTTTACCAGAATATAACCAGGGAAAAACTTATGAGCGACATCCTTACGCTTTTTACCCTCAGCATCTTTTCTTTCTTTAGGTTCTTGTTCCATCGGTACCCAAACTTCCTGAATACGATCTTCCATATTTTTAAGTTTAGCCTGTTCAGTCAGAGACTCAGCCACTTTTTTCTCCGAACCGGAATATACATTAATAACATACCAACGAGCTGCCATAATACTTTCTCCTAACCCAATTGCAAAATTTTATCTACGCCCCAGCTCAACACGATATCCACCGTAAAGAAGAATGCCGTGGCGATTGCAACCAAAATAACAACCATTGTACACGTAGGAATAACTTCCTTTTTTGTCGGCCAAGTAACTTTTTTCATTTCCTGCTTTACCTGACGTAAGAACTGTAACGGACTAATACTCATTTAAAACCTTTTATTATCATGTGTTAACAAACAGCCCACAACGAATCATATTCGCCGCAAACACAATTATTTTGATGATATATAAAGGTTTTTATCTCTTATTGTCAAGAAAATCTTTGAATTTATCGCATATTTTTTATTTTACTGGCTTTACTGATGAGCATTAACCGACTTTTAATAAAAAACTCATATACCACAAATTATTCTCTAACAAATAGATGAAAGCTAATTTATGAACAGAATAAATGATCTGATAACATTTAAGCAGTATTATTCAACTGCCGCCGAAAAAATTCCGGCAGATTCTTTTTTTCATGAAACGCTCAATCATAAATTCAGGCATTCGATAGAGGTGTTGCATTGGGGACAATATATTTTAGAGCACACGCCGGAACTCCGCGACAAAGATAATTTTTTTCGTGATTTAGCGCAAAAAGCATTATTATTTCACGACGTTGGACGCTTTGAAGAAGCAGTACGCCGATACGAAACCGTTCAAAATGGTGTAAATTTAACTGACACATTACAGCTTTGCGATCATGGTCGCATTGGTTTTGAATTGTTGCAAAATCGTCCTTCATACAATGATATGAGAATTTTATTTTCCCTGCTCTGGCACGGTAAAATGATGGAAGATGTTGTTAACTCGGTAATGTTTGATGAGCTGAAAGATACTCCATATTTTAAGGAAACAATGCTGATTCTTCGTTTGGTTCGAGATGCCGATAAACTGGCCAATCTCCGTGTCAATAAAGAGCTGGATCACTTGCGACAAGATATTTTTTACAAACAGCTTTCTGCTGAAATATTAAACGCACCGATTTCTACTGATGTTATGAACAGATTTTTATCGCATCAAGTAATTATATCATCTTCTTTACGCTCCTTTGCCGACCGCATTATAATGGTTATATCTTGGTTTTTCGATCTTAACTACAAAATCTCGAAAAAAATATTTAAGCAGCAACATTATGCCGATTTTTTCTTGGAAATGCTGTCGCAATACCATAAAAATCCTCGAGACATTACTCAAATCAAAGATTGCATAAATCACGAATTATGATTTCGCTGTTTGTTTGTTTTTCTTTGTGTAAACTCGTGGCTTTCCTCAAGATATTGCATAATTACATCATCTTGTAACGTATCATCAAGTGATATGGTTATCCAATATTTTTTATTCATATGATACGCCGGATAAAAGCCTTTTTGCTTAATCAACAAAGGAATTTTATCTTCGTTTAATTTAATGTTCAGCACTTCTATTTTGCCAGTATCCGTCGGAATGATTTTACTTTTATCAATTGTCATTATTAAAGCGTACCATTTTGCGTTATCCGGATTGCGAAAGACCCCGTAATCATCATATTTTCCCCAAGGAAAATCCGGATCATCGCCGTATTTTTGCTTTATGTCCGCAGCAATGCGATTAGCTTGAACTCCGACAAAGTAATTTTCACGACAACACTTTTCCCGAATATTCTGCAGGATTTCTATATATGCAGCTCGCACTTCTCCGACATAACCAGCTGTCATTTCTTCAACCCGCAACGGCAAATACACATCTCCGCTGACCTCGTCATAAACTTCACCTCTGATTTTACCGCTTCTGTCAATCTTTATCACGGCAATAAAATCACCGTTCATAAACGATTTTTCATAAACCATTGCATCTCCTGATACCGAAAACCCATATTTTTTCAGTTTGGTAAAATCTACCTCTGCTCGCTTAAATATATTTTCTTCAATTGTCATCTTATTCCTTCAGCAATTACCGCTATGCACAAATTTCAAATATTTTTGCGCCGTATCTCGCAGCCGATAAATTGTTTCTAGCGGAGTTGCCGGAATATCGCTTTTATAACGCGGAAAATAACGACTTATATGCAGAGGTATTTCTGCCGAAAGTGAAGCCAACCACTTCGCCTCTTCTTCCATTTCTTTCTCTCTGTCATTTTTAGTCGGCACAACCAGTGTTGTAACTTCAACATGGCATTTTTTATATGCCGTTGCAATAGTCTGTTTAACACAATCCAAACTTCCGCCTACATAGTCATAATATTCTTGTGTAAACCCTTTCAAATCAATATTCATTGCATCAATCATAGGCAACAATTCTGCCAGCGGTTCCGGATTAATATGTCCGTTGCTGACCAGCACGGTTTTTAAGCCGACCTGATGCAACAAAACACTACAATCACGCACAAATTCATAACTGATGAACGGCTCGTTATAAGTAAATGCCACTCCCAAATTTCCAGCCGGTTCTCTCGCCAATTTTAACGCCAACGCCGTCAATTCTTCAGGTGTTATCTGCTGTTGCGGCACATCATTTATTCCGGCCATAGATATCTGATAATTCTGACAAAACGGGCACCTCAAATTGCATCCAAAACTACCCAAAGACAAAATCATATTTTGCGGATAAAAATGGTGCAAAGGTTTTTTCTCTACCGGATCCAACGCTAAAGAGGTAAATCGCCCGTAATTTATCGGCTCGATACGACCATTTATGCATGCCCTTCCACGGCAGAAACCTTGCTGTCCCTCATTTAAGTTACACTTACGTGGACATATTGAGCATATCGACATTAATATTCTCCTTATTATGGATAATTTTATGATTTTTAAATTACATGTCAATAACGATTTAACGTTTTAAATAACACAAAAAGGGGCGGATAAATCCACCGCCCTCTCTGTTTTATCTTATCGCTGTAAAAAAATAAAGGGCGGATAAATCCACCGCCCTCTCTGTTTTACTATCTTACTGCAGATACTGTGCCCATACTGCCGCCAGGAGTTATTACTTTGCCGGCTCTCCCTAAAGCAGAAGCCTTACTATTACCTGAGCTGCTTGTATCAGTGTCTGTAGCCTGATTAGCGCAAGCCGTTCCTGTACACTGTATAGCACTGCCGCCGGAGCTGCTGGAGCTTGAGCTGCTGGAGGTTGAGACCGAACCGCCGGAGCTGCTGGAGCTTGAGCTGCTCGAACTGCTGGAGCTGCTGGAGCTTGAGCTGCTGGAGGTTGAGACCGAACCGCCGGAGCTGCTGGAGCTTGAGCTGCTGGAGGTTGAGACCGAACCGCCGGAGCTGCTGGAGCTTGAGCTGCTCGAACTGCTGGAGCTACTGGAGCTTGAGCTGCTCGAACTGCTGGAGTTACTCTTATCTACGCACGTACAAGTATCCGTTTTCAAATATTGTCCTTCTCCACAAGCACGAGCACAATGTTTCAAACTGCCAGTTTTTTTACTATTACCTGAGAGTTGTGTTAAACTTTCCAATGCACTCTTCTGAGCCGAGCCGTCATCAGTTGCAGAACTACTGCTACCCGAATCGCTGGAGCTTGTATCAGAAGTTCTGGTACCGCCGCCGGAGCTGCTTGTACCGCCGCCTGAGCTGCTTGTACCGCCGCCGGAGCTGCTTGTACCGCCGCCGGAGCTGCTTGTACCGCCGCCGGAGCTGCTTGTATCGCTGGCTTTATCTCCCCAAAGAGGTGTAGAGCTCGTCTTATAGCATTCGCCGACACGACATTCACCACGGGTACAGTAATCGCTCTTGCCGTTGGCACTCTTAGCGCCGCTTTCACAGAAACTCTGACAGTCGCTTACACTACCGCATTCGGTGCATTGACCGTTATAGCAGTGCAGCTTAAACTCAGAAGAACTACCACAGTCCGCATCAGTGCAGCATTGTGCATAGAATTTACCATTGCCGGTGGTTACACAACCCGTAGGACGTGGGGTTGGAGGGGTTGGATCAACCGGATCATTACAATAGTAACACTGTGTACCGGCCTCGGTTTTGTCCGCAGGAACAATTACACTGCCTACAGGACAAGACTTTCTGGTACCATTCTGACAAGTATCATCAATTTGTTTGTCTTTGCATGTATAGCATTCAACACCATTGCTAAGTTGCTTACGATCTGTTATTTGCTGATTGTTACCGCACTTGGTTACCCAGCCTTTATCACACTGAGGATCCTTACAGGTGTAGCACGGAGTACCAGCATCGGTCGTACCTGCTTTCTCTGCAGTTGATCCGGCACCGCACTTTTTAACCGTACCGGTCGGACACGTATCATCCGGCTCCGGATCCGAACATATGTAGCAAGTATGACCGAAATTGGATTGACCGGCCGTAGATGCAATTTGTTTTTCACCGCACTCTAAATACGTACCTGCTGGACATACCTCTGTCGCGCACTTATAACAAATGCTGTCGGCATCAGTACGTGATATCAATTGACCTTGTCCATTTGCACATTTCTCATACAGTCTGCTACTTCCGTCTCTTTCAGACTGCTTGTATGTACCTGCCGGACATGTATCATCCAAACAACGACATGTATTATGGTCTACAACACCGCTCGGACACATACTTTCAGCATTTGCCGGACATTTGCAACGATAGTTCCATACCGTATCACCAAGTTTAATCTTTTCGCAATGCGGAATACATGTACCTAATCCAGGCTCGCAGTCCGGAATACGGCAAACTTCGCCGGATGGACATGTCTTTTGAACACATTTGTTACAATTCTTGCTACCGGATTTGCCTTTAGTTTCAATCTGGTAACCATCCGGACAAGAAGTCGTTTCCGTGCTGTAACCATCGGTACAACGTGCGTCCACACATTTACACTCGGCAGCATTCAATTCCTGCCCATCAGGACAATTCTGCAGGGTGCACTTACAATCGTAGCATTTATCGTCATAACCTAATCTTACTTGTTGACAAGCAATGTTCTGATTGGTCGGACAATCCACACAGTCCTTGCCTGCAGGACAAGCTATTTGTTCACACTTGCCGCAGACCTTATCACCGGATTTACCTTGTGTTGTCAGGGTAAAGCCTGGTTCGCATTGTGTTGTGGCCGTGTCATACCCTGTCGGGCATTCTTTATCTTGACAAGCGCAGCGATTTTCATCAAATTCTCTGCCTTCACCGCACTTACTCGCATCAAGATCGCACGTACAGTTACAATATGCCGTATTTGAACCGTATTTTCTCTTTTCGCATTTAATGTGCTGGTTTGGAGCACAGTTTGTGCCATCTTTACAAGCTTGCCACAAAGAGCATTCCGACGGAATTTGTTCATCAACGCACTTATTGCAGTCAAGGTTGCCTGATTTACCTTTAGTTTCAAGCTTATAACCTTCCTCACAACTGGTTGTGCGCTCATCGTAACCGTCAGGACATCTGTTCGGCTCACATTCGCAGCTTTCCGGATTGTATGTAAAGTTATCACTACAGGTCTTTGTTTCTTCATTGCATACGCAGTCAAAGTAAACTGTTTGATCACCTACTTTCAAAGCAGTACATTCACAATCCTTACCGCATTTCTTTTCCGGTTCCGAACGGCATGTCTTACCTACCGGACATACGTTTGATTCGCACTTACCGCATACCGAACCTTGGCTCAACGTTTCTGTTTCAAGGTGATAACCGATTTCGCAGCTCGTTACCTCTTTGGCATACCCGTTAGAACAATCTTCTTCAGCCGTTCTCATATGGCAATCCTTACCGGATTCTGTCTTCATTGAAGCATATCCTTCGGATTGCGGCGCAACACCTTCAGTATATCCTTCCGGACACTTATTGTTCTTGCAATCATAGCAAGCTTGACCAGCATCAGAACTCATACCGTTTTCCATTGCAATGCAAGTGCTGTCAGTGCAAACATTCGTCAACTGACCTTGAGCGCACTTATCACCGGCAATTTTAATCGTAATCTTAATCTTGTGTTCAATACCGTTCTCTTGTGTTTGTACAATTTCAAACGCTTCCAGTTTATCTTGCGTACTCGGATTCGTCGGGCAACTTACCTTCAAAGCATTACCATCACGAGCAATCATGCAATCGGTAGCTTTATCCGGAGACGTAAACTCCCAGACTTCTGTAGTTTCGCCGGTTCTTGTGGATGTTACTGCCACAGTTTTTTCACCGCCTGCTGCAGTAAACTCAATCTCTTTCGGTGTAGCTGCAAATTCATAGATGTAATCCTTACATTTACAACCGATTTCAGTCTTTTCCAAATATTGATCTACCGGACAAACCATCGGAACTGGCTTATAGCATTTTTCTCCGTTTTCGGCTTTCTTTTCCTTAAATGTGAAACAACCGTCATCTTTTTCTTCTTTAGCTGCAGCCGTTAAATATTCACTGCCCATCTGTGTACACTTATAGCAAGCTCTATCATCATCCAGAATCTCTACAAGATTACAGGTGAAACAATAATCATCTCCCTCAGGGGTTGTATCAAGTTGCGTTCCCTCAGGGCAACCGCGCAACTCACAAACACCGCATTCACCGCGGCCGGATCTTCCGGCTTCAGCAACTTTTGTTACCCATTGTTGACCTTTAGGGCAATTTGCATCTTTTTTGGTGAAATACCCATCAGGACAACCTTTCGGTGAACATTTCCAGAAATAAGTATTGCCTTGCTTACATGATGTACAAGACCACGCCTCTTCCGTATAATTCTTCGGCCATTCTGTCTCATCGCTGGTACCTTTCAGCTTATAACCGCTTGCATCACACGTAGATGCCGTACATTCAAATATTCCCGGGCATCCAGGGATATTTGCTAAAGAACAGTTCATACCGCTTTGTGTTGACGAAAAATATCTGGCATTATCAATATAATCTGAGCATTTTCTTGGCTTTTCTTCTTTTGCCGTAGCCCCCTGTTCGCAGGACCCTGTCGGCAAAAAGCAAATTTCTGCTCGAGAAGGAATTGCCAGCATCGTACACAAAAAGGTACATACTGCTAAACCTTTCCATAAAGTTTTTTTCATTTATACTTCCTCCCATAATTAGATTCATACAGTGTCATTTTATCACACTATTTTTGCATTTTGTGTTACATTTTTGTTACATTTTAAAAACTGTTAATAAAATTTAGCAACCTCCATAATTTTTATGCTGATGCCAGTTTAACATACTTCTTTACTTTTGTCTACAATTTTTATTATTTTTTGTCATTTTATGCAACTATTTTCACTAATTGTTATATTTCGTAAAATTTTTTGAATTGACTTTTAAATCTATCACTTTTTAATATAATCGGAAGGTTATCTTTCATGTTTTTAATTTTAAGAGGACAATAATTATGAGAAAAGTTTTATTAATGGCAGGTATAGTATGTTTTGCAGCAGCCAATGCTTCTGCTTTTGAATTTAATCCATATGTTGCCGCAAAAGCAAAATATGCCTTTGCTCGTAACGAGATAAAGGCCACCGGTGTCAGTGAAGGCAAAAACAAGTACAATGATGATGTGTGGGGCGGCTCTCTGTCTATCGGCAACATTTATAATGTTATGAACGGTGATTTTCGCTTGGAATTGGAATACACTAAAAATTCCGATGCAAAAAAAAATCATATGAAAATTGAAACACAGGGCGCATTGTTTAACGTTTATTATGATTTTAACTTGCGAACAACAATTCCTCTGAAACCCTATGTTGGCGTCGGATTAGGTTGGGGACGAGCCGAATTTAAAACTGACAGATGGAGTATTAAGGACAACGGAGTTTCAATGCAAATCGGAACCGGTATTAACTATAAAATCTGCGATCATACAAGCATTGATTTAGGCTATCGTTACATTACTTATGGTGATTTCGATAAAGAATATCGTATTCCCAATATTTCTTATGAAAAAATCGAATATAAACCGCGTGCACATGAAATTATGCTCGGCTTGAGATATGAATTTTAATATTTTATAATTATAGATATCCGCCGGCAACCAATAGTATCAACAAAAGCGGAGTAAAAAATTCCCTTATGAAAGGAAAAACTTTCAAAGGGGATTTTTTTAAATCAGACCGAAAAAAGATAAAATATGGGCACAATAACCATGGCAGGAAAGAACAAAAACAGTTATCAAATGTTGAAGCTGCTTGCAATCATTGTATCTGCACATTTTCTCGTTCATCAACTCCGGATTCGACGCTAACTGATAGGCAGAATTTGGGCAGCCGATAAATGGCAGCGAACGAAGGTAGAGGAAACGCGAAGCAAAACAATCTCTTGATTTCACCATTCAAATTCCCGATAAACACCTATAAAGTCAACACCTCCATTTAAGCGCAACCAAAAAAATTGTGGTGCTTAATATGAGCCGAGATTCATCAATGCCGACAGAACTCTTTGGGGAAAATCTATCTCTCCAATTTTTTATAACGGATTCGATGCGGATTACAAGCATCTTCGCCGAGACGCTGTTTTTTATTCTTTTCGTACTCTTCAAAATTACCTTCAAACCATTCTACATGCCCGTTATCTTCATAAGCCAAAATGTGCGTAGCCAAACGGTCTAAAAACCAACGGTCGTGAGAAGTTACCAATACACATCCCGGATATAAGCTGATCCCCTCTTCCAAGGAGCGCAATGTGTCAACATCCAAATCATTTGTCGGTTCATCGAGCAAAATCACATTTGCCCCTTTTCGCAGCATTTTAGCTAGGTGTACACGGTTACGTTCACCGCCGGAAAGCTGTCCGACTTTCTTTTGTTGATCGGCTCCTTTGAAATTAAATTGGCCGACGTAAGCACGTGAAGACACTTCATTCTTGCCAAGCTGGATCATATCCAAACCATCGGAAATTTCCTCCCATACGTTTTTATCCGGATTAAGTTCGTCACGAGATTGATCAACATATCCCAAATCTACGGTTTCACCGATGCGAATCGAGCCGGAATCCGGTTTTTCCTGACCGGTAATCATCTTAAATAAGGTAGTTTTGCCGGCACCGTTAGGACCGATAATGCCGACAATCGCTCCCTTCGGAATTTTGAACGACAGATCGTCAATCAGCACTCTGTCCCCAAAACCCTTCCTCAGATGCTCGGCTTCAATAACCAAATCACCGAGACGCTCGGTCATCGGAATATTTATATGTGCCGTGGTGATTTTTTCACGGCTTGCCTGTGACAGCAATTCATCATAGGCGTTGATACGGGCTTTTGATTTAGCTTGACGGGCTTTCGGATTTTTATGAATCCATTCTAATTCGCGGGCTAACGTACGTTGACGGGCTGTTTCTTCGCGTTCTTCCTGTTCAAGACGTTTTTGTTTTTGTTCAAGCCATGAGGTGTAATTGCCTTCATAAGGGATACCTTGACCGCGGTCAAGTTCAAGAATCCAACCGGTAACATTATCTAGGAAATAACGATCATGGGTTACCATTACAACTGTACCGTTATAATCTTTCAAATGATGTTCAAGCCATGCAACTGATTCGGCATCTAAATGGTTGGTCGGTTCATCAAGCAAAAGCATATCCGGTTTTTGCAAAAGCAAACGACATAAAGCTACCCGACGTTTTTCGCCACCGGAAAGTTTTGTAACATCAGCCTCTGCCGGAGGACAGCGCAGGGCATCCATAGCAATCTGCACTGTGCGCTCAATATCCCAACCGTTGACGGCATCAATTTGTTCCTGCAATTCTGCTTGTTCGGCAATTAAATTATTCATCTCGTCATCGTTCATTGGTTCGGAAAATTTTGCCGATACCTCTTCAAAACGCTGCAATAGCCGTTTGGTTTCTCCTAATCCGTCCATTACGTTTTCCATTACGTTTTTATGAGGATCAAGTTGCGGTTCCTGTTCCAGATAGCCGACTTTAACACCATCTGCCGCCCAAGCTTCACCGTTGAATTCTTTATCAATACCTGCCATAATTTTCAACAATGTGGATTTACCGGCACCGTTGACACCTAAAACACCGATTTTAGCTCCCGGTAAAAAGGATAAAGTAATATCCTTAAAAAGTTCTCTGCCTCCGGGAAGAACTTTTGTTAAATTTTGCATAACGAAAATATATTGATATGCAGCCATTATTCACTCCTATTTGCTGAATTGTTTTGCATAAGATTCATAGCGCGCATCTTTCAGCGGCACTTTAGGTTCATTTTGCAATGTTTTTTGCGCCTCTGCAACAGAATTCTTGTACATTGTGTCCAATTTAATGAACGCCTCGCGGTCTTTGACATATAGTTTGGAAGCATCGTAAGGTTGACGCGGTTTAATCATAGTTCCATCCGGTAGTTTCAGCCTGCCATCAGAATATAGGACACTCTTAAAAATCGGTTGATTGTCGAATCTTTCCAATATTTCGGCGCAATTTGCAAAACCGGATCGTTCTGCATCCATAAATGCTTCGGCCTTACCGGCGGCAAAACTTTTCAGCCCATCCTCTTGTACGGCAGCATTTGGGGCTTTACCGACCACTATAGCACGAGCCAACAATTCAAATTGGTGATATTTTTGTGATTTGCAGGCCAACCCCTGTCCGGATACGGTACCGAGAGAATACATTTCTTCACGATATGTCGGTGCTTTGCCGTAGCTTACGGCAGGGCAGATAAAACTTAGCAGCAAAGCTGTGTGGAATAATGTTTTTTTCATAAAATTTCTCCGGAAATTAATTCTGTTATTCCTAATTTATAGGCAATAATAATAAAATATATCTTAATTTTTCTCTGTTTTCAAAAAAATTGGTTGACAAGTGAGGATAAATAGCTTATTTTGCGCTCAAAACGTTTATATGAGGAATAAAAAAATGAAGTGCTATAGTTCTTTGAAATCTAAAAAAATTCGCGATTTAAACTGCAAGATTGTTCGCCGTAAAGGTCGCGTTTATGTTATCAATAAAAAGAATCCGAAGCTTAAAGCTCGTCAGGGTTAAATATAGGTTATAACAATCTCCGTTGTTATAAATTACCTCTCTGTCATGTGCAGAGAGGTTTTTATATATATGCGAATCGGTAAATAGAATACAAAAAAGCATCCGGTTTTTTTGCACGAAAGCACCGGATGTCTCTTAAATAAGTCAGAAAAGCTAAATTGCCAAGTCTCAGGCAATGATAACTTTCTGAATGGCACGGACGGCAGGCATCAGTTTGCGGTCGGCGCTGATAATCGAATCACAGGCTGCGACAAAGTCCGCCTTGAACGACTCCTTTTTCTCGACCTCACGGGCGAGATATTGTTTTTTTAATTCCACCTTATTTGTGGATGTGAGTAAATCACGAATGGCCTGTTGTAAACCATAGGCCTTAATTTCCTTTCTGTACTTTGAGCAGAAAGCATGATCTAAAACATGTTTTTTTTCCATTTTGATAAAAATTCTCTGAATAATAAAATCGACAAAACCTAATATAACAATATCCATTTCAAAATGCAAGCCTTTAATTAAAAAAATTACAAATAGTGATTGACAATGACGCTTTTTTATGCAATTTTCTGTGTTGAAAAAATGCTGATGCGCTCTTAGCTCAGCAGGATAGAGCAACAGCCTTCTAAGCTGTGGGTCGGGCGTTCGAATCGCCCAGAGCGCGCCATATAGCAAAAAGACCACCCTTGAGGTGGTTTTTTTGCTATATGGTGAGTTCTGGTGAGAAGAGAACGTCCTCGTTCGGAGCCGTGTCGTCCGACCGCATCGGGGGCGGACGGTGTAGGCTGTCGTGAGCGCAGCGAAGGACTATCGCCCAGAGCGCGCCAATAAAAATACCCTCTCTGGGCCATATCATAGGAAGTGAAGTTAAAAAATCCCCTTTGAAAGAAAAGACTTTCAAAGTTTTTTTAATTATACCGCAAAAGAAAGATAAAATATTAAGCGCATTCATCCTGATAGAACGAAACAACTCCATAGGCATTGCCTGATACTTCACCTGTCGTCTCAATATGGAGTAAAAAACAACACTTTTCTTTAATTGAGCGTAGTTAATAAAACTGCGGTTTTTATTGAACACCGATAAAATCGGAGTATGATATGGAAACTAACCGACAAATATGAAAGGAATCTAAAATGTCTCGCACTGTGTTTTTGATGATAGCTTTGATGCTTTTGTTTATGTACGTCGGCAATCTTATTGACGGACAAAACGGAATGCAAACAGCATTTTTAGCCGCTTGCGGCATGAACTTTTTCAGCTATTTTTTCAGTGATAAACTGGTTTTGAAACAATATAATGCCCAAGAAGCAACCCCACAATCAGCACCTGAACTGTATAAGATAGTACAGCGCCTTTCGGCAAAATCAGGTTTACCGATGCCTAAAGTTTATATTATTCCCGAACAGGTTCCCAATGCATTTGCTACCGGACGTAGCCCCAACCACGCAGCTGTTGCCGCCACTCAAGGTCTTCTGAATTTGATGACGCCGGAAGAAATCGAAGGAGTTTTAGCCCATGAAATGAGCCATGTTAAACACCGTGATATTCTTATCGGTACCATTGCCGCAACTTTTGCCGGTGCTATTGCCATGCTCGCTAATACGGCGCGAATCGGCACTTCGCAATCTAATTCACAAAATCGTAATTCCGGTATTCTGGCTGCAATACTGATGCCAATTGCCGCCACCATTATTCGCATGACTATTTCTCGCACGCGTGAATATAAAGCAGACGAAGGTGCCGCCTATTTGACCGGACATCCGGAGTGGCTCATGAGTGCTCTTTCCAAATTAGAAGATTATTCTCGAAATTATCAGATGCAGCGTGCCACTTCGCAAACCGCACACATGTTTATTATGAACCCTTTCAACGGTTTGTCCGGTAGTTTAACTCAACTGTTTGCTACCCATCCGAGCACTAAAGACCGCTTGAAAGCTTTGGATGGCATTCGCAAAAAAATGCAATAACTTTTTATTGAAGAAAACATTCAAGCGGCAAATATAAAGTAAGCATCTAAATTTATATACATAAAAAATCCCCGAACACTTTTCTAATGTGCGGGGATTAAATTTATTTTACTTCCGGCGGCTGATACCGCTTACAGCAAGCATAACTACGCCGACAATCGGCAACGTATATAACCAAAAGCTACCGATATTGGCAAAATCACCTGTTATGCGTGCCGACAACACAATTACCATCAAACCGATAATCATAAAAAATACGGCAAACCAACACATAAGCGCATTATTCAAACAACGACGCTCTTTTTGACGATAATTTCTTTCAACCGGAGAGAGAGACATCTTCCTATCATCCTGCCACCACCATGGATTAGTCTTTTTCCAATGCCAATGATAATACATCATCGCCATGGTCAGAATAAGTAGCGCCAATAAAAACGGCATACAAATAATTTGCAATTCATTCATAATAGTAATTTTTAAGTTATAATTATTATTTTATGGACTTAATGTAACAGATTTGCATTATTTTTCAAGTGCTATTTCGGCAAATGTGGAAGTACCCCGGCATGTCCGCCATAACCGCTTCCGATAACACGACCTATGCTCATAATTTTAGCCCCTATACAAGTTTTGCAATGCAAAGGTGTATCATCAACACATATCTTTCCGGGATATAGCTCATATAACTTGCGGTATTCACCTTCGGTAACATTCGGCATTACCACATTGGCGCCGCTTTGCAATGCCCAAATACGTCCCATCGGATGCAAACTTTCCATAGCAGTTGTTGCCGGAATATTAATATCCGGCATTAGTAGACGCATAACCGCCATCGTGCGTCGCGCTAAATCCAATGTACCGCCGAATTCGTCTTTTAGCGGTGTCTGCGGATGCGGAATAAACGGCCCGATACCGGCCATATCAACTTTGATATCTTTAAGATAGAGTAAGTCTTGTGCTATTGATTCTATGGTTTGCCCCGGAAGTCCAACCATTATTCCCGAACCTAGTTCATAACCTATTTCTTTAAGTGAGAGCAAACACTCGTGTCGTTTCTGCCATGTCATATTCGGATCAAGCCGATGATATAAGTCTTTATCGGTTGTTTCTATTCTAATTAAATAGCGATCGGCACCGGCATCATACCATGCCTTATAATCTTCATACGAACGTTCTCCTACCGATAACGTAATTGCCACATCAAATTTTTTGATAATCTCTACAATTCGGCACATTCTTTCACACGTAAACCACATATCTTCGCCTGATTGCATTACAATGGTTTTAAAACCCATCTCGGCAGCTTTTCGCGCGGTATCGATGAGTTCTTCTTCGCTCATCCGATAGCGCACGGCATTTGCATTACCACAGCGAATTCCACAATACATGCAATTGTTGCGACAAATATTTGAAAACTCTATTAAGCCACGTAAATGTACTTCATCGCCGACATATTGTTTACGCACTGCATCAGCTTGTTTAAACAAATCGGCTTGATTTTGTTCATCTGCCAACAGCCTTATTATTTCATTTTTACTAAACTCCATAGTCGCAATATAAGAAATTTAGCTTATTTGTCAATAAAAAACGATAAATTGAGCTGTCCCCCCCTAAAGCGGACACACCACTTTATAGAGCACAGTTCACAAATGGGAGTTCTTTTGTTTTATTGATGATGCTTACCCCGCAAGTTACAAACTAAATTTATAATAAATTTTAACCTTTTCATTATAACATTACACAAAATACCAACAATCCTCGAAAGAACTAATGCAAAACGAAAATATTTTATCGCAAATCAAAAAAGCAGAACAAAAATTTAAGGAAAATAATTATAAAGGGAACTCGTCTTGTTCTTGTTTGGTTGAAAAATATGGTGATTTACCGATTTTGCTTTCTGCACCGCACGCTGTTAAACAAATAAGAAACGGCAAAATAAAAGCACATGAATTTTATACCGGTGCAATTGTTGAATGTCTGGCAAAACAAATCGGTTGCGCTTGCATTACAAAACAATATTTAATTGAAAATACAACAAATGATGATCCTAATACCGACAATGCGTATTGTTCCTACAAAACGGCCATCAATCAATTTTTGCAAGCACATAAGATTACGTTATTTGTTGATATTCACGGACTTTCAAGCAATCGTGACAGCATTATTGATATTTGCATTGATAACGGTAAAAATGTTAACGATATGACTTATATTTCAGCATTGCAAAATTGTATAGAAAATAAATTCGGCGCAAATAAATCTTCAATAGATAAGTACTTTTCAGCTTTTTCTGAGAATAATATGAGCAAATGGCTTCATTCAAACTTTGATGTTTCAGCGCTTGAGCTCGAAATCAATGGTGCGTATCGCTGGTTTGAGGGTGAGACTGAAAAACAATCTCTTGACTTGTTTTTATGCTTGGAAGAATGGTTGAAAGGTCTTTCCTTTTGACGATGATTCTTTTTGAAAAATAAAATGCAAAAAACGATTGATTTAAACGCTGGGTTATGTTCATATATAAAAGTGAGTTTATAAGGTGTTTAAAACTATGAAAATAGCCGTTCATTTACATATTTTTTATCTTGAAATGTGGGATGAAATAAAAGAATATCTTCACAATATAGGTCATTATCCTTATCATCTGTTTGTTACCTTAATACAAGAAAATGATGATTTAATTCATAAAATCAAAGAATATCACAAAGACACCTCAATATATATAGTTGAAAATCGCGGATATGATGTTGGTGCATTTGTTTATTTTTTACATCAAATAGATTTGAAACAATACGATATTATCATAAAGTTGCATACAAAAAATAAAGTTGGATATGATACATTAATCAATCATCGATATATCAGCAGAAAAAATTGGGTTAAACTGTTATATACCGGGCTTTTAGGTTCGTATGCACTATTTATTAAAAATCTTTATAAATTTAAAGTAAAACAGAATCTGGGAATGATTGGATCTCAATATTTAATAACATCAAATGCTAAGAATACAAAGAATGTCAAATCAGGTGTTAAAGATTTTATGATTAAACTGGGATATATAAAACCGGAAAAAATAACTTTTGTTGCGGGGACAATGTTCATGATTCGCAGCCATTTATTACAACAAATTAAAGATAATTTTACAATAAATGATTTTGAAATATCTGACCCCAAAATAAAAGATGGAACACTTGCACATATTTTAGAAAGGGTTTTTGGCTGTTTAGTTGTGGCAAATGGCTATACAATTAACGGGTATGATAAAAATTACTATTTTGAATGTGCTTCAATATTAAAAACAATCCGTCATTTTATTTATTGCCGCAAGATAACAAATCACAACTACCTACTCATAAAAATATGTAAAATACCTATATATCACCGCAAACAATTATAAGAGGGCTGAAATGTTTAAATATCATATTTTTCAAAGCAAAGAAATGCACCCTTTTCTGAATAAGGACTTATATTAATGCAAAAACTTTTATCGCTGTGTATTGCAACAACAGGTGTTATCGAATGGGTAGATAAAGTTGTTGAAAGCATTTATTCTCAAAATGAAGATGATGCTTTGTTTGAAGTTATCATTACAGATAATGGTGATAACGATGACTGTATGCTTTTCATAACAAAGAAATTTTCTGCACATAAAAATTTATATTACAAGCGAACATCGTCAAAACTCTTCTTAAATCAGATAGATGCTCTTAAGTTAGCAAGCGGAATACTTATAAAACTAGTTAACACGCGATCTGTTTTTACGTCCGGAAGTATCAGATATTTTTTAGATTTTGTCAGGAAGCATCAAGCAGACAAGGAAAAGCCTGTTGTGTATTTTTTGAACCATCTGTTGGCAAGAGAGCCTCTGATGTGTAAATCTTTTGATAACTTCGTTACATCGCTGTCAAATATGTCTTCATGGTCAGGCGGGCTTTCCTGCTGGAAAGAAGATTTTGACAAACTGCCTCAAAATATGGAATATAATGTACTGTTTCCCCATCTGTCCATTCTTTTCTATTTTACTGACAAGCAAAATTATATCATAGATTACAGGCATTGGTTTGATGAAATTGAAATCGACTGCTCTCAAAAGAGTAAATATAACGTATATTATGCTTTTGGGGTGCAATATTTATCGCTCTTGCTGGATTTAGCCAACAGAAATAAAATATCATTTAAAACATTTCTGCAAATCAAAAAAGTCAATGAGGATTTTATCACAAATGATTATAGAAAATTTACGTTGCAAAATCAGCCGCATTCTTTTGAATTAGAGAATGCCAAGGAATATTTTAATGTATTTTATGATTTTGAAAAAATAAGATTATCGGCAGAAACTCAATTAAAAGCAGAGAAACAAGAAAAACTTTCTAAAAATTATAAAAGAGTTGCTGTTTTTGCCTCATATTTTTCATCAGAAAATGTTCCGGATTATGTATTTTATTATCTTCGCGGGTTAAAAGCAGTATGTGATAAAATTATATTTATCGCTGACAATTTTGTATCGTCGACAGAAATTGCAAAACTCAAAAACTACGTTTCTTATGTACAATGTGAGCGACACGGTGAATATGATTTCGGTTCATATAAAAGAGGAATTGCTTATGCTGGAAATAACGGTTTGCTGGCAGATGTGGATGAGTTGATTTTATGCAACGACAGTTGTTACGGTCCGGTTTTTCCATTTGTCGATATGTTTAGGGAAATGGAAAAGAAAAACTGTGACTTTTGGGGAATATGTAAAAATGTAGATATTGAGGAACATCTACAGTCATATTTTTTGGTATTTAGAAAACAAATTTTTTCAGATTCGTCTTTCCATGAGTTTTTTGCACATGTAACACATCTACCAAGCAGAGAAGACACTATTTTGAATTACGAAACAAAATTAACCCACTACTTTACAAATAAAGGTTATTCTTTTGCAAACTATATTCCATATCCTAAAGAAAATAATATGTATCCACGTTCGATAAATGTGAATTTAACTTGCTTTCCGACATGGCTGATGCAAAGAAAATGTCCTTTGTTAAAAGTGAAAGCGTTTTATGACCCTACAGCTAATTGCGAAGGGATAAAAAATTCCCTACACTACCTTCTGGAGAAGAATGAAAAATTGCATTCATTGGTAAAAAATGATTCAAAAAAGCGTATGATTAAACTTGAAACACATAAACAAAGCTATAAGTTATTCAATATTATTTCTCTTTTTTCAGTAAAAAAATGCGGAGGAAAAACAGTTTATAAAATTTTCGGCTTACCGATTTGGAAAGTCAGACACATGGAAAATAATATTACAACAAAGTATTATTTATTTGATATTTCTTTTCTGAAAGTAAGCAAAAAATAATATGGATACGCACCTTACTTTAAAGGATAATTACCGCCGGCGATGTGTTTTAGATTAGCCTCAGATTGTATGTGTCTAATCAAATATATCATATTATATACTCCAAATAAACTCCTATGACCATCAATTATAAATTAATTTTTAATAAACATCCATTTAACAGAAAAATATATCATCAGACAATGTAAATACAAATCTGTAATCATACCTACCTCAAACACTTTCTTGATTTTATTGCATTGTTGCTACAATCGGTTCGTAAAATTTCCCTTTGTCGTCATTCCTCGAAGTGCGCTGCGCGTCACTTCGTCAAGGAATCTTATCTTTGCGAAGCGCAATATTTATAATTTGAAGATGCCTTGAATTTTTCTCCTTTGTCAAAAAATAAGCATAATATTTTTGTTTTATTTAAAAAGAAAAAACGGCGGTTTTTATACCTGCCATTTGTATTGGTGATGCTTTGCTCGCAATTTACGAGCTTAGCAATTCCTCACGAATTTGCATCAAAATTTTTCCCATACAATTTTGACCGCTTCCAATTCCAAACCCACATTTATAACAAACCGGACAAGATTTTATCAAAACAGCATTTCCTGTTGCTTTTAAC
>JAFSWL010000020.1 GCA_017444525.1 Alphaproteobacteria bacterium
CAAGCAATCCATCAAGTATCCATTGTTACTGGGCGGAGAACCTGATGACTACGAACTTTAGTGTTCTATCCCTCGTCGTTCGTCCGCCCTTTTTCTTCTTTATCACATCTTTTATAACATATTTTTAACTAACAATCCCTCGTACGGCACTGTGTGTCCATGCGTCAAGGAATCTCATCTTTGCGCAGCGCAATATTTTTTAATTTGAAGATGCCTTGAATTTTTCTCCTTTGTCGAAAAATAGGCATGACATTTTTGGAATTGCCATGGCAATATGGCTTCGAGCCTTCAGTCACCAATAAAAAAACACCCATAAAGGGTGCTTTTTTATTGGTGATGCTTAGCTTACGGTTTACGAACCAAATTCAATTCATAAAAATACTCCAATATAAAAATCCTTTTTGGTCGCCATTTGCGCAGCAAAATGTTCATCACTTTCAATAAAGCTGTTTTCAATATATTCACTGTATATCATAGAACGTGCATTTTGTTCCGATAGGAATAATAATTTTCGCCAACCGAAAGTTTGATTTTGCATCACCTTTAGAGCTTCATCGGAACCTATTTTCAAACGCTCCATCATTTTTTTTCGTACCAAGTCTATATATATTTCACGCGCACTCAATTCAGTATATAACAACCTTTCATAAATAGCCCCGATATAATAATCAGGTACAACCTCAACAATTTCAATTTGCGGATAAATCTTACTGATATTGCATGGCAACGTTTCAATATTCGGACTGTTTTGCGCCACAATCAGCCAACCACCTTCAAATAAAGCAAATTTTTCTTTATCCGGCGAATAGAAACGAAACCACTCCGGCGTTGTCAGTGTGGTAATACTCAAACACCGTCGTTTCAGAATGCGCTCTAAAAAACAGTGTAGCTTTTGCTCGTCTGAAGCTTCTAAATCGGTTGGCATACTATTTTGTGGTAAATACCAATCAAAATCCTGAGCGCGACGATAAACGGCTTTCAGCATTTGCGTGGACACATACTGTTTATACAGCTTTGTTTGTATTGGATAAGCTTTAAAGAATTCAAAAACTAAATTTTGTAAAACCGCATCATCTTTGGCACGTTCATCCACTAAAAAAGTTCCATCGGCAAATAAGGCTAAATACGGACGATATTTTTTATCAATATTTGCTTCCTTATGCGCCGTTAAACAAGCCTTGCCATGTGCATACAACTCATTAACGGCATCTTCTTGCGTTACAATTCCGTTTATCATAGCAACCTCCATTATTTATGCTTTGCCATGATTCAAGAAGCGTCGATATTCTTCTTCCAACGGATGTTCAGAGTTTTTCTCTACAGCTTTTTCTTTGCGATATTTTTCCGAACTGATAAGCTGACGAGCATGGGCTTCGTCCTCAACTTTAACAGCCTTCCAATTTTGCCAACCAGCCATTTGAGCAACCACATTAAGTGCTTCGATATGGGTAAGTTCGGTTATTCTTTTGAGTTTGCGCGCCTTTTGTTTCAGCATTTCAATATAAATAGATGTTGCACCTTTTTGAAATTCCGGTAAACGGCAATAAAGCTGTTTAATATATTCTCTTGAAACTTGTTCAAAATGTAAATCTAAATTTGGAAAGGCACGTTTTAATGCGTTTATAAAAGGATAATCTCTTTCATCGACTCGCGCACTCACCACTAAGCCATCATTAAAAACAGCGTAATATTTGATATCAGGTGATATAAATGTTGAATCTAAGAAGCTTAAATTTGGCGGATTAACCACAGTCAAGCAAGTACGACCATTAAATAAATTGTCAATATATTTATTCATTTTAATCAATTCATTAACGCTCATATGCGGATGAAATTTTTCTTCCATATCTTCTTTGGTAGCGAACCAATCATATTTTTCGGCCCCTTTATAAAGAGCTTCCATATAATCTTGTGGAATAACTTCTTCATCAGCGTAGTAATAATACCATAAATAATCTTGTCTGAGCCGGCGCATCATATTACAGTTTTTAACCCCATGAGGGTTATTATAATCTTTTATGATATAACAACTCCCATCAGCAAAAAGGGCCATAAAATCGCGGCATTGTGGCGGTAAAATTTCATTTTTCGAGGCTGTCAGCAAAATATTACCGTTTGCAAAACACTGTTTCACAAAATCCTCTTTTTTCGGCAGTGGTCCAGCATATAAATCTTCAATATACGAATACTTTATAAGAGCCTGTTCTGTAATGTGGCGCAAAAAATTGCTGTAGCGGAATATATCCATCGGTTCCGTCGGTGCATAAATTTTTTTGACCGTCCAACCGCGAATCTTGAGAAGCGTCAAAATTCGCTCCAATTTTTTGGCGTCGCGTTCCCACGGTTCCAAACAATGTATCAATGTGCCATCGGAAAAATAATGAAAATCCGGGTTGTAGCGTGATTGCTGTAATTTGGCAGTTTTGGAATATATACGCGAATATTTCAGGTTATGCTCTTTTTCAAAATCACGTTGCAATTCTTTAGCATATTGCCATGCCGCACGAGGTTCTAACGGATTATACGTTAGGCACACACTGTTTTGAAACAGCTGCTCTATTATTTCGTAATTAAGGGAATTAGTATCAGTCATAGCTTCAACTCCTAAGCGGGATATAATTTTTTGACGCCTGCCTGTCAAAAATCCCTTTGCTAAGAGTTTCAACTATCATTCAAATTTGAGCGGTTATTCCATCCGGATTTGCCTAAAGGCAGGCAGCAAGCGATAACCATCACTCTATTGTTAATACTACTATATTTTGTAATTATTGTCAAGCTATTTCTATAATAACTTTTTTATTTACATAACGAGTTCGTAAAATTTCCCAAAATGCGCATTTTTGAAAAACAAAGATTCGAACTCGTATAAATACTTGAAAATAAAAGAAAAACAGGCTTTTGACAGCCTGCTGTTTGTATTGGTGATCTTGGGCGAGATTTGTCTTGCGTTCGAGTTTGGCCGCGCCGCACTCTCCGCTGCGGTCACTCGTTTTCTAAATTCGCCGCGAGTGCTGTCGCTTTCCTTGCTCATTAAGAAAACTTCGCCGCTTGCGGTAAAAACAACATTTTGAGGTTGTTTTTGTTCCTCCCAATTCCAACAAAATTTCGCCGCGGGTGCTGTCGCTTTCCTTGCTCAATTAAGTTTCATTGCGTCTCCTCCTGAAAACATACATTAAGGTATCTTTTCAGGAGGCCGCGTACCTCGTTCAAATCTCGTACGGAAATGAGGACCAATAAAAAAACTCCCCCAAAGAGGAGTTTTTTTTATTGGTGATCCCAACGAGATTTGAACTCGTGTTGCAGCCTTGAGAGGGCCGCGTCCTAACCACTAGACGATGGGACCGTTTCGGTTTCTCATATCTTTAGCGCAACTCACAATAAAATGCAAGCACTTTTTAACGCTCCGACGTTTTTTAATCACTAAAATCAATCGTGTCAAATTTTTTTTGATATTCCTGTTAATAATTATTAACAAATACTTTTCATTTATCATGTTTTGATTAAACTTAGCTTATCGTGGTTAATTTTTTGAGAAAGGCGGAAAAATGAGAGTTCTTTTGGTTGAAGATGATTACGCAGTATCGCAAACTATTGAAATAATGCTCAAAAAAGAAGGTATGGTAGTGGATGCCACTGATTTGGGCGAGGACGGATTGGATATTGCAAAACTTTATGATTATGACATTATCATTTTGGATTTGATGTTGCCGGATATGAATGGCTATGAAGTTTTGAAAAATCTACGCAATTCAAAAGTGAATACGCCGGTGCTGATTCTTTCCGGATTGTCCGAACCGGATAAAAAAGTTAAAGGATTAGGCTATGGCGCCGATGACTATTTAACCAAACCGTTTGATAAGGCCGAACTGCTGGCACGTATTCAGGCTGTTGTTCGCCGCTCCAAAGGACACTCTAATTCAATTATTCGTACTGGTGATGTGGAAATTGACTTAGATACGCAAACCGTTACCGTTAAAGGTAAAACACTGCATCTGACAGGTAAAGAATATGGTATTATGGAATTACTTTCACTCAGAAAGGGTGCTACATTAAATAAAGATCAGTTCTTAAACCACCTATACGGCGGTATTGATGAACCTGAACTTAAAATTATCGACGTATTTATTTGCAAACTGCGTAAAAAACTGGAAAAAGCATCAGGCGGCAAAAATTATATCGAAACCGTGTGGGGACGCGGTTATGTGCTGCGTGATCCTGATGAAAAAAAGTAAGGTGATATTGATGAAACACAATGAAACCGGTCGTTCAATGATTGAAATGCTGGGGGTATTGGCTATTATCGGCATTCTTTCGGTTGGCGGTATGCTCGGTTATAGTAAAACGATGGCTCAGTATAAAATTAACGCAACTTTGGAACAAGTTGAGCTGATTGCCTCAAAGATTTCGGCTTACGGGGCAGGTGCTGATTCTTACGTAGGACTTAATTCCAGTACAGCAATGAAATTGAGAGCCATTCCGTCGAGTGCAATCGACGGCGGCGCACTGATGAATAAATATGGTGGAGCAATTGATATCAAACCATCATGGATAAGCTCAGACACAAAAGATGATCAGGCTTATGCAATTATATTTTCCGGATTAACTGAAGATGCTTGCGTAGCACTTGGGGCAAGCGCTTGGGGTAATATCAGGAATTCCTCTTTCATTGGTCTCGGTGTCGGTACCGATGCCCAGACAACTAATATGGAAAAAGCTCTGTATCAAGGATGCCCTGGAGGTACCGACGCCAAAACATACGCGGTAGCTTGCTCCGGCGGCGGAACATTGGCTGTCCCGATGGATGCAGGAACCGCTGCATTGGCCTGCGAATGTCCGAACAGTAATTGTTCGCTGATCATGAAATTTTTCTGATTACGGTTTGATTTACCATTAAGGGAGCCGATGAAAACAGGCTTCCTTAAATTTTTATTTGTTCAATTGATTTTGCCAGTCCGGTTGCATCATCAGTCTCAACCAAAATAGCATACAGCGTACCATGACCGGCTGCAGGAATCAGGCGATCTTCCATATAACGCCGACGTAAACGATTTATAGGAGCATCCGGCTCGAACCCCAATATAGAATTATAATTACCACACATACCGACATCAGTGATATACGCGGTACATTGCGGTAAAATACGGGCATCTGCGGTCGGGACATGGGTATGAGTGCCGGCGACACAAGAAACTTTGCCGTCAAGGTAATAACCAAGAGAAAGTTTTTCGGAAGTAGCTTCGGCATGAATATCCACGAAAATCGCATTAATGTTGCGACCAAGAGTGTAATTTTGCAAAATTGCATCAATAGCTTGTACCGGACAATCTACAGCTTCCATAAACAAGCGCCCGAGAACTTGAATAACCAAAATACGTCGACCATCGGCAAGTTCGTAAATTATGTGTCCGCGTCCCGGATTTTCCGGTGGAATGTTAGCCGGACGTACAATTACTTTGCATTCATCCAAATAAGGGATAATATCTCGCTGATTCAAAAAATGATTACCTGTAATCAAAATATCAGCTCCGCGAGCCAAAAAATCACGGCAAATTCCGGGAGTAACCCCGAAACCATGAGCTGCGTTTTCTACATTCAGCATAATAACATCAGGGGTAAAATCTTTTTTCAGTTTGGCAATATTTTCCGAAACTATTTCGCGCCCGGCTCGCGCTACAATATCGCCGCAATATATTATTTTCATATTTTCTCCTTCATAAAAAATATAACAAAAATCATACAAGATGCAATAAAAATATATGTCGTGAACATACTAAAGTTGTGTATGAATACGTTATTATCCGATAAATGACTTGAAAATTTGTATTGAAACGTTACTATAGCAACATGTATTTAATAGGGAGAACAGTATGAATAAAGTCTTTTTTAATGGTCTGCTTTTCAGTTTGATTTTATATTCGCCATGTATATCAGCGCAGTCGTTCAACAATAATTCAGTTCTTACTGAAACCATAAAAAATGCTCCGTTGGCAAGACCGGTATCTTTATTGGATGAGGTAGAAGGCATGACGAAGAGTAAAGAATCGGAAGTAACGGAAATAGATGTAATTGATCCGGATGTCAGCTATTATGTACAGAATCTGAATTTGACACCGGAACAAATTTCCAAAGTTCAGAAAATAAGTGCTGATAGTGTCAGCGAACAAGAAAGTATTTTAAAAGAAATTACCGATATACGTAGACGGGCTCGTGCGTTGGAAATAAATAGTCTTTCTGCATTTGAAGCGATTCTGGATGATTCACAAAAAGCCGCATTCAACGAATTACGGAATAGTCATGAAACAGCGGTTAATATAGTTCAGAAGACAGATTCCAATATCGATACAGAATCTTTTTAAGAATAGTTATCCGATATAACTACCTGAAAAATATAAATATTTTATCAAAATACCATTTTTTTTGATAAAATGAAAAATTTTTGTTGCAATATGAAAAAAAAGTATTAAAAGATAGTGAGTTATCGGAGTGTAGCTCAGCCTGGTAGAGCGCTACGTTCGGGACGTAGAAGTCGCTGGTCCGAATCCAGTCACTCCGACCAAATACACTAAACCCCGCCTTTGTGGCGGGGTTTAGTGTATTTATGGCGGGTGGCGGATGAGGAACAGCGAGAAGCTGGTGCGACCACAAGCGAAAGGCATACTGGAGTATGCCGGTCGCCTTTAGGCGATGAGCGCAGGGGCGACAAAGCCAATCCAGTCACTCCGACCAAACTTAACAAGTCGTCAGAAATGGCGACTTTTTCTTTTATTTTCAATAACTTAAGCTAGCCTATATAATATGTTCTTAAAATAACCTCTCCCAATCAATTACACGGACTGTTTTTATTTAAGGATTAAATCAAATTTTAATAATTGGTTTATAAGCTGTTTAATTCCGAACCGGTCAATCCGGTAGCTGCTAGCTGTTTACGCAAATATGTATTCATCTGCGTGTTAGCACTTTGGATGTCCGCGAAATTTGCGCCTGCATTCGGTAACGGATTTAACCCCCAGTTTGCCGCTGTTCCGCCGATAAATCCGACACCTGTTCCATTTTTTGCGGCTTTAGCTGCTCTGTCCATTGCTCGCAATAATGCCGGCTCCATACTTTTCGCATCGGCTTCCGCTTGTTTTATTTGTGCGGTCTTTTTTCCGGTTTCTTTCATATAAGCATCATCAAATGCCTTGTTTCCGGTTAATGCCACACCGTCCGGCGCAACTCCGCCACCGTTCACAATATCGCCCAATAAATCGCGCTGTTTTGCCAGATTATACTGTTCTTTGGTTATCATTCCGCTGTTTAACGCTTCGTCGAGTTGTGCGGCTTTTGCGGCTCTTTCCGCGTTTGCCGCCTGATTCGCCAGTTGTTGCTTTACCCGCGCCAAGCCGATTGAGTTTGCGTTTTGCCGGTCAGCCAATGCCAACGAATTATTA
Source organism: Alphaproteobacteria bacterium (assembly GCA_017444525.1). GTDB lineage: Bacteria > Pseudomonadota > Alphaproteobacteria > RF32 > CAG-239 > RUG410. Next base: position 7,431 of record JAFSWL010000020.1, read on the forward strand.
AACTGCTTATTCAAATAATCCAATTTATACTGCTGGTCGCGCTCGGCTTTGGCTTGCTCGTCCAAATAGTTTGCGTATGCCACTGGATCAACGGCAATCCGCGCCGCCGCTTCCGGATGTTGCGCCGTCAATTCGTCGGCAAATGCGTTCATTTTTTCGCGCTGTTGCCGTGCCAATTCTCTCTGTGTTGCCGCATTTTTGGCATCGTAATAGCTGTCGATTGCCCCTGCCAAACAACTCATTCAAACCTTCGGCATCCATGATATTACAATGAAATTCCACCGACTTCCACCGGTGGAGTTTCATTGTTTGTTTCTGTGACGAACCTATCTGTTTGCCATTTTCAGATATCTGTACGCGAGCTTGTTATAAACTCCGTCCGACATATCCGTAAACAGAACCGTTGCATAATTTCTGTCAATGCTGATCACTTTGCAATGAATCTTCGTCTTAACATCGTCAAACATAAGCTCAAGTTCTTTTTCTTCACCAACTTGCCAATTTTCGCGATTGACAATCACAGCGCTATTGCGATCCATTTCCATAATTTTGACATTGGAGAACAAACCGCTGTCGCGCCATACTTCATATCTGGCAACAGATGCTTCCGGCATTATATACACATTGCTGTAACGGTAATAATCTTTCGCCGTCTGCCGTAATTCAGTTTCTTTTAAGCCCAAACGAACAAAACTGTTCTCATCGCTGAAAGTATTAATTAACTTATACCAGTCATAATGAACCACCGGAGCTACGGTATGCGTTTTAATTTTTTCGTTCATACTTAAATCAAAACTGCCGGTCTTTTGCGTATAAAGCTGAACATCAGACGGCACCAAACAACGATAATCGTTATCAACAACCACCAAATATCTGTTAATATCAGCCGCACGATCGCCGTTGCGGAATTCGGCATAATTGTTGATATAACCGTCATGGACCGACAGATTGGTATCCAAAGTGTTAATATAAGCATTGTCTGCATAAAGCGTATCAAACTCTATGCCGCGTTCGCCATCGGTATAGTCATTGACGGAAATTACGGCATTTTTAGCTCTAAAATCATAGTCATAAATGCTATCTTGGCTATTTTTGAACGTTTCCGGTGCATTCGTTACCGAAGTCTGCTCTTTATAAACCGTACGATTTGCATTTTCAACCGTAGCGTCAACCACATCCTTATCAACACCGATGATATCTAACGACAACGGTGTTCCTTTACCATAAGCGTTAATACCGCGCGCTGCATAAACAGTCGTATCATCATTACCGCCAAACTGCGATGCGGTATAGGTTGTTTGCGTCTGCTTATAACCCTCCGGATAATCTTTGGTAGAAACGGAAGAACTCGGCGCTTTGTCAGAATTAGCATAGATGTTATCAGCCATCAATGTTACATCAGCCAAACGACCTCCGTCCGGATAATAATTATCATTTTTCCCGTTATTTCCTTTAACGTTCAGAGAATAGATTTTCAAATTGGAATCTCCACACTCCGGATTGTCAATTGCATCCAAAACCTGAATGTTGACATACTGCGGAATGACATAATTACTTCCGTCATCGGCAGGATTGCCGTAAATCAAACCATCATGCGAATAAAGAATGTCATCAAAGGCTGCTTCTTGTTCTTGTGACGAACCTCCGCCGATTTCATAAACCGTCAGATTTTGGGCTTGCTGTGTAATTTTTAAGCCTTTTCCGGACGTTATTTTGCCAATAGCGGTATTGTGCTTTAATTCTACTTCGGAATTTCCGCGTTTAGATATCATTTGATGAATAATCATGTCATTATCAGAATTACTGTCGCCGGACACAAACAAATCATTTTCAGCCTCAAAGCTGACCGAAGATTTCGGAGCTGCCGCCGTATCTTGCATATAAGCAAATTTATTACCGCTTTCGCCGATATTGTCACTGGCTATAATTGAAATATTGCGTCCGATAACTGCTGCTTTGCCTTTTTCCGCTTTATTTGAAATCGAATACCCTTCGAAATAATCTGCATCATCAGGTGTCGGTCTAACGTCTGCCTGTTTCCAATCAGCCGCCGTCAGCAACACATCGCCGTCAGCCGTGACGTTTTTGATATTCAGATCTGAGTCTTTTGCCCGCAGATTTATCAAACGCGTGTCAGATTTGTTTTCATTTGCTGCGATTGCAGTTACCGTACCGCCGACATTAACATTGATTGAATCCGTCCAATCGCGGGTAGAAGCTTCTATCGAAGATGCCGGATTTTCTAATTGACTGAATCCGATATTACCATCCTTAGCGTCAATTATCAAATCACCGCCGGCAGCAATCAGAGTTTTATATGATTGCTGCGGATTGCCTTTGTCTTCATTTTGATGCTTACCGCCGTTGATATCGACAACACCATTCAGAATATTACCGTTAATCTGATTGATATTGACATTGCCGTTATGTGTCATAATGTAATTATCATTAGCACTTGCCAACTCGCCGACAGTTAAATCGGAATCACGGTTATTTACGGTAATATTACCCTTTTCCGCCAATACCTTACCCTCAACTTTCAGGCCGTCAGTACCATTATTATTAAGCGTAATGTTACCTTCTGTATCACTGATTTTACCGCTGGTGGTAATTACAGCACCGTCAGCAGATGTGTTGGTAAGAACTATATCCCCTTTCTGTGTGCCAACATTGCCGGATATTTCCATACCTCCGTCATTACTGTTGCTCAGTGTAACATCGCCGGAAACGGCAGAAATTACTCCGTTTTCTGTTAATTCAAGCACACCTGCTCCGTTGTTCGTTACCTCAATATTTCCGAATTTATCCGATATGCCACCAGAAATAGTCAATGCTCCGGACGTATTGGAAACTGTAATACTGCCCTCTTTAGCCAAAACTTCGCCGCTTATCTCAGCACCTTTTGCGCCGTTGTTGGTAATTTCAACATTACCCTTCTCATCGCTGATATTGCCGGATATCGTCAATTTTTCTCCGGCATTGGCCACGGTAACATCGCCTTCTTTCGCCAGAACTTCACCGGCAAGTGTTGTTCCCTTATCCGTTGCCGTATTGGTTACAGAAACATTGCCCTTCTCATCCTTAATCTTACTATCTGCGGTTAAGTTCAATGCTCCGGACGTATTGGAAATCGTAATACTGCCTTCTTTGGCTAAAACTTCGCTGCTTATCTCAGTGCCTTCTGCGCCGTTGTTGGTTATTTCAACATTACCCTTCTCATCGCTGATATTACCGGATATCGTCAATTTTTCTCCGGCATTGGCCACGGTAACATCGCCTTCTTTCGCCAGAACTTCACC
>JAFSWL010000021.1 GCA_017444525.1 Alphaproteobacteria bacterium
GCCGGATATGCCGAAAATTGGAACGATTTTGGAACTAATTTAGCGGTAAACGGAATTGCTAATATAATTGGGTTAACTGCAGAACAATTGCCATTATGGAGAGCATCGGCAAGACCTCTTACGCAGTTTGGTAAGAAATTTTTTAAGCAAGGGATAAATTCTTCTGCTGACAAAGTTAAAAATATGTATTATAAGGAAGGAGATGAAGAAAAATACTATTAAGAATAAAACGTAACAAAGAGAGCAGAATATGGAAAAAGAGGATAAAAAAGAAATTATAAAAAATAATATTTTTAAGTGTATCGATCTCATACTCAATTTATTAATTGCATTTGGAATCTTTATAATAATTGTATTTCATATAATTGGTCCTTTTTTTCCTATTCTGTTCTTATTCGATTTTTGTTTTGTAGTCGGGTATCCGCTGTTTTTGCGATATGTATTAAAAAAGAAGTGGTTTGAGTGCACAAAGGATTACTATCTTAAAATAAAATATATTTTGCTTCCTTGGTTGATAATGGAACTCGTAGTATTGCTATATTATCACAAAGCAACATATTTTATAATTAAAACCGTTATGAAAAATAGCAACTGACAAACTGAAAAATATGTATTATAAGGAGAATGAGGACGAAGAAAGATACTACTAAAAGAAGCAAATATCAAAAGGAATAAGATATGGAAAAAGGGGGAATAAGAACAAAACTCATAGAGTTTATCAGTTATGCTATTATATTCGTTATTGTATTATTTAGTATAGAATTCTACGAATTACACTTCATTGTACCTCTTTTTCCTATTCTTTTTTTATTTGATTTGTTTCTCATTGTTGGATATCCGTTGTTTTTACGATATGTATTAAAAAGAAAATGGTTTGAATGTTGCAAAGATAAATTGTTGCAAATAAAATATATATTATTACCTATATTGTTTTTAGAAATATTGGCACTTTTTGTGGTTATAATATGTTATCCGAATGAAATATTGCAAGCTCCATAGAAAATAAAACATAACAAAGGGACAGAACATGGAAAAAAAAGCGTTAAAATAATAAAGAAACTGGTACTAAAAATGATAAATTGTACTCTTTTTGTATTAATTCTTTTTAATGTATTTATTGTTTTGAGGTTGCATGTAATAGCGCCTTTTTTTCCTATTCTGTTCTTGTTTGATTTTTGTTTTTTAATCGGGTATCCGCTATTTTTGCGATACATTCTAAAGCGAAAGTGGTTTGAGTGTACGAAAGATGATTACCTTTGTATAAGATATATTATGCTTCCATTGATAATTATGGAATTAGCTGTTCTGTTATATTATCCGCATGAAACAATTATAGCAATTGACTTTTTAGCGGATAGTAATTTTCTAAATTAACAGATGAAGCATGTTAAAAAATCTCAAAATGTTAAACAATGTGGCGAATCTGCACAAAGTTTAACATTTTTTATTTTCTGGATTTTGCTCATTTTCAAAAGTGCTTATTTTACGCGGTTTCCGAGAAAATGTTAAAGAATGAGTATTCTTTAACATTTTGATATTTGTGAGTAAAACAGGGAAAATCGATTACTTTTATAGCACCGAATTGTTTTTCAAGTCGATATTTTTTGCAGCCAAAATTTGAGGCACCAGTGAGGCACCGATAAAAATTAAAGGCTCTCACAAAATCGTGAAAGCCTTGATTTTATTGGTTGCGGGGGAAGTTTTGTCTTCGCTTTGCTCATTCCTTCGCGCTCATCGGCTTTGCCGACCGGCATATTCTCGTCTGCCTTTCGCTTGGCATGTCTTGATAAAATTTGCTTTTTAATTTTTAAAGCAGAAAATTTTATCTTCGGTCACTTGTTCCCATCGTTTCGCAGCGATACGCTATCGCTTTCTTGCTTATCGGGGAACTTCGCCCTTCCTCAACAAACAAGCATTCAAGGCTTGTTTGTTTTCCTCCGGCCGACTTTTTCGTCAGTTCAAATCCTTGCAACCACTAAAAAACGCCCCATAAAGGGGCGTTTCTATGTGGTTGTGCGCGACTAACAAAAAGCGGAAACTTATACCTAATTAAAATATTGATTTTTAATAATAATTTTAGCCTGTATGTAATTGCGATATTTTTAACAACCTCTGACTATTAAAATTATTTTAAGCACAAAACAAGATAAAAAATATTACAATCGTTATCAATATCAAAAAATAAATCAATGTCTGCCACAGAAGACGTTTTCCGAAACTTAAAGTTTTATTTTTATAAAAACGATTTATCAGTGGATTAACTAGGATATAGGTTAACATAAATGATATAACGGCAAATATACGAAAGTTATATCTTAATGTTTCTTTATTTCTTATATAAAATTCCAAGTCATCGCCTTCAAAATGAGCATTTCCCATCAGAGCAAGAAATAACCCTATCGTTAATGTAACGACTATAATCCAGTATATCCAAAATTTTATAGCATCAATCAACTTATTTTCGAATTTGGGCATTTTATATCCTTTTTAACCTTAAATCACATTACTATTGTATAAACAGTTCCAATGATAAAAGCAACAATATACATAACCGTCAAAATTGTGTAGTATTTCCAAGAAGGCAACGTACGATTTCTATAGAAATATTTAATTAGCGGTCCTCCGGCAATAAATATTATCAAAAAAATCAATTCTGCCATCATGGAAAAATATGTATAAGCACCTTCCTCATACTTTTGCATAAATGCTAAGTCTTCAGGGGTAATCATTTGCGTATAAATGATGGCAAAAAGGCTTAATACAGTAAGTTGTGGAATAATAATGAATGCCAACACAAATTTTGCGGCATCAATCAACTTATTTCCGAACTTAGGCATTATAACTCCTTTCGCATTATTTCCATTTTGTTTGTATGTATTCTCTTGTTTTATCTTGCAACTTTTTATTGTATTTGTAAAGTGGAGAATCGTAAGCTCTAGCTAAATCAGCATTTGTCCAATCAGATACATTTTTATATAAAGGTGAATTTCTATCTGAAATTTCATGAACAAAGTCCATTTCGCTGACATTCTGAGCCATAGGTGAGTTCGGATTTTGATATTCTTTTAAGAGCTCTATTGTTTCATCTTCACCCTTATTCAGTTTTTTTATTCCGGTATCTTCATCAGTGGCTGCAGAATAGGCTTTTTTCATTCCTTGCTTTATAGCTTGTTTTCCTAAAAAATTTATTGCTGTTGGTAATAATTGTATTGGCATGTTATCCTCCTAATTAAAAGTTTAAATTACTATTCAGATTAAAACTCTAGCAGAAATAAAACGGCTTGTATATGCCCTACATCATGCGGAAATTAAGCTTTATCATGCAAAAGCTTTTTAAATTCGCGATTATTTTGTTGTGCCAACTGTCTTAATTTGTTTTTTTGATTCTGTTCCACATAAGGAATTTGCATTTCGTTTGCTTTATTTGCTAAAAAACACTCTACAAAACTGTTTGCAGTTAATTTACTACCGTTTTGCAAAGCAATATCAAACTGTTCTCGTTGAACTTTTTTAAGATATTCCCGAAATGGCGCATACTTTTGGTCTTTAATGTCTGATTTTCGTTTGGCTTCCGAACGCGTGTGACATTCTATAACAGATTCTATGGTATCATTACGTCTTTCACTCCATTCTGCCATTGCTTCTTTCAGCATATCCGCCGCCCAAGATAAAATCTGTTGTCTTAATTCTTTATTTTCGTGCAAATACGCATTATGCAGGCACATTGCGTCAAATTTGCGCAATGTCTTAAACGGTATTATCTCTTTGTAATCCATTTCTGCTCCTTTTCTAAAATAAGATTTATATTATTTTAGTTAGGTGGTAATACCCGAAAACGCAAGAGAAGGTATTATTATTTGCTAAAAATTAATTATGGATAATTGCATTTCATTTTTTAATGATCTAATTAAAGCTATATGAGCATTATTTTATCATAGAGGTTTGTATGAAGAGGTATTCGATAGAACAAAAATATAAAATTGTTGCTGAATATAAAAAATATCAATCTCCTAAAGACATTCAAATTAAATATGGAATAGCTAAATCAACTTTATATCATTGGCTTAAAACTTTTGATGAAGTAAAAGAGCTTGTTACGCATACAAAAAAATATTCGGCTTGGGATATTAATCTGATAAAACGTGAATTACGTACTTTAAGAGAAGAAAATCAAATTTTTCGGGAGAGCGGATGTTCCACGAAATCTTCTGTGAAAGACAAAATTGAAGCAATAGAAAAATTAAAAAATAAATTTTCTATCTATGCAATATGCCGAACTTTAAATTTATCGCACGGAACATATTATCACCGTAATAAATACAGACCGGAAAAGACAACGTATCAAATACAAGACGAAATATTAACGCCACTTGTAAAAAAATATTTTTATGACAGTAAAGAACGTTTTGGCGCTGATAAAATTAAAGTAATGTTGGATAATCAGGGAATTGAAGCCTCTAAAAAACATATTCTCAGAATAATGAGAGAACAAAATCTTGTTTGTAAGCAAAAAAAGTTGAGAGCTTTGTGGTGTCCAATGAATAAATATCGTAAAAATAAATTAAAAAGGCATTTTACACAAGAACATCCAAATCAATATTGGGTAAGTGATATTACACAGGTTCCGACATCGAAAAACAATACACCATGCTACATATGCACCATAATAGACTTATTTTCTCGTAAAGTTATTGGTGCTTCTGTTTCCGAAATTCAGAATATAGAATTGGTAAAAAGCGCTTTTGCCAAAGCTTATGCGGATAGAAATAATCCGGAAAATTTAACTCTTCATAGTGATCAAGGTTGTCAATATACATCTTATGTATTCAGAAAATATTTGAGAGATTTGAATGTAAAACAATCTTACTCATTTCCTGGTTCTCCACTTGATAATGCGGTTGCCGAATCGTTTAATAGTATTATGAAACGGGAAGAATTATCCTACAATTTATACACTTCAAAAGCACAAGTAGAACAGGCAGTTAATGAATACATTGACTTTTTTAATAATTACCGCCCGCATCGTAAACTTAAAAATATGACACCGGCACGGTATGAACAAATATATTACCAAGAACAAACAATATTAGAGAAAGAAAGGGAAAAATTAAATACCTTGAAAGAGATTATAAATAACTGATAATGAAAAAGAAACAACTTTTCAAGAGTACCAAAAAGGTAGTCTAAAAAGTTGTTCCCTTTACAAGTGGTTGCGGGGGAAGGATTTGAACCGACGACCTTCAGGTTATGAGCCTGACGAGCTACCAGACTGCTCTACCCCGCGATGAATTATCTGCTAGATAATATATTTTTACCACATTGTCAATACCTAAAATGCAAAATAATGATTTTTTATTTTTACACCATGCTTAAACAGCATATTTAATCCCAAAATCAACAAACCTGTTTAATACGGCAAAAATTTACTGCACTTTTTTATTTTGTTTACTATATTAGCAATAGGAGGTATTTTATGAAACAAAAATCACTATTTGAAAGCTTTATTGGCTTATTTATACGTACCAAATCAAAATCTGACAACAATATCCCGGCTGGCAAAGCCATCGATTTGCAAAACGCCTATATTACCGCTACACAATGCGCCGATTATTCAACAGAGTCACCATATACAGAAATAATCAAGCAACTTTACTCATCTGAACCGGAAATAATTTCCTCCGCATTATACTATTTGCAAAAAATTGCCCAAAACGAAACAGAAATTGCACCAAAGATAATTTCCGCGTTGGATTCTTGTATTTCTGCAAAATCAGGTATATCCGCCTCTACCAAAGAGCATATTAAACATACCATAGATATCATTAATAAATATCAACCAAAATAAAGAGCCTGTTCAAAGACAGGCTCTTTATTACATTATTTGTATACTACTTGCGGCGCAGAAAGGACGGAATATCCAAATCATCACCGGATAAATCAAATTCTCTGTCCGTACCATTTTTTTGTTCTTCAAAATATTTTCCTGTATCGTGATTTTCCTGTTCCTCATGACTTTTACGGCGGGCACGAGAAATACCGATTACACGCTCGATGAAGTTAGGACGACTTTCTTCTTCAAATACAGGTGCCTCTTCCGGCTCGGCAGTTGCCGCAGGAGTTTCCTTGAACATGCTGACATCATTATTGGAAAACAAAATCGGTTCTTCCTGTGAAGGTAAATCTTCAACTGTCATTCTGGAAGAGAAAAAATCATCACTAGGAGCAACAGCATTCAATTCCAAATCGGCCTTTTCATGTTCTTCTTCTTTATTATCACCGTTCATAATGGCATTAAACAGTGCCGATGCTTGCGGTACTTCCGGCAATTCTTCCGATTTATCCAATGACGCAAAATCGTTATCGAGAGCCATTTGTTCGGCGCTATCCTGAGGTGTTAATTCAACAACATCATCATCAATATTTTCCGAAAAACTTATTGTCGGATTTTCGATCTCATCCTGCGTCGTAAAAGATATATTTTGAGGGTCAAGCGAAATCGGCGCAAATTCAGTTTTTGGCTCTTCCACCGTAGGAACATACGAGTTATCATCATAACTTTGGTCAATCAGCGAAGGTTCTTCTGCCGCCTGCTTATGTTCGGCAATACGCGGCATACCGTCATTAATTCCGGTAACAACAATAGAGACACGGATTTTACCGGACAAATTATCATCATAGCTTGAACCGAAAATAATGTTAGCATCATCTCCGACTTCTTCTTTAATAATGTTTGCCGCTTCATCAAGCTCCGGCAAAGTTATATCTTGACTTCCGGTAATATTAATCAATACACCTTTGGCTCCTTGCAAAGAGCAATCATCCAAAAGCGGATTTGAAAGTGCCTGATGCGCAGCCTCTCTGGCACGTCCCTTACCTTCAGCCTCACCTGTTCCCATAATTGCTTTGCCTTTATCTTCCATAATATTTTTGACATCGGCAAAATCCAAATTTATCAGTCCCGGCATCATCATAAGGTCGGTAATGGAACGAACACCAGAATACAAAACGTTATCTGCCATTTTAAATGCTTCCGACAGCGTAGTGTTTTCATTGGCTATATTGAACAAATTCTGGTTTGGAATAACTATAATACTGTCAACTTCCTGAATAAAATTCTCTAACGAGCGATCAGCAATTTCCATACGTTTTTTGCCTTCGAAACTAAACGGCTTGGTAACAACACCCACTGTTAAAATTCCTTTTTCTTTAGCAATATGCGCAACCACAGGTGCTGCTCCGGAACCTGTACCGCCCCCCATTCCGGCAGTAATAAACACCATATTAACCCCCTCTAGAGATTCGGCTATTTTATCTTTAGCTTCTTCTGCTGCCATTTTGCCTATCTCAGGACGGGCTCCTGCACCCAAACCTTGAGTAATTTCCAGACCAAGCTGTATTTTTTTGCTTGCGGAAGAATGAGCCAACGCCTGTGCATCCGTATTTGCCACAATAAAATCGACACCTTCGAGATTCTGTGCAATCATATTATTTACAGCATTACCGCCGCCGCCGCCCACTCCGACAACGGCAATACGCGGCTTTAAGTACGAAACTGTGGTATCTGCCACTCCCAAATTTATAGACATTTATTCACTCTCCCATTACTTTTATTCTGGTTGACACTACTTACTGCATTGAATTTAACGCAAATAAATTAAGTTTTGGTTACTATTTTTACGAATTTTGCCGAATCCAATTAAATATTTTAGAAAAACGACTTCCCTCTCCTGCTACATGACTTATAACCTTCTTCGGCTTGCGTTCTATATTATTTATTTCAAACAGCAGCATACCAAGTGCTGTAGAAAAAATCGGATTATTATTCAATTGTTCCGGAATTCCTTGCAAATTACGCGGTCCACCCAAGCGCACTTGCTTATCCAAAATCATATTTGCCACCTCACGGATTCCCACCAATTGGCTACATCCGCCGGTTAAAACAACTCTATGATTCTGTCTGTTATGCAAACCGTGTGCGTCAAGTTTATGCGCCACCAATTCAAACATTTCTTCTACCCGCGGTGCAATAATGCGATTTAAGTCTGCACGTTTCATCTGTCTGATAGAACTGTCATCTTCTTCGCCTAGCGGATAAACATTGATAATTTCGCGCTCATCATGTCCTACATTGAAAGCACACCCGCTTCTGATCTTCAAATCTTCGGCATGCTCAAACGAGGTTGTCAAGCCAAGCGCAATATCGCGAGTAATATTAATACCTCCCACAGGTATTGTTGAAAAAGCTATCGGGAATCCCCCCTTAAACGTTGCAATACTTGTTGTACCACCGCCGATATCAATAATTGTTGCACCATACTCACGCTCATCTTCCACTAAACAAGCCAAACCTGACGCGTATGCCGTCAAAACTTTGGTATCGATTCCCAAGCGTGCTGCTTCAACTACAGATGCTAGATTGCGATATGACAAGCTCGGAAACATACCGAGCATGATGTTAACCGACAATTCTTCTCCGTAAATATTGCGCGGATCCTTAACATCTTCACCTCCGTCAATTTTATAATTTGTCAGCAAGCAATGTATCAGTTCATTATTGCCCACATTGATTTTGGTCAATCCTTTCTCCATAACCTTATTAAGGTCAGCTTCGCCGATCGGTCGATTCCGTTTGAGGCTGATGGAAGAACTGCGGTTATAAGCAACAGTTTTATCTCCGGAAACATTCAAAATAACGCTGTTAATTCGTTCATTTGCCTTTTGTTCGGCAGATTCCACTGCATTGCAAACAGAAATAGTTGCCTGATTAATATCTGTGATCACGCCGTTTTTAATCCCTGACGACGCGTTATAGCCATATCCGGTTATTTTAATTTTTTTATCTTTATTAACATGTGCAATAATGCAACAAACTTTAGATGAGCCGATATCTAACGCGGCAATCGTCGGATGATTCAATGTTCTAACCCTTATACTAAATGTTTAAAGCGCTTTATTCAGTCCGTATGCTCGTCGGAAGTATCCAAACGCACCACGACTTTGTTTTTTAATCTTAAATCAACGAAGGTTAATTTACGTTTAAGAATTCCGCGGGTTTTATCTAATTTCACTAATTTTTTCCATGCATCTTCAAAATCATCTTCAGGCATTTTTACGGTTACACCGTTTTCTATATCATCAAACACCAGATTCCAGCGACGATTTGAAATAAAATTAGCAGCTTTAAGCCTACTGAACAAATCCTTATCTTTTTCGACAACACGCAGCAAAGAATTAAAGTGATCAGGAGCCCCCTCTCCGACAATCAACAACAGATTTTTTTCCGGAACAAACTCAGTTGCAATAATTTCGCCGTCCTCATCAATCGGATAGAATTCATTCTGATACTGCCAAATTGATTTCACATTTTTTTCCTTGATGCTTATATGCAATACATTCGGAAAATATCTGCGGGAAACAACAGCTTTCTTCACCCAAGGCAGTGTCTGCACCTGATTGCATACATCCTGCAAATCTATTTCCAAAATATTATCACCGCGTTTTAAGCCGATAGCATTCAGCACATCTTCTTTTGAGGTTTTCCGCCGTCCTTCTATTGTAATATCATTCAATCCCCATCCTACTGTTGCGGTTTTACTGTACAGATTATTGAGCAGTGAATCTATCTGTTTACCCACTAAATTATGCCGCACGGTAATTACCCCGAAAGTCAGTAACCAAATTACTCCCAACAGCAATAAATTACCCACTAATCGGTAAGGCCATATAACACTTTCATAAACTTTATTGTCCGCTGTCATAAACCTACTCCTGACCGACTATTTTAATTTCCAACTCCAACGGAACCTCGCATTTCGCAGCCGCTTCCTGCTCAATAGCATGGCATAGTTTTTCAATATCGGCTGCCGTTGCCGTTCCGTCATTATGCAAAAAATTGCAATGTTGTTCTGACATTCTGGCTCCGCCGTATACCATTTTATCGCCGCCGCACTGCTTAATCAGTTTCCACGCGGCATATCCCTCCGGATTCTTAAATGTAGAACCTGCGGTGCGAATACCTTGCGGTTGATGCGTGCGTCGATATTCTGCATTTTGCGCTATTTTGGCCGCCACTTCTTCACTTCTTTCATACGCAAATTTAAGCCCTACTTCCAATATAATCCAATCTGCCGGAATATCACTGTGCCGATATGAAAAACCGCATTCTTCATTGTTTAAATTGCGCACCTCACCGCTTGGCAACATCACTCTTACCGCAGTTAAAACAGTTGCCATATCCGAACCGAAACATCCGGCATTACCTCGCACAGCACCGCCTATTGTTCCCGGTATTGAACACAAAAATTCCAACCCACCCAATCCGTTCTTTTCAATCATTTTTTTCAATATAAAATTCACACTTCCAGCACCGCAATATAGCGTATTATTTTCTATCCGCTGCCTGGCGAAATTTTTGTTTCCGAGCTTAATTACAACCCCAGATATACCGCCATCCCGAACCAATAAATTTGAACCTCCGCCGATTATAAATACCGGCAAATCCTCACTTTTTTGCCGCAGAAAACTTCTTAAATCTTCTTCATCTTCAGGGAAATACATAACTTCGGCCGGTCCACCGACATTGAGCCATGTGTAATTTTTCAGTGGTTCCGCAAATTTGTAAACACCGCGCACTTTAGGCAAATTATATATATTAGCAGATGTATTCATCAATATAAATCCTTATCTTCTGAAGCTGTATTCTGCCTTGTTATTGCCAGCAGCATTCCCACTTCTATTGCACTTGCCAAAAGCGAAGATCCGCCGTAAGAAATAAACGGTAATGTCATACCTTTGGTCGGAATTATATGCAATGATGATGCCATATTTACAAAAGCCTGTAAACCGATTGAAGCTGCCAGTCCTACTTCGGCATACATTACAAACAAATTAGTCTCTTTTAGTGCACTGCGTAGTGTTCTGATAATTATAACGGCAAACAAGATGATAATAACAATGCACAGCCACACGCCGTATTCTTCTCCCGCTACGGCAAATACAAAATCGGTATGTGCATCCGGAATATTGAGCTTAACCGTTCCTTCTCCCGGTCCTTTACCGATTAAATTACCATTTTGGAACGCCTGCATAGCTTTATTTATTTGGTAGCTTGCTTCATCGCTGCCGTACAAAAATTGATCTACACGAGCATGGAAGTGCGGAAACGTAAAATAAAGCACCACCAAACCGACAATACCGCCGGCAACACCTATTCCCACAATCAACATCGGCAAACCTGCCAAAAATAGCTGCAATCCAAAAACTGCAGTAATCAATAATGTCATTCCCACATCAGGCTGCAGCAGTAATAATCCTGCCACTGCACCAAACAACAATATAGACACCCACATTCCCGGGAAATAATCATATTTTTTGCCGCAATCTAACAACCACGCCGTAACAATAATAAATATCGGCTTCATAAACTCCGAAGCCTGCATGGAAAATCCGCACAAACTGATCCAGCGCCTTGCCCCCTTTGTCTCAAAACCAAAAAATAACGTCAGCACCAGCAATCCTCCGACAATTACAAATCCAATCAAAGAAATTTGCCGTATAGTTCGCAGCTTAAACATAGATAAAACAAATATTACAGCCACTGAAGCCAGCACATAGCATACCTGCTTGCGTACAAACCAAAAATCATCAACATGAATAGTGCGTGCCACTGCCGGACTGGCCGTTACATTCAGAATAATTCCTATACTCAGCAATGCCAGCGATACAAACAGAATAACTTTATCTATCGTCCACAACCATTTTGAAAACACATTATGACTTCTGCGTGAAAAGCTGACCATATTCAGTCTCCTAAACTAAAGTACAAACACCGCACAATGCCAATGCCAAAGCGGCCATCCAAAAGCTGAAAACAATTTTTTTCTCACTCCACCCCAATTGTTCAAAATGATGATGTATCGGAGCCATTCTAAAAAATCGTTTACCGGTTTTTTTGAAATAAGCAACCTGAATCATTACCGATATAGTCTCCATTACAAAAACCCCGCCGACAATTGCCAACAAAATCTCGCTCTTAGTCATGACCGCAATCGCGCCTAAAATTGCGCCTAAGGCAAGCGAACCGGTATCCCCCATAAATACGCGTGCTTTTGGTTTATTAAAGTACAAAAATCCCAGACACGCACCTACCAAAGCTGCGCACACAACTGCTATCTCTGTGCAACGCGGAACATACAACAGATGAAACTCGGCAGCATTCGGTTGTCCGCATAAATAAGCCACTGCCATAAAAAAAGTAAAAGCGATAATCAATAAACCGGAAGCCAAACCATCTAAACCATCGCTTAAATTAACTCCGTTAGAGGTGCCCGACATAACAATAACTGCAAACGGCACATATAACCATGAGAGTTTCAATATAAATCCGAAGAACGGAAAATGCAGCACTGTATTGACACTTTGCGGAGTCGCTGCAGTAATTATGCAAGCTGCGATAGCTGCAGTTAAAAATTGAAAGAACAGTTTCATACCGGCAGTCATAGCATTTGAACTCTGACGCTTAACTTTCCAATAATCATCGACAAAGCCGGTTGCACCATAAACAACCAACACCAATAAGCTCACCCACACAAAGTGATATGATACATTAGCAAATAGCAAAATTGAAAGAATTGCTGTCCCCAAAATCAGCAATCCTCCCATAGTCGGAGTGCCTTTTTTGGTTTGTAAATGGCTCTGAGGACCGTCTTTACGAATCGGCTGTCCTTTCTTTTGCTTAGTATGTAAAAAATCTATCATAGGTGCGCCGCAAGCCAAACTAAATACTAACGCTAACATAAACGCAAACAACATTCGGATTTCAACCGAAAGTCCTAAATCCAACAATGCAAACATACTCATAGTCTCCTTAATATTTTATTTGATTTTAACTCAAATATCTAAAATAAGTCTTAAAAAAGTAATATTTTTGGTTTAAATTTACGGGAATTTTACTATTATAGCTGTAAGCTGAATTTCAGTATAAGGATAATGCCATGAAAAAATTATATTTTACCGCAGTATTATGCTGCATTTTACCTTTTATTTGTGCCAACGCGCAAGAAGAAGATTTGCTGAGTACTGATGCTGATTTTTTGGGCGAAGAAGCCCTAGATATTCCGCAGACAATTACTTCTCGCGAAACTTTAGCTGATTTTCTGATCCGCAAAATACCGCTGGCAGCGGCTCGTAACATTAACAAAGCGGAAAAAGTTCATTGTTATACCGTCGATGAAGCAGCTAACGGCTACGACGGATATTTAATTGACGGTTTAGCAGTCAGAGGAGCTTGCGGCGAACTTTCCGCCGAAGGTCGGAAACTGATTAAAGATAATTTATTTCAAAACAGCATTATCTATTCTGACAGCGTTGCCAATTGCAACATAACTCCGCGTATTATGCTGCGCTATATTTACGGTTTGGACCATACTGATGTATTGCTTTCATATCCTTGCCCTTCGCTTACTGTATTCCATGATCGCAATATAGTTATTCTGAATGCGGCTCCGGGAAGTGTTGTAGTTGAACAAATTATAAACGCTTACTCCAAATTGGAAGAAAAGTTCTATTCTCCGGCTTTGCTCGGACAAATGGTTGCCAACGGACAACCGCAAAATCAGGCGCAAAAAGAAATCATCCGTCTGAATGCACCAACCGACACTCCGCGCAAAAAATGGGGAACTGGCACTCAGACAGATACACAGCCGCAGCAACCCAAAAAATCCGGTTGGAACAAACTAAAATAAATACCATAAAAAAGAAGGCTTAATTAAAGAAAAACAGCGTCTACTCTCTCGAGTAGGCGCTGTTTTTCTTAGGCAATCCTAAGGAAAAACGGAACGGAAACAACTTGTTGTTTCTCATTGCGCACGGCCAACGGATGGCGCGTGGCAGGTGAGACCACGTCGTTTCGTCCCTCCACAGCTGCTCTCTCCGCCACAAGGGCTGAGCAAATGTAGAAGGTGTTTTCCTTAGGCTCAGGAAGCCCAGTTATCTTTCCGAAGCTCTGGATGGCAATGCCGTCCACAGGTTCAGAAGTTTCCATTGAAACTTCTGCAATAGCCCCGCTGGGCTTAAATACACGACCGTCATTAAGGGTTATGTCGTGCTTGCAGCAGTTAACGAACTGGATATTGCTCTTGTTGTTCATATTTTCCATAATCTTTGACGAGATTTGGAACTTAACGGTAAGCATATTTTCTTTGTGATAATCGTCGGGTTTACAACAGGGACAAAAAAGTCAACACCAATCTATCGAAAGATGCGGGGATTTAAATTGAGCAATATCCCTTTATTTCTGTATGTATCAACCGTCGGCACAAATATTTTCTGCTCTCCGTCAAGGTGTTTGCATTCATTCGTATCAACCGCTTAAAGTCAACACAAAATCCTACAAACCAAAACTTTTTACCCCTCCGACAATCACACTCATAAAGTATGAACTCATCGCTAAGCATAGGGGGACAATCCTTGTTTTAATGGAATAATAATGTACAGTTTGTCAGGCTATACACAAAGTTGTCCCCGAAGGGTATATTAAGAGCCTTTGAATACATAAGATAAATAAATCCTTAGGCCATAATAATTCTTAACAACACCTTTAGGTTAACACATTTTTAATCATTCGTCAAGCCACAAAAAATATCTTTGTGCGGCATAAATAAAATCTTGTTGATTGTTCGTTCTGCCTCTTGCCATTAAAATATGAATTGTTTATATTTGTGGCATTGAATGTTATAACAGGTAGAAATAAAGTGAAGAAAATTTCTAATATAAAAACGGCAATGATGTATGCCGGAGCAATGTATGAAGGCGCGCTAAAAACCTCACAAACAGAGGAATTGTACCGCAATACTCAACAGCTTAAAGAGTTGGCGGAAGATGAAAACAGCGGCCTTGATATTCTTGACAATCCGATGTTAAAACCGGAACAAAAAAACGAATTGCTCGATATAATCGCCAAAAAATGCGGATTTTGTTCGGCAATGCTGAATACGCTTAAATTGTTGGCGGAAAATAATGACTTTAAGGTTTTGTTACCGACGTTGGAACAGTTTATTTTATTGTATCAGCAGAAAAATAATATTGCCGAAGTGGAAGTAACTACCGTAATTCCGCTCAGCAAACAACAGGAAAGTTTACTCAAAACCAAATTATCCGCCATTTTCAAGCGTGACATTTTGTTGCGGTATGTCATCAATCCGCAAATTATCGGCGGTTTGGTTTTGAAATACGGAACACATTTTATTGATAATTCGATAAAGCATAAACTCGATGCTTTGGAACAGCTTATGAAAGGGACAAAATAGATGTCTGTACAAGCAGATGAAATATCATCAATTTTAAAAGAAAAAATCGCTGATTTTGATTTATCGTCGGATATGACCGAAGTCGGTCGCGTATTGTCAGTCGGCGACGGTATTGCCCGTGTTTACGGCTTGGATAACGTTCAGCTCAACGAAATGGTCGAATTTTCCAATGGTACCAAAGGTATGGCTCTGAACTTAGAAGAAGATAGTGTCAGCGTTGTATTGTTCGGTTCCGATGCCGAAATCAAGGAAGGCGATATTGTTAAACGCACCGATAAAATCGTAAGTGTACCTGTCGGTAAGGGCTTGCTCGGCCGCGTAGTTGATGCTTTGGGTAACCCGATTGACGGCTTGGGTGAAATTAAGGCTGAAAAGTTCAGCAATGCCGAAATTAAGGCTCCGGGAATTATTCCGAGGAAAGGTGTACATGAACCGGTACAGACAGGTCTGAAGGTTATTGACTCGCTGATTCCTATCGGCCGCGGTCAACGTGAACTTATTATCGGAGACCGTCAAACCGGTAAAACATCAATCATTATCGATACAATTATCAACCAAAAACGTACCAATGAAGCTGCTAAGAATGACAGTGAAAAGTTGTTCTGCATTTATGTGGCCGTTGGGCAAAAACGCTCATCGGTGGCACAAGTGGTGAAAACTTTGCGTGACTACGGTGCTATGGATTACACAATTGTGGTTGCGGCCACGGCCTCAGAAGCGGCTCCGTTGCAGTATTTGGCACCGTATGCGGGCACTGCCATGGGCGAATATTTCCGCGACAACGGCATGCATGCGGTAATTTTTTATGACGACCTCTCCAAGCAGGCCGCAGCTTACCGTCAAATGTCTTTACTGATTCGCCGTCCTCCTGGACGTGAAGCTTATCCGGGTGATGTATTCTACTTGCACTCTCGCTTGCTTGAACGCGCAGCCAAAATGAATCCGAACTACGGCTCAGGCTCACTAACGGCAATGCCGGTGATTGAAACACAGGCCGGCGATGTTTCTGCTTATATTCCGACTAACGTAATTTCGATTACCGACGGACAGATTTTCTTGGAAACATCATTATTCTACCAAGGTATCCGCCCTGCGGTTAACGTAGGTATTTCCGTGTCCCGTGTTGGTTCAGCAGCTCAAATTAAAGCTATGAAACAAGTTTCCGGTTCAATGAAACTGGATTTGGCGCAATATCGTGAAATGGCGGCATTTGCACAATTCTCTTCTGACTTGGATAAATCCACTCGCGCTTTACTGGATAAAGGTTCGAAATTAACCGAACTTTTAAAACAACCGGTGCATCAACCGATGGCTACCGAGGAAGAGGTGGTGTCGATTTTTGCAGGTGTCCGCGGTTATCTGACCAAAATTAAAGTAGAAAATGTCAAAGATTATGAAAAAGCGGCATTGGATAATATGCGGGAGACTCATCCGGAATATCTGGAGGAAATTGTTGAAAAACGCATAATTTCACCGGAATTGGAAAAGAGTTTGGCAGAATTTTACACCAAATTTACTGAAAAATATTTGCAATCTTTGGAGAAGGCAGCATAAATGGCCGGTTTAAAAGAATTACGAACCAGAATTGAAGCCATTAAATCGACGCAAAAGATCACTTCGGCGATGAAGATGGTGGCAGCCTCGCGTTTGCGCCGCGTGCAAATTTTGGTAGATAAAAACCAAGGTTATTCCGAAAACCTGCGCCATTCGGCTTTACGCGTAATGACCGAGATAGAAAACGAGGAAAAGACCAAGGGTGTTAAATATATTCGTCCGCTGATGCTACGTCAGACCGTGAATCCGAAACGCTACAAATTGTGCGTTATGTCCTCAGATCGCGGTTTGTGCGGTGCTTATAACAGTAATATTTCCAAAAAAGCGACACATCGCATCCGAGAATTGCTGAAAAAAGGCAAAGAAGTAAGCGTAGTTTGCATCGGCAAAAAAGCCTATGACACTTTGCATCGCAACTTTGCTGACAGCGATATTGTCATCAAATTAGCCGGAGAGAGGCTTAAATCATTAAGTTATCCGGAACAGGCTAAGGCTATGGAATTTGAAATTTTAAATCAATTCAAAAACAAAGAATTTGACGTGTGCGAATTTGTGTTTGCGCGTTTTTCATCTGCCATCAGCCGTACTTTTGTATGCGAGCAGGTTTGCCCCATGGATTTAAATACCGAACATTTAAACGAAGAAGAATTAAAAATGGTTAACCGTTCCGGTAACGCATTTTATGAATATTTGCCGGATAAACTTACGGTGCTGGAAAATATTGTGCCGATTCTGTTTGAAGATGATATATTCAAAATCATTGTCAATTCTGCGGCTTCGGAACACGGTGCTCGTATGACTTCAATGGACAGTGCCACCCGTAATGCCAAAAATATGATTAGCGAATTGACCTTAAAATATAACAGTTTACGACAATCGGCAATCACGACCGAGCTGATAGAAATTATCGCCGGTGCCGAAGCGATTTAATATAATAGGAGAAAGTGATGACAAATGATGCAAACAAACATACAATCGGCCGCATTCATCAGGTATTGGGTGCGGTAGTTGATGTTAAATTTGAAGATGAAAATAATTTGCCGAATATTTTAACCGCTCTTGAATGCAACAACAACGGCAAGCGTTTAGTTCTGGAGGTAGAACAGCATTTGGGCGGAGGTGTGGTGCGCTGTATTGCGCTTGATTCCACCGACGGTTTGGTTCGCGGTCTGGAAGTTATCAATACGGGAGAGCCGATTAAAGTTCCGGTTGGGCCGGAGCTGCTTGGTCGCATTGTCAATGTTTTAGGCGAACCGGTTGACGAACGCGGTCCAGTTAAATCACAAAAATTTTCCCCTATTCACCGTGATGCACCTTCCTTTACCGACCAATCCACCAAAGAAGAAATTTTGGTTACCGGTATTAAGGTTATTGATTTGTTGGAACCATACAGTAAAGGCGGTAAAATCGGTTTGTTCGGCGGTGCCGGTGTGGGCAAAACCGTATTGATTATGGAGCTGATTAACAACATAGCCAAAGGACATGGCGGCTACTCGGTATTCACCGGCGTAGGCGAACGTACCCGTGAAGGTAACGACTTGTATCACGAAATGATTGAGTCCGGCGTTATCGACCTAAAGGGAGACAAGTCCAAAACCGTTTTGGTATACGGACAAATGAACGAACCTCCTGGAGCACGTGCCCGTGTAGCTTTAACCGGACTGACCGAGGCCGAATATTTCCGCGATCAGGAACATCAGGATGTGTTGCTGTTTATTGATAACATTTTCCGCTTTACGCAAGCCGGTTCCGAAGTTTCCGCATTGCTCGGCCGTATTCCGTCCGCCGTGGGTTATCAACCGACATTGGGTACGGATATGGGCGCGATGCAAGAGCGTATTACTTCCACCAAAGACGGATCCATTACTTCGGTGCAAGCGGTATACGTTCCGGCCGACGACTTAACCGATCCGGCTCCGGCCACCACGTTTGCGCACTTGGATGCCACCACAGTGCTGTCGCGAAAAATTGCCGAGCTTGGTATTTATCCGGCGGTTGATCCTCTTGATTCCACCAGTCGCGCATTGAATCCGGAAATTGCCGGCAAAGAACACTATGAAACAGCGCGCCGCGTACAGGAAATTTTGCAAAAATACAATTCATTGCAAGATATTATTGCTATTTTAGGTATGGACGAATTGTCAGAAGAAGACCGTCAAGTGGTATCACGCGCTCGTAAAATTCAGCGTTTTCTGTCGCAACCGTTCCATGTAGCGGAAGTATTTACCGGTCTCAAAGGTGTTTATGTAAATCTCGAAGATACGATTAAAGGCTTTAAGGGTATTTTAGACGGTTTGTACGACGACTTACCGGAAGCTGCATTCTACATGGTAGGAACAATTGAAGAAGCAATTGCCAAAGCCGAAAGTATGAAAGAGAAATAAAAATGGCCGAAAATATAACGCTCAAAATATTTACGCCGGAAAAAACAGCATTGATACGAAAAGTATATCGTGTAGTTTTGCCATACGGCAAGACAGATTTGACGATTATTGAAGATCGTGCCCCGACTTCGTTAATTTTGCACGACGGTGCCATGCATATTTTAAACGAGGATAATTCAATTGCCGACACCTATTTTTTAGATGATGGTGTGGTTGATGTGGCCAATAATGTGTGTAAAATCTCAACACGCCATATTATTCATCGCTCAAAAATCAGCTTGCAGCGTGCACGTGAATTGTTGGCGGAAGAACCGCAAAATGCGTCATATTATAATTCAATTATCAATTATCTCGAAAACTTTGGATAATGACCGTTGTTTTAAGTCAAAGAAGGAGCTTGATCTTTTTTTGAGATCAGGCTCCTTCTTTATTAAATAGTGCGCGTAGATAAGATAAAAAAATTTGTTGAATATATTTTTATATATTTGCCATTCCGCAAAGCAAATAAAATCCGATTTAATAAAAATGTATAATTTTTTTTACGGTTAACTATATGAATCTTAGTATTATTTTGCGTTCATACACATAAATATTAAATACTATATATTGTTTATTTACTTTTTATTAACACTATATATAGTATATAACAGATTAACAAAACAACACCAACACTTTTTAAGGAGAATATAAAATGACTGTTATCAATTTCAATGATATTGCTTTGACCGATGCCGAAAGACAACCGTGTGAAGTATGGACCAGAGTTATGGGGTATCATCGTCCTGTTTCGGAATTTAATAAAGGAAAAAAGTCAGAATACTATTCTCGTAAATGTTTTGTTGAAGAAAAGGCGACACAGCATTTGGATTCTGAATTTCAGGCTTGCACCTGTGCCGCTGAATAATCACAAGTTTTTCAAATACCTCCTTAACTCCCGTTTATTCGGGAGTTATTTTTTTGACAAAACTATAGACATTGTGAAATTAATCTGCTATACTGAACCAAATTAAGGAGCATGACATGGCTGTAAAAACCAGATATCAGACAATAAATAATTTGCTGCAAGCAGGAATACAATTGGCTTGCACGCCGGCCATGCACAATTATCTGAACGTTTTGAAAGAAGCTCAGCACAATAACGCTTCGCTCAACGGCGGCACCAGTTATAACGAATCGGATAAGCCGACTCGGAAAATCTCCTATGTATATGCCTTAAACTCGATTTACCGCGATTTATTGCAGTGGCAAAGACAATATCCGGAAGATGAGACCATTCCGCAAATGCGGCAACAAATTTGCAATATGTTTCCGTACTTTATGGAAAACGAATTTTCAATTCGAGAGGATGCAAATACGTTAAACTATCAAATAAATGATGATTGCATCCAAATAAATACCAGAAACTCCGAAACACAAGAAATTATTGATCCTCAATCGTTTACGCTTGATGATGAGCATTCGCAGATTCTTGAAGATTTTTTACATAAAATAGATTTATTTATTGACAGTAAATACTATCCCGATGCAGATAATTTGCAAGAGCATCCTTTCAAAGACAAAGCACCTTCAAAGGAGCCTGATAATTATCCGAAATTGTCGAAAAACCGTGTGCATATTGAAAATGCAACCGATGAGGCTAAGTTTGAACAAACGTCCGAACCGATAAAAAAGAATGATTTAAGTAAAAATTTACTTACTTCGATTAACTTTATTCGTAAAATGCAATTTTTTATTGCCCGTAAAACTCAAGGCAAAGAAGTTCATGATTTTCGGACTACCGAAGAAAAATCACGCACATTCCGCAACGGTTTTATTCATAATATTGAAAATGTTTTGCAAACAAACAAAGATCCTGATGCTTCTTTATATAACAGCACTCAAGATTTTTGCAACTTTTTAGACAGCAACGGAATGCAAATGGTGTGGTATAAAGAACCGCCGTATGAATCAGAATTTGTAAATCATCTGGACGAGATGAAGCAAGATTTAATAGGCGATACACCAGCAGAATTTTACAACACTAAACTACCTGTATTTTTGGATTTATGTAATAATCTCAATGAATATAGCCCTGAGGAAAGTGCCGTATTACAAAATAAAATAAACGACTTCATGAGCAAGCCGGATAAAAAAAAGCTAATTGATACCATAACGGAAGCACAACGTTTGTCACAAGAATTGCGGAATATCGATGAAACAAAGTCCAAAGCTATGCGAGCCGCATGGAACGGCATGATTATCAATCCGCCTAAAAATCAATTATCTCCTTTTTTACAAGAAATCATACTTATCAGAGAACGTCTGGGCAGTCAAAATATTTCCGAGGAGATGCGAAAGAAAATTTCTGATTACACCGCCAAAAATTACAAAATAGAAGATTACGATTTTGAAAAATGCAAAGCTTGGAATATATGTAAACAAGTTCCTCAATTTAAGCAATTCGAAAATAATTTGTTCAGTAAAATCTGTGCCTTAGGTATTTCACCGCAAGAAATGGAAACTCTCACTTATGCCGATATCGCTTATCTGATAAATAATACCATGACTTCGGTCAATAAATCTCTTCGCGATAATCAAGGAGCTGCCATAGCTTCAGATAAGACCGCATACCTCAAAGAACTCGTACAAAACAATGAAAAAGAATTGCGCAAATCATTGCAAAATTATTATCAGCAAAAATTTACCATGCAGATGATTAATGACGGTGTAGCTCAAAAGAAAAGCGATGTAAAAATTCAGAAAAAAGTAGCTGCTGATGCTGCGATCGCCGCCGAAAAAGTAATCAATGATATGAAAGAAGGAAGAGCAAACGACGATTTTAATGTTCACCATAATTTTAGTTTGAGCAATATTGCCTATTTTGAAAAAGTTACCGGCAAACCGTTTACGGAAATAAACAAATATGTTGTATTAATTAACAAAGAATTTCATAGCTTAATTCATATGAACGAAAATAATGTTGATAAATATGGCAGAATCAAAATGGATAATAATGTGACACATCGCACTAAATACGTGTTACAACAACGTTTATTAACCGAGAACAACAACATAACGGGATATATCGGGCGTGCTTTTTCATTTGCAATAATGCTTAAACCATGTATTAAAGCCATAATTGATTTCCGCAGTTTTATATTTGATAAAGAAACCATACAGGAAAACATAAATTTACAACAACAACTTATTGAATTTCGGCAAGGCAAAAAGAATAAATTCGGCAAACTTACTTTACCTCACCTTAATCTAAAAGAGCTGAGGAAATATCTTAGAGAGCTGTTGCAACCGGCTGAGGAAATAAACTTACAAACACCTGCTCCGCTACAAACTGAATTGCAAAAAGCGCGTGAGATGGATAAGATGAACCAAAAGCGCCGCATCAGTGATTTACAAGTGGTTGATAAAACACCGAAAATGACCAAAGTGCCGACACAATCCAAATTAGGCGCCCAAATTGCAGCTTGGCATCAGCAAAAAAAGAAAGCTTTTCACAAATAATCTTAACCTTTTTTTTGTCAGTAACCGATTGCATATAAGAAATCTGCTCCCTATATATTTGTTAAAGGAGCAAAAAAATGAATATGGAAAAATATACAGACAGAAGCCGCGCCTTTATCGAAGAAGCCCAAAAAGTAGCAGTGCGCTGCAATAATCCTTATTTGCTTCCGGCACATTTGCTCAAAGTAATGCTTAATGATGACGAAGGTATGGCGGCTCATTTGATTATGCAAAGCGGTGCAGATTTAAACACCGTGCGTAAGGCAATAGAACAAGAACTAACTAAACTGCCGAGTGTAGAGGGACAAGGTGTACAGCTCAGCATGTCGCAGGATTTTATGCGTATGCTGGACACAGCGGAGCAGATAGCACAAAAAGCCAAAGATGCTTATGTCAGTGTCGAACGCTTGCTGCAAGCTGCTTTAATGCAAAAAAATTACGGCATTAACCCGCAGCAACTCAATCTTGCCATCAACCGTATGCGACAAGGCCGAACGGCCGATTCCGCCACTTCTGAAGATAGTTTTGAAGCCTTAAAACGCTTTGCCGTTGATTTAACCGAGCGTGCGGCACAGGGAAAGAATGATCCTATTATCGGGCGCGACGAGGAAATCCGCCGCACTATTCAGGTACTTTCTCGCCGTACCAAAAACAATCCGATACTTATCGGCGAACCGGGAGTAGGCAAAACCGCTATCGTAGAGGGCTTAGCCCAACGTATTGTCAACGGCGATGTACCTGATGCACTTTCTCATAAACGCCTAATGGCTCTCGACATGGGGGCATTAATTGCCGGTGCCAAATTCCGTGGAGAGTTTGAAGAACGCTTAAAAGCAGTATTACAAGAGGTGCAATCGGCTAACGGTCAGGTAATTTTATTTATAGATGAAATGCATACGGTTGTCGGTGCCGGTGCTGCCGAAGGTTCAATGGATGCTTCTAATTTATTGAAACCGGCACTGGCACGTGGTGAACTGCACTGCATTGGAGCAACCACCTTAAAAGAGTATCAAAAATACATTGAAAAAGATGCCGCTTTTGCACGTCGTTTTCAGCCGGTTTATGTCGGCGAAACCGATGTGGAAGATACTGTTTCCATCTTACGCGGTATCAAAGAAAAATATGAACTGCATCATGGTGTCAGAATTGCCGATTCTGCATTGGTAGCAGCGGCAGTAATGTCCAATCGCTACATTTCTGATCGTTTTTTGCCGGATAAAGCCATTGATTTGGTTGACGAGGCTGCCAGCAAGCTCAAAATGGCACTTGATTCCAAGCCGGAAGAACTTGATGAAATCGATCGTCGTCTGATTCAGCTAAAAATTGAACGTGAAGCTTTGCGTAAAGAAACCGATGAAGCCTCTCAAGAACGCTTACAAAAAATCTTAACCGATATTGCTGAACTTGAAAAGCAATCCGCCGAAAAAAACGAGGAATGGAATGCTCGCAAAAGCAGCTTAAATGAATCAAATACTTTACGTGAGCGCTTGGATAACGCCCGTATTCAGATGGAACAAGCTCTTCGTAGCGGTCAATTTGAAAAAGCAGGCGAATTACAATATAAAGAAATTCCGGAATTGGAAAAACGTCTACAAAATATTCAACAGCAAAATCATTTGCAAACTTCCGTAGAAACGGTAACACCTGATATGATTGCCTCGGTTGTCTCCAAATGGACTGGGATCCCCGTGGATAAACTGATTGGTAGCGAACGTGATAAATTATTGAATCTGGAAAAGAATCTGGCTCAGCGTGTAGTCGGTCAGGATCATGCCTTAAAGGCCGTATCCGATGCCGTGCGGCGTTCCCGTGCCGGCTTGAAAGATCCAAATCGTCCGATAGGTTCATTCTTGTTCTTGGGGCCGACCGGTGTCGGTAAAACCGAGTTGGCAAAAGCTCTGGCCGAATTTTTGTTTGATGAAGAAAACGCATATATCCGTATAGATATGTCAGAATATATGGAAAAGCACTCCGTAGCACGTTTAATCGGTGCACCTCCGGGCTATGTCGGATATGATGAAGGCGGAGTTCTAACTGAAGCAGTACGCCGCCGTCCGTATCAGGTTATTTTGTTTGATGAGGTGGAAAAAGCACATCCGGATGTGTTTAATCTGTTGCTACAGGTTTTGGATGAAGGTCGCCTGACTGACGGCAAGGGACGCACAGTTGACTTTAAGAACACTTTTATCATTCTCACCTCTAACCTGATAACAGAACCGACGCAAGACTATATGCCTATTTTGAAGCAATACTTTAAGCCGGAGTTCTTAAATCGTCTTGATGAAATTCTGGTGTTTAATTCACTCCAAAAAGATGATATTCGTCGTATTTTGGATATCCAAATTGCCCGCTTGCAAAAGCGCTTAAATGAGCGGCACATTACTTTGGAACTGGATGATGCCGCGCACGATTGGTTTGCCGAAAATGGTTTCAGTGCCGAATTCGGAGCCAGACCACTCAAACGCATTATTGTACAAGAAATCGAAAACCCGCTGTCAATTATGTTGCTCGATGGAGAGATTTCTGATGGAGCAACTGTTGCGGTTTCGGTCATAGATAATAAAATTGTATTGAAAAACATAATAAATTCAACCAAATATAACTGATTATTCCATGACAACCAAAAGGCGAAGGATAATCCCCTCGCCTTTTTTATTGTAAAACGCATATTATATAGGTATAATTTTCCACCAAATCAATAATTTTAAAAAATATTTTTTTACCTCTTGCGTCGATTTAATTTCCATCCCATATCATTATCAGATGCTAAATTCAATTAGCAAACAAATTTTTGAAAAGGAGAAAAATTATGTCGAATTTTATAATGAAAAAGCATGAAACAGAACCGCGCACCAATGATGTGTGGGGTTTGCAGTCTGATATCAATCGTTTGTTTGACGCGTTTATGAGCCCGTTTGACAATTCAGAATTTAAACATAATTCCATATCGCCTAAGCTCGATATAGCCGAACTCAAAGATAAATATGAAATCAAAGCCGAATTACCCGGAATGGATGAAAAAGACATCAACCTTTCAATTGATGACGGATTACTTACCATCAGCGGAGAAAAAAAGAGTGAAACCGAAAATAAAGATAAGGGATACTATCTCAAAGAATGTTCTTACGGTTCGTTCAGTCGCTCAGTACGCTTACCGGATAATATTGCTGATGATAAAATCGCAGCCAATTTCAGTAAAGGTGTTCTGACTATTGATATGCCTAAGAAAGATGAGGCTATCGCCAAATCCAGAAAAATTTCAATAACCTCAAAATAAGGAGACTATTTATGAAGAAATATTTGGTGCCGCTAATGGCGGCTGCAGTCCTATCTTCCGCTCCGTCCTATGCACAACTGACCAATATGCAAGATCCGTTCAATAGTCTGTTTGACACCATGATTTTCAGCCCACAAAATTTTGAAATTCGTCAATTTGCCGGTCCTAAAATGGATATTGCCGATCTTAAAGATAAGGTTGAGGTAAAAGCCGAATTACCTGGGTTGACAGCTGATGATGTAAAACTTACCTGTGAGGACGGAATATTGACTTTGAGCGGTGATAAGAAAACAGAAACCGAGGAGCAAAACAAAGATTATTACTTAAAAGAAACTTCTTCAGGTACTTTCAGCCGTTCAGTTCGTCTACCTAAAAACATTGATGAAAGCAAAATTGAAGCAGTGTTCAAAAACGGAGTTCTGACCATTTCCATTCCGAAAACCGAAATAAAGGATGATGCCCCAAACAGCATTCCGATTAAAACGGAAAATTAAATTAAATTCAAAGGTTTCTGACGATTAAAAACGCAGTCGGGTTATAATTTGCTCGGCTGCGTTTTATATATCTCAGAATTGGTATTTCAGTCCGAACATACCGGTATGAGAAGAGTAATTTTTGCGGAATGTACCGAGATATTGAGCCTTAAGTGAGAAACGTGAAGTAATATCGGCGGTAATGCCGGCACCGGCTTCAACTCCGAATTTTTCCAAGCTTTCTCCGTGTACTTTATAAGTTTCACCGGTTGGTAATGTTACGGTTGCTTCATCGCTGTCACTGACTATATCATAACTGACACCGGCATAGATTTCCGGTCTTAAAATGCGGCGATATCCGCTGTTTACATCAAATCCGGCACGTACACCGGCAACTCCGCGCAAAACATTCATACTTCCGGCTTCAACTTTTTGTTTGGCATCGTCCGTATATTCATCACGTTTGATTGAATAGTAGCGAATACCTGTTTCCGGTGTAAAGTATCTGCCTTCATAACCGACTGTGGTTTGCACCGCAAAAGTTGAGGCATTATACGATGCTGCCAACTGTTTATCAATAATCTTTTTCTTTTCTTTGTATTTTGATACACTGTAAGACAGTGCGCCGTTAATAAAGAAATTGCTCGGCTGATATTCGGCATAAACGAAGCCGCGATTGGTATCGACATCGGTTTTGCGTTTAAGTGCTTCTATTTCGTTGCGTTCGAACTGATAACCCAAGCCTGCTTTGAATGCGGAATTAAAGCGTTTTTCCACGGCTGCAAGCATACCGTTGCGATCCGTTTTGAAACCTTGAATATTTTCATGTTTTTCGAGTTCCGATTTTCCTTTATAAGCGTTGAGCCAAATTGCCGCCGGATTTGTCAGATCACCTGATGATAAGCCATATGTATAACCTTGTCCGGAATAGCTCGGACGATAGTTATTGTTTTGTCTTTGCTGCGGACGGCTATAACGGCCGCCGTTATATTGCGGACGATAATAACGATTATTGTCATATTGCGAGCGATATGGCTGCTGATAATATTCCTGACGCGGGGCCGAACTTCCTGCAGATGCTTCCTGTGCATCACGCAAATGTATGGTCAGCATTCCGAACAGACCGCTGTTATCGGCCTCCACAGCCTGAACCATCGGTGCATCAACCGGAGCCAAAGCCGTTATGGTTTCGGTAAATGCTGCGGCATCGTTTTGCGCCAGATCGTTTAACTCTTTTGCCAACTTGTTCTCGGCTGTGTGTTCGCTGTCAACCCAAGCCTTAGCTGCTTCCTTTACTGTTTTGGAACCATTGTTTTCGGTAACTATTTCTTCGGCCGTCTTCAACAGTCTGATGGTATACCAGCCGTTATCGTTCTTTTTCTCAAAGCGATACATATTATTATCAAAAGTTTCCGCCATTGCCGCATAATCACCGTCGTCTGCCTTTAATAGCTGAATATCTTCGACCTGACCGACTTTAACCAGATTGTTGGCTAAAGTTACGTTGAGCTTGGCCTTATCGGCAAATTCTACATGTTTGGCTGCAAATAATCCGTGTTTATCCAGTGTATCCACTCGCAACGATAATTGTGCATCGGAACCGAATACGGCATTTTCCGCTTTCAAAATACTGTTAGTAATATCTAAATTACCGTCAATTGTCAGGTTTATATTTTCGGCCGGAGTATTATCCAAAGTCAGATTTCCGCCTTTTTGAACAACTATATTCGATGTATCTCCGCTGTTTATTAAGGCCGCATCACGTATTGTAACAGTCGAATTTTCATCAATATTAAAACCATCATATCCATTTAAATCTATGGTTGATACTCCGTTTTCATCAGCGTATCCGGTTATCAAAAGCGTTCCAAAGGTAGAGCCGAGATTATCTGTTGCCATATATGTATCGGCAGCATCATGAGCTGTAAAGAATTTTTCGGAATAATCGAAACTTGTATTCAAGAGCTTAAGTGTATCACCTAAAGAATCGTGTACAATTTTCGGTCCCATGCGTGAACCGGTTAAGGTCAAGCCGATGGAATCATTGGTGGTAACTGAGGTTGCCAAACCGATATTGCCGTAATATATTTCATCTTGTGTCTTATGATAGTACACATCGCTCCATTTAACGTTTGCCGGAACCACATCATCGCAATCAACCGTACGGCGACCGACTTCATAATCGGTAGCCGGAAGCTGTTTTTGGGCATTAGGTCCCAAAGCCAGCTGAGTATTGTTATTCTGTGTATTAAGTATTTTTATCATAAATGGCTGATCGGTCATATCTGTTGGTAAATCATCAAAACTGCCGTTTATGATATTCAAGCCGTCAACGGTTACACGCGCTGTTGAATTTTGCGCGGTGGTTATCATATCTGCCTGCTGATTGGTTATATCAATATCAATGTAATATTTACTGTTCTGTTCAGCCACACTGCCGCTGTCGAGTTTGTTAAACGTATAATTTTCCAACTCACCATTATCAAAACGGAAATTAGACAAAGTGGTTCTGACATAGGCATCGGCAAAGGTGTTTTCATTTATTGTAATGTCGGCATTATCCACATATACTTTGGCATTCTTAAATTCACCGTTTAAATTGCTTTTACCGGAAACCTTAATAGCTATATTTTCGAGCGAATTTATATTTCCGTTCAGATTGACATTATTCAAACTCAATTTACCGCTTTCGTCAGCTATTGTTATCGGGGTGTTATCCGCGGCATTTTCTATGGTCAGATCAGTTAAATTCAGCTCAGCCGAATTGGCAAGCGTAAAGCCCTTTTTAGAGTTCATGTCAAGAGTGGAAGTTTCAGCACCCAAGCCTTTTATAGTCAGGATGCCGACAGTTTCTTCCGCCAAATCCTGTTTTAACGTATAGTCGGCGGCTTCTTCGGTTGCCGTAAAACTTTTGACTGTATTTTCCGTATCTTTATTGACAAGCCATAACGTATCACCCATTGATTGTGTGGTATGCACCTGATCTAAGCGCGAAATCATTCCGATTGAATCATTTTCGGTATCGGTCGTTGCCAAAACCAATGTACCGTAGGTAATATTTTCATAATTATGGCGCAGGTATTCATGATTCCACGCAGTATCTTCTTTTATCGGCTCATCTTCCGAATTCGGATTGCGGTACAATTCATGCTCTCCGCCGAGTTGGGCCTGCGCTTGATCTCCCAGTTGCAACTGTGTTCCGTTGCTCGGAGATTTTAGAATTTGCACTTTAAAATTCGTATCTTTTATATCAGCAAATTGTTTTTCGCTGATGACATTAAATTTATTGATAATAAACTTACCCACGGAATCTTCCGCTATTTCATCAATTTTTATTGTATCGATGGCTGAATCTGTGGTATGGCCTTGTTCATCTGTTTTTATATCGACGTCTACATCCAGCAGAATATCTTTATTCAATTGAATCTTCGGTGCATTAAACTCAGATATATGACCGTTGGCTATATCTAACTCCGGAGTTCCGTCATTTCCGGTGTACAGGGTATTGAATTTCACCGCATCGACATTTTCTGACGCTATTTTCAGCTTAGAATATATATATAAATCGTCTGCCGTAATGGTTTTATCGGCTGAAAGCGATACTTCGTCGGCACCGTTAATTACAACCGAACCTTTCTTGTTGGTTGTCTTATTGACGGATTGCCCCAACTCTCCGCCTTTAAGAACTATAGTTCCGTCATTATCCACAACATTGGTTATTACCAAATCATCGGCCCGAATATTAAGTGTGGCATAAGTATCAACATATAAATCTTTCTGTGTTATCCTGCCATTAAGAGAGGTAGCGTTTGTGCCGCCGATATTAATTTTGCCACTGCCGTTGACGAAAGTTACTAAAGTACCACCCTGCAAATTTGCAGTACCGTTGTTGGTGATGGCATTATTGATTATCAGATTATCGGCATTACTGGTCAGCACTGCTCCTTCATCAATCGTAAAATCTTTTTGATTGATTACATAATCGCCGGTATATATCGCACCGCCGGTGATAGCTGTTCTGCCATTGCCGTTTATGCTGTTGTGTAAATATTTCGGATTGTTTACCGCAGCAGAATAAATTTGCAATGCGCCGTTATTGGAGATTGCCTCGGTTGTAATCAGATTATCAACATTGGATTTCAATGTTGCTCCACTGTCAATTGTTAATTTTTGCTGTGTCAGCACGGCATTTACTGTGGTAGTACCACTTTTGGCAGTAACCGAACCGCTGCCGTTTACCGCTTTGGATAAAGTACCGCCGGTCAAGTGTAATGCCCCGTTATTAGATACTGCATTGCTTATAGCTAAATTGTCGGCATTAGCTGTTAATGTAGCACCGTTGTTAATACTTAAATCCTTTTGTGTCAACTTAGCGCCAAGTATAGTTGAACCCTCAAGAGCAATCGTTCCCCCATTACCGTTTACGGCTTTTGTCAGTGTACCACCTGTCAGCTGTAATGCACCGTTATTTGTAATAGCATTGGCAATAGCTAAGTTATCAGCATTGGTTTTTAACGTTGCATCGGCATTAACGGTTAAATTCTTTTGCGTAACCGTTTTATCAAACAACGTATTGCCGCTATTGACTATGATTGCGCCGTTAGCCCCATTGATTGCCGTATTTATCGTATTGCTGCCGGATAAATTTAAATTCGAATTGTTGGTGAATGCTATACTGTTATTAATTACCGTATTGCTTAAACTCAAATTGCTGCCATTCGTCAGCGTAGAATTACCGTTATTACTTGTCAGTGTCAGACTTTGCAGATTAAGCGTTGCTCCCGAGCCTACATTAAAGCCGGTTTTACCATTTAAATCAAGGGTAGAACTACCCGAACCCAGACCGGTTATCGTTAAATTGCCTTTAGTATCGGTCAAATTCGCACTCAGCGTATAATTCGGATTACTCTGCGTTGCATTGAATGTTTTATTTGACACATTGGTCGCAGCATTTACCAATACCAATGTATCGCCGAGCAAAGTATCTACCGTATTTACTTCCGTGTGCATATTTGTCATACCGATGGAATCATTATCGGTAGTAGTTTTAGTAAGACCGAGCGTACCATAATTGGTTGTGGTGGTATGATGATGCCAATATGCATCACCCCACAATGTATCGGCTCTGATAGCATCGCTGGAAGAACTTTCGTTTGAGGATAAGACACGCTCGCCGCCGAGCTGACTTACTGCATTGCTTGTCAACCCCAGTTGGATATTATTATTGCTGGTATTAAGTATCTTCAGTTTATAATTTGCATCCTTTACGTCTGCAAATGAAGTACTTCCGATAACATTAAAACTATTTATCATTACCTTACCGACAGAGCCGGTATCTACACCGGAAACCGTAAAAGTATCCGCGGTTTTATTATCCAAATTGATGTCTATTGCCGTGGTTACATCGCCTCCCAATTTGACATTGCCAAATGTGGATGATTGTATCGTACCGTTGGCTAAATTCAATCCGGAAGCACCGGTGCTGGTTAAAGATGCAACATTTATTGCTCCGC
>JAFSWL010000022.1 GCA_017444525.1 Alphaproteobacteria bacterium
CCACCAGTAAACTGGTGGTACTATTAACGCTACAAACCTTACGGTTTGACCGCACTTTCAGTGCGGAGCGGCGTTATTCTAACGCCTTAACATTCATCCCCGTATAAATACGGGGTTTTCTGCAAGGCAACTAATAAAAAAGAAAACCCTCTGCAACTCAATGCAAAGGGTTTCTTTTTTTTCACTCAATAGAGTATCCGATTACATATTCTGCGAAGCAGTCCGCATTTGCGTTCGGGAAGACTCCACTCATCGCCGTTGATTTCGACCCAAATCTCGTCGCCGCTGTGCAGTTTGCACGCCTGCCAATACTGTCTTTTGGCGTATTCATCATCAGAGAGCCAAATGGCATTAATTTCGTGGCTCGGATAATCGGTTCCGAACATCTTTTTTTTCTTATGATAACGGATTTTCACATATCTTTCCGTTATCTGCTTCTTCTCGACCACAGCCGTAAAGAAGATCGGTCCCTCACCAAATTCCATAGGCTTATCGATGTTTTTCGTCTATATAAGCGTCTGCATCGTACGGGCAAACGTAAACTACGTCGCCTTCCTTGAGAGTCATCGCCTTTTCCTTGTCAGAATAAAAGCGAGCAATCGTCTTTCCTTGTCTTTCGACATAGGAAACTTTCGCTATAACCGTACCGTCAATGCGAAGCACAGGTTTAGCTGTAATCTTGGCCTTGTAATAAGGCGCACCTCCGTCTTCTTCCATAATTGTAAAAATAAATATATTGTTTGTCTGACAAAATAACATCATTTATCTTTTCTGTCAATATTTTTTTATAAAACATAGCTCTATTAAATGATTTTGTTTAAAAACAGTATTGGTTGTCATCCTGAACAGGCGCTTTAGAGCCGTTGTGAAGGATCCAACAACACCTATGGTGTTGTTCGTTCCACCGGAACGAATGGATACTTCGCCTGTCGGTTCAGTATGACGTGGAAAGCAACATTTTTCTTTAATTTAGCTAATAAAAAAAGCCGAACTGATGTCCGGCCTTATTTGAAAGTATAATTTTTATTTATGTAAAGCAGAATACATTTCGTGGGCATTTTTGGCCGAGCGAATCGCTTTGCAAATATCGGCATCTTTCAACGCTCGCGAAAAAATTGCTAAAGTGCGCAAATGGTCATCACCGCTGTTTTCCGGAGATATCATAAATGCCACAATATCTACCGGATTACCGTCCAGAGCGTCATAATCAATCGGGTTTTTCAGTCTGGCAAATACAGCCACAACATTTTTCAAACCCTCTAGCCGCGCATGCGGAAAAGCAACGCCGTTTCCATAACCGGTAGAGCCGAGATTCTCACGCTCAAGAACTGCCTCAAATACGGAGTTTTTATCCAAACCTTTTTTGTTTGCCACAAACTCCGATATTTGTTCCAGTAAATGACGTTTGCTGTCTGCCGCTACTTCTGTCAAAATCATATCTTCCGACAAAACATCAGAAATACTCATTATAAAAACCTTTTATAAATTGAAACGAATTATTCTGCCGGTTCAACCCAACCGATATTGCCGTCCTTACGGCGATACACCATACTGATACGATTGTTGGCGCTGTTGCGGAACATTAAAGCGCATTCGTCAGCCAAATCCATGTACATAACGGCTTCGCTCACGGTGCATACTTTGATGTTGGCATCGGTTTCGGCAATCGTCAACGGCGCATTTTCATCAATACTCATCTCGTCTTCAGTTTCCGTCAGCGGGAATACGGCTTCGTGAGCCATTTCTACAATACCGGTTTTACCTTTGTGGTCGTTCAGCTTATTTTTTTGACGACGCAAGCGGGTAGCAATATGGGTATTAGCGTTATCAAATGCAGAATACGGGTCAGCAGCGACACCGGTACCTTTCAGCACAATATTCTTAGCCGGATGCACGGTAACTTCGGCACGGAACTCTTCGCCGTCCATAGAAAAATACACATTGCTGCCAATCGGCGCATTAAAGTATTTGTTAACGGCACTTTCCAATGCTTCTTCAACGTGCTTACGCAGTCTGTCACTGATATCAACCTGTTTTCCTGATAATGTAATATTCATAATATACCTCTTATTGTTAATTTATTATGGCAAAATCGCCTTGGTTAATTTTTTGTTTTATAGTATAACAACTTTTAAGCAAAAGTAAATAGATAAAAAAAGTATTACAATTTTATACCTATTAAATTTTGGTAACAAAATTGAGAAAACTGTGTGCAAACAGCGATATTATCTTATTTTTTCAGATAATACCGCTGTTTAAATATTTTGCATTGATTCTAGCAAAAGTATCAATAATTTAGCTGCTGCTTCTTGGAAATATTCATCACCTTTGATTTTCTCGTCTTCTGATTATGTGTGATGTGTCCGGTTTCTGCTGCTTATTTTTCTTTTCCATATCAGCCTTAAGTTTTTCGGCCGATTGTTTGGTTAAGAATTGACGATTATTCAGAAAGATTTCCTTAAGCGGTTTACCGTCAAGTACCTGTTCGGCCACTTCATTCAGCTTTCTTTGGGCATTTTCGCGATCATATCCC
The DNA here is from genome assembly GCA_017444525.1 of Alphaproteobacteria bacterium. Lineage (GTDB taxonomy): Bacteria > Pseudomonadota > Alphaproteobacteria > RF32 > CAG-239 > RUG410. The sequence continues at coordinate 2,534 of JAFSWL010000022.1, forward strand.
ATTTCCATCAGTGTTTCAATATTCATATACTCATGATAATCGGAAGTATAACTTTTGCCGCTTTCATAATCACGCATAGCAGTCATTACAATTTCTGAAACATCTTTACTTTGCTTAGCACACTGAAAAGAAATACCATAGGATTCCGTTGTCCGAGTTTCCATATCCCCAGATAAATCTCGGTTATTTTGGAAGAGGCTTACTGTAGGCACTCCCTGATATTTACCCTGCATATACGGATCGAAGTCGTTGGAAGGCGCATCAAAAATACATATTCCATAGCGATCGCTTTCTTTTAACTTTAATACTCGATTGCGTATCTCATCGTTAATTACTTGTTGTTCTTCTTCCTGTCGCGCAATTTCCGGTGGATAAGGTGACCGTTGATATTTTTTGAAATCTTGCATAAGTTCAGCAATCGAAGCACCGCTCTCCAACTGTCCAGCCAATGCCCACATGACACTACCGGCCTCATCTACCGATACGTTATCATGATTCATTAAGGTTGTCGTATTAATTATGTATATATCAGTTTTACCGCCATTTGGAATCTGCATCCTTATTTCATAAGGTTCTTTGGTAATATCATTGCAGAGAACAACCGCTTTATTACCCTTATCATCCTCATAAAAATAAGCATCATCCCATGCGTCCCGACCACCCCTATTAAGAGCTTCTCCCAATGATTCAATTTTTTTCGTTCGTCTGGTGCCGCCAGAGTGTTGGGTCCCTACTATACGACTTATTTTGCTATTAAAATTTCTAACTTGCAGCCTCTCGGGATCTCTGTGCCGTGCAAGCACATTTACAGATTTTCTATGATGACCGTCAGCATATTGTTTCGCGTTGACAGCATCGTTCTGCATACTTTTTTTTAACTGATCTCTTTCCATCATCTTGCACCTTTATATAAATTGATTCCAAGCTTTTTACACTTTCAGTTTTTCCGCATTTTTGTTAAGAGTTTTTACTATTTTTTTATTTTTATAACTTTCTCAAAATATGGTGAAAGGTATGTTTATAGAGAGAAACTATCTCCCAAATAAACTTTTCTAACCTCTTCGTTTTTAACAATCTCGTCCGGAGTGCCCTCCATCAGCACAGATCCGCCGTGCAAAATATACGCTCTGTCGATGATATCCAATGTCTCACGGACATTATGATCGGTAATCAAAACACCTAGGCCACGGTTTTTGAGCTGAGAAACGAGACTGCGAATATCGTTAACGGCAATAGGATCAATGCCTGCCAGCGGCTCATCCAACAATATAAACGATGGTCTGCTGGCAAGTGCACGTGCAATCTCCAAACGACGACGTTCACCGCCGGAAAGGGCTAAAGCCGGAGATTTGCGCAAATGCGCTATAGAAAACTCATTAAGCAATTCATCAAGTGTATTTTCGCGTTTGCTCTCGTCTTCCTCAACCACCTGCAAAATCGCCTTAATATTATCCTCAACACTCAGAGTTCTGAAAATAGATGCTTCTTGCGGCAAATAGCCTATTCCCATTTTAGCGCGCTTATACATTGGCATATTGGTAATATCTTTGCCGTTTATGTATATATCACCGTAATCAGGAGTTATCAGTCCAGTTATGCAATAAAAACAAGTTGTTTTTCCAGCACCGTTAGGCCCCAACAAACCCACGGCTTCGCCTTTTTTTACGTGCAAAGAAACATTGCGCAACACCGAACGTTTTTTATATTTTTTTCCGATATTAAAAACCTCCAAAATATCTTTATCATTTTTCTGTTTTATGGCCATCGTTTTATTTCCTTTTCTTATAGAATGTGCCGCGTATTCTGCCACCGGTGGTTTCGTCGCCGAAAATACGGCTGACAGAGGTCTCTAAATCAGTTACCGCATGAGCTCCGACAATAAAATTACCATTTTGTTCCAAACGCACATTTTCAAACAATTCGATTTTATTTTCTGTAGGATTATAGATTCCTCGTTCTCCCCTAGCAGAACCTTTAGGAGTAACAATCTCGACTTCGCCTGTTGCTACGGCATATTTTAAATTACGCCCACCCTCCAAAAATGCTTCTACCTTTTGCGCATATAAAACATTGTCTTCTTTTTTAATAACGACCGGATGCTTATCGCCCCAAACCGTTATTTTACCAGTCTTAACTTCATAAACACCTCTGGCACCGGTAATACTTTCATCAGGAGTTTTAATGAGCACATCACCGATTGCAACCGCCTTTTGCAGTTCATTTCTGCCATCAGTACTGACATACGCCGTTACCGAGAGTGAGCGCAGCTTATTCTGCCCTTGAGTGATATTAACATATTTTCCGGCAATACTGCGCTGGCGGCTGGTACCATAAATATCTATCTTACCGGTCTTTGCATCATAGTATGCCTCGCTGCCTGTGATAATTTCTTTAGGAGTTACCATCCTCACATTGTGATAAGCCTCAGCCCGTTCCAATTCTTTTTTTGAACTTTGGGTAAACCAACCGACCACTTCTTCTGCATAAAGTTTACTATTGTTTTGAGTGATGGCTGCATTACCCACTGATACACTTTTATTTTCCTGCTGATAAATACGCGTTTCCTTTTCAGCAGTCAGCATTCCTTCGGGAGTATTTATACTGTTGTTACCTTTAAGCACCAATATCTGCTCCGACTTATCATAACTAAATCCATCCGCCAGCATATTACCCCAGTTCCCGACAGCCTCTACATGTTCTTTTCCCCAACCTTTTTCAGAGTTGAAGTCATAAGTCGCTTTAGAAGTTGTAACCTCGGTATCATCATTAATTACTGCCTTAACTTCGGTTTCCAGCTCCAAAATATTTTTATTTTGGTTAAAATATCCCTTTTGTGAAGTAATGACTGTTTGACCTCGATCTGTCGGCAAAACCGCTTTTGGGTGTGTAATTTCATAAACCTGCGAACCGCCATCAACCTCATCAACACTATCTGCCACTATTTTGTTGACACGGTTTTTACTATCCACGATATTAAATACGGTTTGTTCAATATGCAGCTTTTCCATCTCGTTTTTGCGTGGTAAAGTAATATTATTGCTTAAGTCGGTACTTTTCCTAATATTTGGAATAATTACCACCAATCCGAGCAGACCGGCAGCCAGACACGGTAATAATATCTTGAACAAACGGCGCCAATCAATTGAATGCCGACGCATATCCGAGCGTTCGAACCCAAACGTATGGTTGTTTTCAAAATATGAATCCAGTTTATCGGCATCAATCATATATCAACTTACTCCAGCCCTTAAGCAATCGTGGATATGCACAATACCTATCGGCTTCTTACCGTCTACCACAAACATATTGGTAATACCGCGACCGGTATTGTTCATTATATTGACAGCTTCGGCAATAAGAATATCTGCCGAGCAAGTACGCGGGTTCTTGGTCATAACCTTGGAAACTTTTTCCTCAATCAGATTCGGAGCCATCCAGCGCCGCAGATCGCCATCGGTTATAATTCCTATTAAATCGCCGTTCTTATCAACTATACCAACGCAGCCGAGCATTTTTTCCGACATTTTTATCAATGCATCCTGCATAATGGCATCTTCGCCGATAAGCGGCATTTCATCTCCGGTATGCATAATATCCGAAACATGGCGCAAAATTGCCCCTAATTTGCCACCAGGATGGCGCAAACGAAAATCTTGTTCAGTAAAACCTTTGCGCACCATCAATGCCGCAGCCAAAATATCTCCCATAACCAAAGTTGCAGTTGTTGAAGACATCGGTGCTAATCCAAGAGGGCAGGCCTCACGATTATCCGGCAACCGCAGTATCAAGTCACTGTTTTTACCAAGAGAGCTTTCCGGATTCTTGGTTATGGCAATCAGCGGGATTGAAAAACGACGGCAATATGTTAAAATATCAAGCAGCTCTTTGGACTCACCGCTGTTTGATATAGCAATAACCGTATCATCGGCGGTTACCATCCCCAAATCGCCGTGACTAGCTTCGCTCGGATGCAAAAAGAACGAAGGAGTGCCGGTAGAAGCCATAGTTGCGGCAATCTTTCTACCGATATGTCCAGACTTTCCCATACCGGTAACAATTACGCGCCCATGTGTTTTTTGCAGCATATCAAGCGCTTGACAAAACGTATTATCTAAGCTGTTTTCCATTGCTTTCAATGCCTCAATTTCTCTGTCTATGGTCTGTCTGGCCACATGTAAATCTGAAATTTCAGTCAATTTTTTTCTCCCGTTAGCCTATATTTATATGAATCATACGTTTTTTTCATAAATACGCAAGAGTTATTTATTATTTATGCCCTTTGTTTCAGGCTTTCTGTTCCCATTTTCCGCTATCGTTCTGCTGCCAATAATTTACTTCAAAATTGCTATCCTTAAAGCTCTTCCACAAACGACGCGCTTGCTCTAATGCCAAACTGGAATTCCCGTCAAAAATATTAAAAACTCGCTCAAAAGAGCTTGCCAATGCACAATTGCATTCACTTCCATTTACCAAAAACAGAAAATCGGCAGAGTTCAAATTAATGTCATCGTCCGTGATAAAAATCGGTTGTTCCTCAGTAAATCCGTCTTTTTTGGATGCGTGAGGCAAAAAACTTTCATCGTTATATGTCCATAAAAGTGTGTTCAATGTTTCAACCGTTTCGGAATTTGTCTTAAGCATGACGCGTTTGCCGCTTGTATAAGCCTTTTGCAGCAAAACCGGCAAAACTTCCTCCAAGCTCTTTTTTTTGAGATGATAAAAGTCAATTCTGCTCATTTTGTTCCTTCAATTTCAATGTGATAACATCAAGCATATCTTCGCCTACAAACTGCAGAGATATCTGCCCCCTCGACATTGATTCTTTAATTCTGACGCGCAAATCTTCAACCCCGAAAACTTTGCGGTCATTCACTGTTTTGAAACGATCACCGACATTTATTCCTTTAGCTTCCGCGTCTGAATCTTCGGCAATGTCCACAATCAAAAATTCTTGATTAACATCGTCGAATACTGCTTTTATCCCCAATTCAGGAAAATTTGCAGCCGGAGCGGCTTCTGTTGCTTCTGAAATATTATTCTTCAGCTTTGGTGTTTTTGCTGTTTTATCATTCGTTTGCAATGCCGGCATTACTTCAATCGGCATCGATTCAACGGTTATTTCCAAATCAGACATTTGTCCGTCTCGCAAAACAATAATCGGCAATACAGTCCCCGGAGCCGTCTGCGCCACTTCAAGCGAAAACTGGCGCGGCGATTTCAAAGACAATCCACCGGCATCTTCCAATACATCTCCCACCTTTATTCCGGCAATAGAGGCAGGAGAATTTTCTGCCATTGATGCTACGATCAATTTATTTTTCTGCGCAATATCGGTACTCCTGATTTTTTGTACCCCGATACCAATCCAACCTCGTTCAACTTTGCCATTTTGCTTAAGTTGATTTGCAACCCAACGCACCATATTTGCCGGAACGGCAAAACCGACACCCGCATCATTTCCGTCATTTGAAAAAATAGCCGTGTTCATACCGATAATTTCTCCGTTCATATTGAATAGAGGTCCACCTGAATTACCCTGATTAATTGCGGCATCGGTTTGAATAAAATTATCATACGGACCTTTTTCTATATCACGTTCTTTGGCCGAAATAATTCCCAAAGAAACGCTGTTTCCCAAACCAAACGGATTGCCAATAGCAAACACTTGATTACCCACACGTATTTCATCTGAGTCGGCAAAATGTGCCACACCTGTTTCCAACGGACGTGATGTTTTAAGTAAAGCTATATCCGTTTTGCTGTCAGAGCCTACAATTTCAGCTTCGTAAACATCATCAGCAACCGTGGTTAGCGTAATTTTATCTGCTCCGTCGGTTACATGAGCGTTGGTCACAACATAACCTTCGGCATCAATAACCATACCTGCACCGAGAGCTTCAGTATCTGCATTTTCTGCTACTATACTGACAACTGCCGAATTTACATCTTCAATTACATCTTCCAGTTGCCGTTCATCTGCATATGACAAGCTGCATACGCAGCAAAAGCATAAAATATGTCCAAAAAGTTTTTTCATCAATCGTTCCGTTAATTCATACCCTTATTGAAAAACTTAAAGAAATCCGAATCCGGCGACAACACCAGTGAAGTTTCATTATCGGAAAGCGATTTGCGGTAGGCTTCCAATGAACGGTAAAAATCATAAAATTCGACATCTTGTCCGACTGTCTTATTCCACAACCGAACTGCCTCTTTATCTCCTTCACCACGGGTTATCTGTGCGTTTTTCTCTGCCTCAGCAACTATGATTGTTGCTTCTTTATCTGCGGTTGCGCGAATATTTTGTGCCTCTTGCTGACCCTTAGCACGAAATTCTTTGGCATCACGCTGCCGTTCGGTTTTCATCCGATCATTAATTGCCTGCATAACTTCACGGGGTAAATCGGCGCGACGTATTCGTACATCTGCCACACTAACCCCTATAGCCTCGGCATCTTTTTTAACCGTAGCACTGATATCGCTCATAATTTGCGTGCGTTTTTCCGACAAAAGTTCGGTTAAGGTTATGCGTCCCAAAATTTTACGCAATGATGAATTAACGATTTCCGCCAATTTACCGCGCGCCTGATTTTCGGTACGAACCGTCTGATAAAATTTAAGAGGGTCAATAATTTTATAACGAGTAAAACTATCAACATCTAAACGTTTTTTATCATTCAAAACGACTTCTTGTGCCGGAGGGTCCAAATTCAGCAACCGCGCATCGTAAAACACCACATTTTGCACAAATGGAACCTTAAATTTCAATCCCGGTTCATTTACCACACGAATCGGCTCACCAAACTGCAGAACAATTGCTTGTTCTGATTGATAAACAGTATAGGTTGCGCTCATAATCACGATTAAAACTGCAACTCCAACTACACCCAGTATATGCCAAACACCTATTCTGTTCATTTTATTGCTCCTTTTTTGAGTTCAGTGACAACACCGGCAGCAAATTACCCTTTTGCGACGGATCTATAATAACTTTATTTGCTTTAGACAGCACATCTTCAATTGCATCCAAATACATTTTTTTAACCGTTACTTCTTTGCCGTCTTTATATGCAGCATAAACAGAAGCAAAACGTTTTGCCTCACCCTCGGCCTTATTTATAACTGCAGCTTTATAGGCTTCTGCATCTTGAGTAATTTGTGCTGCATGGCCGTGTGCTTTTGGTAAAACTTCATTACGATAAGCCTCCGCTTCATTTTTAAAACGTTCCATATCCGCTTTAGCTCGTTGCACTTCATTAAAGGCATCAACCACTTCTCTTGGCGGATCAGCTTTCTGCAACTTTACACGTACGATGGAAATACCTGACCTAAACTCATCTAACACACGCTGTAGTTCTTCTTTGGTATCATCTTCGACTTTGCCGCGATCTCCGGTAATAATCGGCTGCATTTCCGACTGTCCAACGATTTCACGTAGTACAGACTGTGCAGCAACACTGACTGTCTCATCCGGATTACGAATACTGAACAGATAATCTTTGGCATCTTTAATTTTCCATACTACCGTCAAATTTATATCAACGATATTTTCATCACCGGTCAGCATATGACTTTCGGTAAATGCGTTATTGCGATAATCACGGGCATCTCCGGTACCGAGGTTAATACTGCGCTCCTGCGTTACATTAACTTTTATCACATCTTCTATCGGGGCCGGCCAATGGTAATGCAAACCGGCATCTGTTGTGTCGACATATTTACCAAAGCGCAACACCACACCGGCCTCGCTCGGCTGAACCTGATAAAAGCCGCTGCATATCCACAGCACTACAAAAAGTAAAATTGCATATTTGGCATAACCTCCCCAACCGTCTTGAGGTTTATTGGTTAATACTCTGAATTTGCGAGCCGAACGACTGTCTGAAGCTTCGCTCCATACATCAGACACATCGTTATCATTATCCCAAGGATTATTATTTTTAGCCATTTTCTTTCCTTTATAAAAATATTTTTGTTGTCTTAAGATAATCCATCTGATAAATAAATACAATCAACTATCCGAAATATCCACATAGGAGTGAATAATATGACCGAAGTATCCACAGAAAAAATCTTAGAAATTGCGGCAAAATACTACCCGCGATATAATATCACCAGTATCAAAATCATTGGTAAAAGAATAATTATCGAGTATGGCAATCTGGCAGAAAACTCCGAGTTCAGTATGCAGCTAAAACAGGAACTTTCGTCATTATTTCCGGAACACAAAATATCGATATTGTTTGTAGAAGAAAAAAACAGCAATCTCAACATTCAGTCCATCGAAAAATGGCAAATCGACGGTGTCAAAAAAATAATCGGCGTAGCTTCGGGAAAAGGCGGCGTCGGAAAATCCACCACTGCGGTAAATCTGGCTTTAGCGCTGGCTGACTGTGGCAAAAGCGTAGCGTTGGTCGATGCCGATATTTACGGCCCGTCAATCCCGACAATGCTCGGCTATGAGGGTGCGCCTCTGATTTCAAATGACGGTAAAAAATTTCAACCGTTTTGCGAATGCGGTATAAAATCAATCTCTGTCGGTTCGCTGATTGACCGCAACACACCGCTGATATGGCGCGGTGCCAAAGCCTGCGGTGCCATTGAACAGCTCATGACACAAACAAAATGGGGGGAGATTGATATTATGGTTATTGATATGCCGCCGGGGACGGGCGATATTTTGATTACACTGTCGCAGCGTGTGGATTTTGCTGGCATTGTAATTGTTTCCACCCCACAGGATATTGCGCTGATAGACGCGATTAAAGGGGTAAATATGTTTAAAAAAACCGGTACTCCGGTGTTGGGAATTATTGAAAATATGAGCTATTTTATCTGCCCGCATTGCGGTGAACGTGCCGACATTTTCGGGCATAACGGTGCTAAACAAACGGCGGAAAATATGGGCGAAACTTTTTTAGGGGCTATTCCTCTGGAACCGGAAATTCGCCGCACTTCTGATGCCGGTACACCGATTGTGGCGGAAAATCCGGACAGCCCGCATACCAAGGCGTATGAAGAAATCGCACAAAAAATCATTCAAAGAATCGGCTGAGTCTTGTAGCGAAATAGCTTGACATGTTAAGGTGTTTATTCTATTGCTGAATACAGAATAAACATAGTTAAGTTATTATTACCAAAGAGGGACGGGAACAAATCAGAGCCTCTTTAAAAATCCCGAATATTATGAATAGAGAGCTTATCGGCAAAATTTCGGTGGTTTTTGCCATGACCTGTCTAACCTTTATCTTTGCGGCACTTTCGGTGCACTACGACGTGTTTGCACCGGCTTTCAGAGATGTACCGATAGAATGGACGGAAATGTTGCTGGTATTCGGTATTATTGCCTTTGTCGGCATCGTTACCATCGGCTTGGCCTGTGCGTTTTTCCCGCAAATGGCGATGATTTTGTTTTTGCCGTTTGAGGTATGCGACAACATCACAAAAAAATACGGCAAATGGCAACATCTGCTTAATGTATTTTTGTTGGCGCTGTGTGTTGCGTTTGCTGCCTATGCCGTCAATTTGGTAGCTGTTTTGGAGCACCTTTCCGGCGAACACTTTAAGCAAATGCCGACATTGGGTGGTTTTCTGGCGCTGATGTATGCGTGGGTCATTGTTTTCGGCACCATGATTTTATTTGGTTGGCTCAGCGGCCTGACAGACGCACTTATTGCATTTTTCAAAACGTGCGCCGAGGCGGAAGAAAGCTATAATGCCGAGCAAAAGAAAAAAGCAGAACGACAGAAAAAAAGTCGTGAACAAAAGCAAAAAAGGATTGTTTACACCAAGCTGTAATCACTTTTTAAAACGCCCGAAGAATTGATCGGGCGTTTGCTTTTATCAATATTTATTTTTCTTCTTCATTTTGCTCGGTGTCATCCGGCAAAGGCCATTCCTGCTTTTTGAAAAACTGTTTGCGTTCGCGGCGGCTCATTGACCAGATATTACCCAATCCATTTATAGGTTGCACCGTATATAATGACTCGAAATCAAAGTCGCGAGAAAAGAAAATTGAAGTAGCCTTAGCATAGTTATTCATCGGGCAAAAGCCGTAAAAATCAACCTGCAACAAATTGGCATCTCGCAAATTTTTGACCGCTTCGGCGTATTCCAAACTGGTATTTATACGATCGCTGTCGTCCAAAATTATCATCCCGCCCGCGGCTAAAGCCTCAACGGCGCAGGCTGCACATTCAGCACGCCGTTTGCCGTCAATCACAATAACGTCATACTTTTCGCCGTCGGCAAAAATTGTATTTTCATAACCCTGTTTTTCGTCGCAATAGCGCATTTGCCAATTCGGAGCAGAAAATTCCTGCCGAAACTTTGCAAACCACTCCGATTTATCTTCAATGCTGACAACCTTTTGTGCGCGTTTGGCCCAATACATTGAGGAATATCCGGTGCCATATTCAAACACTTTTTTGGTGCTGTAATCAAATTGCGATATATATTCGATTGCCGGATATGTGTACCACGGGATCGGATTGCCGTCGCGATCGACGCAAACTTTTTCATTCATGCTGCGCTCGATGGCAAAATCCTTGCGCCACATTTCAATAAATTGCTGAAACCGCTCACTATACATAGTTCTTTCCTTTTGTAACAGGCTCTTTATAGCAACATTTTTTCGATTTGTATAGATTATTTATTGATTTTTAACTTGAAAAAAACTATATTAATCTCAGAATGGTTATTTTTAGGAGAGTAAAATGGATATAAATGAATATCAGCATAAACCTGCAGTTGAAGTTTTGAGCGGAAGCTCTTCCGAAGTAGATCAGGGTTTACGTCAATATATGATAAGCGTGTTTAATTATATGGGAGCAGGTTTGCTCGTTACCGCTCTGGTGGCATACTTGTTTGCAACTTCACCGGCGCTGCTCAGCTTGCTGTATAATCCGACAACTCAAGGAATGACCGGATTGGGCTGGCTGGTTACTTTTTCACCTCTTATTTTGATTTTTGCATTCAATTATGTTGCCGCTAACAAGAGTTTGGGAACAACTCAATTTATATTCTGGCTGTTTTCGGCTTTGATGGGAGCTTCGTTGTCTTGGGTTTGTATCGCCTACACCGGCCACAGTATTACGCGCGTATTTTTAATCACTGCCGGAACTTTTGGTGCCCTCAGTCTCTACGGATATACAACGAATCGTGATTTAACCAAACTCGGCAGTTTTCTGTTTATGGGTTTAATCGGGCTGATTATTGCCAGCATTGTTAACATTTTTATGCAGAGTACCGCCTTGTATTGGGCGTTGTCGTATATCGGTGTGGCTATTTTTGTGGGCTTGACAGCATTTGATGTTCAGCGCATCAAGCAAATGTATTATTACGGAAGCGGAAGCGGCGATATGACTGCCCGCTATGCAATTTCCGGTGCGCTCAGTTTGTATTTGGATTTTATCAATCTGTTCTTGTATTTGCTCCGCATTTTCGGCGACAGAAGATAAACATAGTTTATACGATAAAGGCTGTGGTTTTCAATCACAGCCTTTTTTATTATCTCTCAGCGCCCGTTTCCGCCTTTAAAAAACTGTGGAGGAATCGAAGTTATTTCATCATATGATGTTGCAAATTCCCGACGATTTTCATAGCTTAAAACTCTGCCGTTGTGCGATATGGAAAAACCGTTTTTTCCAAGCATTATCTGCGTTCCGTCGGCAAAAAGAATCGATCGCTTGCCATCTTTAGTGCGGCGAAAACTCGTTTGTTTGATTATATTTTCATTGTTTTTAAATCTAAATTCGCTCAAACGTCCCGCCGCATCAATTGAAGTTCGATGACGATGATCCAATAGCAATATATCGCCTCCGCGCACCGGCTGACGGCGATTTTTTTCCATATATTCCGTAACGCGGAAATCTTTATCCATAATCAGCTTGCAGTTAGCTGTTTGCAATGCATTATACTTTTCGGCATTTGTGTGCAATGCGATTCCCGTGTCCCAAACAACGCGTTGCTTTTCCAAATTTATACCGACACCGCACGGCAGTTTGATATTTGTTATATGATCTCGTTCTGTAGTGATTTCAAAACCGTTATGATAAGTTTCTTTTTGCTGTTTATCACCACCGTGTTTTTTCAGCAGTTTATCGGTCAATTCGATTTTGCCTCTTATTGCCAACTGCGGTGAACGCTCGGAGAGCAATACTTTGCGGTTTTCAAAATCCAATCTGACAACTTTGCCATCTTTGTGTGCGTATTCATAAATTCCTTTCCGCACCCAACGTATTTCCGGACTGATGTCTAATATTTTATTGGTAAGCGCGTCAAGATCTTGAAAATACGTTTTTACGGCGTCACGCAACTGTTGACGTAGTTGCGTGCTAAAATAGTTATGGCTCAGTGATTTACGCAGCTCGGTATAATTATGCCAAGTTTGGCTTTCTTGCTCCGAAAAAATACCTGATGTTCGCATATAGTCCCATGCCGCCCGATTTTTTAAATCCTGTCCTCGTGTAATGCAATAAGTCATCAAGCGACACTCCTGAGTGTGATATGTTTGCAAAAAAAAGGTACGCAAATCGTAATCATCGGCCAACTGCAAAAACTCATCTTTTTTTTGCGAGAAATCGTCTAAAATCACGACATTAGGTGCAACCTTGTGCAAATTTTTATGCAGTGCCTTATATTTATCACTATCCTGCGGATGGTTAATTTCCACTTTGACAGGTTCAGCCGGGTTTTGCCGATAAAGTACCTTAACGCGTTCTGTAAAGCTACTGTTGCCTTCTGATACATTGCGAATAACCCATTCCGGATTCAATTTAGAGACAATCTGCTGCATTTGGTGCAAAACCTCAATATATGATTTCATACGTTGCACCAGTGTTTTATCGCAAAGTTTCAAGAATGACTTTATATATTGGCGGCGTTTCAATGTATTTTTCTCTGCTCTTTCGGCACGGAAATATCCGAGTTCATCCATACTATCCCACTGGTGGCGCAGTAGATTGCGGATATTAACATAATCAGAAAAATTCTCTGCCGAAGCGATAAGTCCTTCTTTTTGTGCCAATTCAAATGCCGTTTTGCCGTCCTTAACCTTATATCTGGTGCGGCAAATTTGTTGCAGTTTTTCCGCAAACGAAGAAAGTATTTCCAGAATAGTATTTTCATTCGCCGATATACTCTCTTCGGCAAAAACGTTCAAAACCAAGTTGTAACACCTTCTCTCCAGCGAATTTTGATATTTACGCAGCATTTCGACTATATTTATAAGGATACGAAATTCAGCACGCGTATTTGAGTTTTGCAGGCATTCAAAAACCGATTTGTCAGCCTCCTCTTTGCGGGTATAAACGGCCTTAAAAAAACCGTCGACGTAAAACTCCGTATTGCCGATTTTGGCATCTTCCGGAGAAACAATCACATAGCGCTCTATCGCCGACGGCAGCGGCATATCCATCATATTAACAAAGTACGGCTGCGGCACATACTCCAAAAGCTTGGTTTTATTTTCTTCCGGATTGATGTGTTGCAGTGTGATATATGCCCGACCGGTATTGGTATGAACTTTTTCATCAAGAAAATCATCGAAAAGCTTTCTTTCGGAATAAGACATCAATTTCAGCTGCCACGGAAAATCGATATATCTGTCTTGCACCATATTTTCCATTTGATATCTGACAATATCCAAAATCGGCACTTCTTTCATCATTTTTTCATGCTGACGAGCAAAATAAAGATAATCCTTATATATTGCCGTCAATTCATCAATTTGACCAGCCGTAAACGGTGCAAAATCTTTATTTTGTTGTTCGCTCATTTCTTACCCCTGAGTTTTATACAGGATTTTGCCTTTTATGTCAACCGAATATTGGTGAGCAGTAATGGTAAATTGTTTTAATTTTACGGCTTTTGTTGTGTTATATTGATTACGGCCAGATGCAAAACAAAGAGAACAAGAAAATCAAATTTTCAAATTTGTTACCGTTTATTTTTGCCTTAAAAACAAATCAACATTTCTACGAGCGGACTTTGTTTATAAGCTGCGCCTGTATTTTTTGTTGCAATAATTTGCTCTTAGCGTATATCTGACGGTATTCCTCAATGTGCGGCACATTTTTGCTGTCGGCTTTTTCAAGCAAAGCCTCGCGATTATCTTTAACACCTAAATAATCATAAAATCGATGCAAATTCTGTGAAGAATCCGGCGTGTAGTCACGCCAAGCCTCAACAAACTGGCTAAATATTTTATTGTGAGGATATGGTAAATTCAGGGCTTCTTTTTCTATGGCGGATAAAAATTCTTCTTTATTATCCGGATGCTTGGCTTTGATTTCTTTCAGCATTTTAGCCGTATTAAGCGATTCATTCATATCTTCTTTGCTATACCCCATCTCTGCAACTTTATCTTTGGTATATTTGTAAAGCTCCGGCCAGTTTAATAAGCCGTCTTCGTTTAATAAGTGCGTACATTTACCTTGTTTAACTTCTTCAATAATCTTTTTTGTTGCCGGATACTCAAAATAAGCTAAACCGAGACGTTCATTCATTAAAGCACCGGACATAGAGGCCGATTCATTAAGCAAACGTTTTTCAACTTTGGCTATCAAATCTTTATCACCGGTTTCCACCGCTTTAAGCATCATATAAGTCGTTGCGGCCGAATTTGCCTGCATTTCCCCAACGCACCGTCCGTAATGCGTATCTTTTTTTAAGTGCGGATTTTTGGCCGCCTGAATTTCCTTAGCCTCATCTCGTGATTTGCCCTGATACAAAAGCTCATAATGCTCTTTGAGATATTCGTCTTCCTTTTGGGCATCATCATATTTAGCTTGCATACCATGCATGAGTTCGTGAATTTCGGTATAAACGCTGTAGAAAGCATCTCTCGATAAGCCAAACGGATACATAATCAATTTTTTATCGCCGTTCTGCAAAATTGATAAAGGCGGTGTTTTTTGCCGACCAAATTTCGGATGCACAAAGTAATCATACCAAAATTTCCGCTTATCTTCTGAAAATCCAAGCCAATCCAATTCCGGATTGATTTCTTCCGGTGTACGGGTTAAAGCATCTTCGCACATCGGACCATGAATATGCACTTGCAGATGGTGAGTGTTATCATCAACGGACTTTTTACAATTTGCAATTTCCGGAGCTAAAAATTCTCGCACTACATCGGCGTAAGCCGGATGAAATTCGCCAGTTTCAAGCATTTGTTTTATGTCTTTGTCGACCTCCGGCTCGTTATACTTAAAATTAACTATATCTGTAAAATTAACCATTCTGGAATCCTTATTATGCTGTTTGATATATTCATTGTGCCGGCGAAGTGCTTCTTTATCTTTATACAAATAACCGTTTTCTTCATTATAGAGCCATCCGATTTTAGCGGCAACCTCACGCATATCGTCGGCAGAAAGACCGGTTTCTTGTTTGTATTTCATCATAATTTTAATTGATGTTAATACCGCTTCTCGATCCGGTTTAGTTTCTTCATCTTTTTCACCACAAATTGCTGTTTTGAGACTTGGAAACGCAAACGATTTATTGCCGCCGCTCGCAAAATAATTTTCCAACAAATACTGCGGCGTATAAACATTGTATTTTATGTCTTGCGGTGCAAATTCAGCGGCAATCTTGCATAATTTTTCCGAGATTTCCGCTACCTCCATATCGGGATTTGTATCTATCCCCAAATATAAGGCTTTACCGTATTCTTGAGCGGCATTAAATGAATCAAATTGATAACGCGGTTCATCACTCAAAATACCCTTAGCAATCATATCATCGGCAATTTTTTTGTTGTTATCGTCCAGACTTTCATAGCGTATCAACACATACGCTCTGTCCGGCGCATTTTTATTGGCAGAACTCCAATAAGTTAAGATATTTTTATCGTACAAATCTTCACATACGGCTAAACACGGTTCTTCAACAATCTTGGCTAAATCGGCTTTGCTTTCAACCTGCGTATTTCCTGCCAAAAAGATTTGTTCTACATCACGCAAACGTTTTATCGGTTGTTTTACTTCAGCTTCAGCTAACAAAGCATCTATATCAATATCGCCAAAATCCATCGGCTTGGCAGTTTGCAAACGCAAATTTTCACGTTTGCCGCCTTCATACAAATCCGCAACATTTTTCTCTGTAGGCTCAAAATATTTTATTCCCGGCTGTCCTTTATTTTTGCCGACAAATCCGCAATGCTCGTAAAACTTACCGGCTCCCCAAGTAGCATGAACTTCAACGCGACCATCGCAACCTTTTTCAATGCTCATTTCATAAGCGCGCTGCAAACCGGCACGACCATAACCTTTACCTTGATTTTCAATTGTACCGAAACCGTCAATTTCCAAGACAGGCTTTAATTGTTCCGAATAACCGATAAACCATGAATCCGGATAAATCTGGTTTTCTCCGCGATAAGACGTTTTTTGTTTATGCACGCTGACATTCATCTGGCCGACAGTTTTATCGCCGTCCACCATATCAAAAGCATACATCTCGCCAAAATCAATATTTAATCCGTCATCTGCCATATTTATTCCCTATATTTTTTCGACAACAATTTATAAACACCGGTCTTTGGGGCTTCAATGCTAGGATTTTTAAACTTATTCCAAGCACTTTTCAAAATATGATGATTGATAAGCGCATTTTTCTTTTCTGCCTTTAATTTTTTGCCGAACGATAAGGCTTTCGTTACAAAAGGATGTAATGTGCTTTTATCGGTGATTTTTTGTAAAAAAGTAACAATATCCGACATTTCGGATTTATTATCATACCAAGCTTGTCCGATTTTTGCCATTAAGCGTGCTTGCAATTTACCAACTTGCGATAAATTCTTTTCGTCAGTAGTATAAAATGCTTCGTTATGTTCCCTCATCTGATCATCATCTGTCAAAATACTATCATATACCATAATCATTTCATTTGGCCGTGTTGTAATAAATGCCGCTTTATTACCTTTTTTATCGGAAAAATCTTGATAATCTTGTACAAACACCGGATATTCCGCAGAATAATTTTGGTCATATGTGGGTTTAATTTGTCCGTCTTTAACCGAATAACGATGAATGGTAGTAAATCCGAAATCGTCCGTCAAATCACGTTGACTGTTGTCGGTAATACAAATAACTTGTTTTAACGCTTTACTTTGCAGTTCTTTCGGGTATCCCAACTCTGTCATTTTTTCTTTAAAAACTATACTGAAACCAACCAAATCATCTACACCGAGACAATGAGACTGTATAATTATGTTACCGAAGTTTTCGATGAGTTCTTTATCCGGAAGTTTTACTAAATTGCCATCAACATTGCGTGCCATAAACGGCGTAAATTTTTGCAAAATTTCGCGTCGATAATCATCTTCAACTTGGGTACTCCATTCTGTTACTTTGAGCCAAGCATGCTCTATTTGTCTGCTATAAGGTCGATAACAGGCAAGCATTTGCATATTGTCCTTCTGTTCCGGCGTCAGCCCCAAGGAATCAGCAAATTTATTTATATTTCCATTTGCTATGCGTGCTGTTTTTGTTTGATTACCGCCTAAACAAAGCAGTGTTTTTTTCTTGGGATCAAGTATAACTTTTTCTTCCCAATGTATATCATTATTTTTAGATTTGAGGCCTAAACGATAATAGGAAAAATAATCAGGATTTATGGTCATTTTGCCGTCTTTTACTTCATAATTGGTGTTGCCGTCAATATCTTTACATATTTCATAGTCAGGCTCTTCACGTCTTTCCAAATTGCCGTTCTCGTAATAAGAAGTGTATATACCGTTTTCCATATCGCTTATCGATTTAATATTACCGTTATCGTAAAATTCGGTAACAATATCGTCAGGTGTTGTCTCTTGTTCCAATTTTTGTGTTTCCGGATTATATTTTCTTAAATAGCCATCGCCGGTCAATTCTTCAATTTTTACATTACTGTCATTTAAAAGAATATAAGATCCATCTTTCTGTATGGTCTTGGTATTTGTGATTTTATCATCGCGTTTTGAAATTTTACGCGTACTGCCATCAGATAATTCTTGTGTTATGACACAAAAATTACCGTCAAATGCTTGCTTTTTTTCACTTATAACTTCAACCATCTTCTTGTCCTTCTTTATAACTGCTTGCTTATTTTTTCTCTGAAATCTGATTTTATCATTACTTTAGAATTTGCGCGAATATAATTATTTACGGCTTCTTTGATAACATAATGCTGACCAGCGCTGATTCGATACAGTGTTGTATATTTATCACCTTCAACAAGTCGTATTTTTCTATGATGAGAATCCGTAACCGCCTTGCCGCATGAATTTAAGAAACCATAAATTGCATCTGCAAGTTCCGGATTCAATTTTTCGATTTTTTTCATCAATCTTACTTCATCTTCCGGCTGATTTTCAGGTAAATGAGACATCCATTCAGCCCCTTTTACCAGACCCTCGGCAAAAACCAAATCGTTTACGGCTAACTTCTGCGGATTTTGATATGGCGCGGTTATTTTTTTCACATCTTCTAATGTTTGTTTATCTATCGGATTCATAAAATAAAGCGTTATCGGGTCAGAGCGTGTTAACCACATATTATTATCATCAAAACGAGGTGTTTTATAATAGCCATTGACGGGAGCCGAACGAACAACTTTACCATCAATTATACCTGCAGAAAAATATTTATCTAATGCAGTGATTAACCTTCCGTCGGCAACGCAGTTTAATGATATTCTTTCTCTTGGAAAAACTTTATAATCAAGAATTTTATGCTTTATAGCGGCTGATTTGCGATAATTCCAATTAGCCTGTTCTTTTACACCACCATCTATACTATAATTTTCTACTTCCATACCATAAGCAGAAATTTCCGCTTTTTTTGCCCAATCATTATCCACTATTCGGCTTGGAGTATAGTTGGCTTGACGCAACTCATCATAACGCCGATTTAAGGCATTATAATAATCAAGACGTTTCTGTGCATCAAATTTGCGTTTTTCTGGCATATCATCAGCCATTATTGTTTTCCTTTCTGCCTCTTTTTTCTTTTTTACACTATTTTTTGTCAAAAATCAATTAAAATTAACTTTCTTCGCGCAAATATTGAGGTGGAATGCAGCCGTCTTTAAGCACAATCAGATAGTGCCGCACCACTGCATAGAGCAAATCTTTGGCGGCATCTACTTTTTCCCAAGTTAAAGGCGACAAGTCAATATCTTCCGGCTTAACCTCAAAGAATTTTTCATTATAACCGCCGGCCTCCGAGCCGTTTTTGCACCAAATTGATTTAACCAAACCGGCTTTCAACAAATCTTCCAATTCAAATGAAAACAATGCTGAGCGATCAACAATCGCTTTTAACACGGCATCGTTTCCCTGCCATTTTATCGGTTCGGTTAAGCATGAAATCGCCCGACTTCTGCCGGCAAAAGTTCTATCAAGCCAAGCCATTATCTCATCACGATTTTCCGAACCGGCACGATGGGCATAAGCACGCAAATCCCGCGAGCCTTTGGATATTGAAAGCAGTCCTTTTTCTTTCACGGTATTAACTTTTGGTGCATAATGATATAGGCGCATTTTTATTTTCCTTTTTTATTGTTGAATTTCCCACAAATGTTGGAATTGTCCGCCGGATTTCAATAAATCTTCAATTTTGCCTTGCTCGATGATTTTTCCCTTATCCAAAACAATAATTCTATCCATCTCTTTAAGCGTTGACAAGCGGTGTGCAATCGCAATAACCGTCTTGCCTTTCATCAGCTTTTTCATGGCTTTTTGAATGTAATTTTCCGACTCACTGTCAAGAGCCGAAGTTGCCTCGTCCAAAATCAATATCGGCGAATTTTTTAAGATAGCGCGAGCTATTGCAACGCGTTGTCTCTGTCCGCCGGAAAGTTTCACTCCTTTTTCACCGACTTTTGTTTGATAGCCTTTCGGCAATTCTTTGATGAAATCATCGGCATAGGCTTGTTTTGCTGCCTGTTCAATTTCACTTTGCTTGGCTTTCAAATGTCCGTAGGCGATATTTTGACTGACTGTGCGATGAAACAGCGAAGTATCTTGCGGAATAAGCGCAATCGCCTCATGCAAGCTATTTTGTTTTACTCTAGTAACGTTTTGCCCATCTATTAAAATCTCGCCGGATTGAATATCATAAGCCCGTTGTAACAGATTTATAAGCGTTGATTTACCGCTACCGGATGCGCCTACAATCCCGATTTTCTCGCCGGCTTTAATCTTAAATGACAATTTATTAAACACTTTTTTATTGTCATAACCGAATTTTACATTCTTAAATTCTATCTCTCCGCCGCTGATTTTGAGTACTTTGGCGTGTGGCGCGTCGACAATCTCATGCTTAACCACAAACGGCATCATTGCCGCCTGCAATGCACCCAAGAGCGTATTAAGCGTGCTGATATTACCCAATATGGCGGTGAAACAATCCATAATCATCCCCATCAACATCAGCACCAAAGTTACATCACCGATACTCACTTTTTCGTGATACCACAGATAAATCAACAAAAATAAGGCGCACACTTCAAACAAACACACCATTGCCCGCTGAAAGCAAATGCTGTTTTGAAACTGCTCTATGGCCTCAAAACGCGCCATTTTGCACCGATTGAAGATTTTTTTCACAAACGAAATTTCATATTCTTCGCTGCCGCTGGCCTTCACATTCAGGGCGTTACCGATACTGTCGGCCACCACACCGTGAAAATCGTCAAACATATCGTCGGTTTTTTTATTCAGTTCACGTAATTTAAAGCTTGATTTATACGAAACGTACGCCGAGATTGAGCCGAAAATCACTACAAGCAATAAAAACCATAAACTGACGCAACCGATGTAAAAAAAGTTAATCAGAACGTTGAAAATATTACTGTAAAGACGCGAAATATAACCACGAGCCGCGGCTGCTTTTTCGGCGCAGTTTACTGCTTTTTGCGAGAGCTGACCGGTTTTTTGCGACGAAAAATAATTTTCCGAATGTTTGGAAAGGTAATCCACCGCAAACAGCATGATTTTGGCACTCATAAAATTCTCGACATTGTTTAATTCTATCAATTCGCGAACCATTCTAAACAATGATTGCCCGATATACGCGGCAAAAATAGCCGCCAGAAACCACCACATTTTTTCCCACGCAAATTCCTCCGGCGTTATTTTGGTAAAATAATCAATCATCCGCGAAAAATACACCGGCACATAAATTTTCATCAACTGCAAACCAAAGGCCAATGCCATACCGATAAAGGCCCATTTGCGTGCGCCGTATATTGCTTCCCACATAAACAACAGCGGATTTGACGGTACCTTACGCATATTCGGTATATTTTCAAATAACTTCATCATCCGCCTCCTTTTTTGCTAACTGTTGCATTTTCCATAGTTTGGCAAATTTTCCGTTTTTCTTTTTAGCCAACTCATCAAAAGTGCCGACTTCCGCCACGGTTCCCTGCTCCAAATAGATAATTCTATCCATTTTTCGCAAAGTTGAAAGACGGTGGGCAATGGCAATAACCGTTTGCTTGCCGAGTAAGTTATTTATAGCTTCGGCGACAATGCTTTCGGACTCGCTGTCCAGCGATGACGTTGCCTCGTCTAAAATTAGTATTGGGCTGTTTCTGAGCACGGCTCTGGCAATAGCAATTCGTTGACGTTCGCCGCCGGAGAGCTTGCAACCTCTGTCACCGACCATTGAATCATAGCCATCAGGCAAAGCACGGATAAATTCATCGGCACAAGCGATTTTTGCCGCTTGCCTGATTTTCTTATCGGTTGCTTTGACACCGTAACCGATATTATCTTTTAAGCTGCGATGGAACAACACAGTTTCTTGCGGAATAATCGCCAGATTTTGGTGCAGACTTGATTGCGTAACGGTTTTAATATCCTGCCCGTCAATAAAAATCTGCCCTTCTTCTATATCATAAGCACGTTGTAATAAGTTAATAAGTGTCGTTTTACCATTGCCGGATAAGCCGACAATACCGACTTTCTCGCCACTTTTTATTTCCAGATTAAAGCCGTCGAATATTCTTTTTTGCTCCGGATAGGCAAACCCGACATTCTTAAATTCTATCTTTCCCTTTTTTACTTTCAGCTCTTTTGCATTCGCTACATCTTCAATTTCGTGTTTATCAATAAACGGCTCTAAACCGGCTTGAATGTAGGCAAGATTATTCATAAGACGTCGATAATGGATACATAATTCCATCAGCCACATAAAGCCGCTATTCAAGGTTAATAACACAAACACGATATCGCCGACATTGATACGCGATTTGCTCCATAAATATACGGCAAAGGTCAACATTATAAGCGAACATAAATGCACAAAACAGCCGGAGCCGGTATATGAACCAAACCATACCAATGTGGTTTGTGTTTTGAGCTTTATATATTGACGCAATAGCGTTGATAAGCGTTTTTTCTCGTATTCTGCCCGATTAAACTGCTTAACCAAACGGATATTGGAAATGGCATCAACCAACCAACCGGAATATAAAGATTCCGCCTTACCCTGCATTTCGTGTAGGCGATCGCTGGTTTTGTTGGCATAATAATTGACTATTGCCACCACCGCGGAACATAACACAAACAACACACCGAGCCAAATGTTTATCAGTGATAATAATACTATTTTCAAGACTATATCACAAATCTGCCACCAAAAACTCGTGATAATTATTGAAAATGTCGGTTGCAGGGAATTAATCTGATTGGTTTTGGCCAGTAAGGTACCGGTCTGTTTGTTGACGATATAATTTACCGAATGACCGAAAATATATGACAATGCACGCCCGTAAATACTCTCCTGCACCGGAAAATACAGATGTTTTTGCCGATACACCAAAACATATTTGGGTAAAAATATATTGATGATGTCGCTTATCACCAGCGCTCCGATTATCCATACCGCACGACGCAAAGTTTCCGGTGAAGCCCCCGATTTAATACTGTCCACCAAACGAGCTATCAACCAAGTAACCAAATTATGAATGCCGGTTTCAGCAAAAACTAACAATAAACACATCAAAAATGCCCACTTATATGGCATTATACACTCTTGTAGTAAATATCTGAAAGCTGTTTTCGGAAATGGTTTAATTGTCACTGGTTTTTAGTCCTTTATTTACTTCTTCTTTGTTCTAAATAATTTTTGATAAACGGATTAAATTTCTCTTTTGCGATTTCGGTATTCTTTTCGGATTCCGGATTTAGAATATGCGCTTTCATGGCTGCAAATTTTTGTTTTCTTACATCTGATTCCTGTCTACGCTCTGCTAATTCTTTCGAGGTGAACGGAATTTTTAGTTGTTGAGATTTATTAGTCCGATTAATATTTTCTTGTGATGTTTGAAGTGAGGCAATTTTAGGATTAAATCCGCGCTCCGAAGCATTGATAAATGTCGCGTGACCGGCAGTAATTTCTTCTTTTAATAATTTTATCATTATATCATCAGATGATATAAATGTATCAAATTTACTCCTTTTATTTCTTACTTCTGCCGCCCATCTATCATAATTTTCTTCTGTATCAAACATTACAAGCTGAACATTATGCTCCATTGCATCTTTAGGCGTGGTTTCATAATGGTGTGATACAACCATTTCTTTATCAGAAGTATATTCGGTTATATTGCCGTTATCATCATATTCTGCTTTAAAATTATCACCTCTGCCGATATAAATATGACCGGTTTTCTTACCGCTTTCAAAATCCGCATATTTATCTTCAAATCCAATCAATAAAGGAGTTTCAGCATCAACCACATTTATAGAGGCACAACATTTTTTCAAAGAATAAGCATAACTCCCGTCTTCCGGTACCGGTCGCCCTTTATCATCAAATATCGGATTACCGTTATCATCCTGTTTGGTGGCAATGGCAAAAACACGCTCCGGATATTTTGGCGCAAACTGCATTAAAGTTTCTAATTTATCGTCATCAAAACTTCTTTTTACGCTTCTTTCGGCATTAAATTCATTTTGCGTACCTTTGCTGAATGCCGGTACTAAATCGGTATTTTCCGGATATCTTGCAAATATTTCGCCTGCCGATGACATAAATTCTGCTTGTGAAACGTGGGTAGCATGTGCAACAAATTGCGGCGGGGCAAAGTTATATTTTACACGAAGTTCAGCTTGTTTTTTATTTTCTTCATCTCGTGCCTGAATTATTTGTTGTCTGTATTCTTCAATTTCGGCTTTATTCAAAACCTCCGATACATTGGGCATTGAGTTTTCCTCTTCAATATCTTATCTTTCGTTTATTGTACAATAACGGATAGAATTTGTCAATAAACAATACTATGCCGAAATTTCCGTCGTAAAATATTTTTTTGTTGACTTATCAAATTTATGCCGTTATAAGGGTAACGAAAAATTAACCGAGAATCTGCCAAAAGCCGCAGATTTTAAATAACTAATAACTAACCGGAGAATTAAAATGAAAAGAACATATCAACCAAGTAAAATCGTGCGTGCGCGCCGTCATGGCTTCAGAGCGCGTATGGCTACCGCTAACGGTCGCAAAGTTTTGTCCGCCCGCAGAGCGAGAGGTCGTAAAAGAATTTCTGCTTAATGGTTTGCCATGAGCAACTTTCCGATAATAAAAAAACGAAAAGATTTTTTAAGAGCCGCTAAAGCCGAAACCGTTATATTTCATAACGTCTTGTTGCAAGCGGCTCATACTTTATTTGCAACCGAACCCCAACCGGCGCGGATCGGTTTTACCGCTACCAAACGTCTCGGTAAAGCCCATATCCGTAATCGTACTAAACGGCGGTTGCGTGCGGTTGTGCGCGAAATATACAAAAAGTATGCTTTGCCCGATACCGATTATGTTTTGGTCGGGCGTTACGACACATATTGCTGCCCGTTTGAAAATCTGCGCAGCGACATTATCCGTGCCTTCAAAAAAATCAACAAAGCATTTACCGAACCACCGGAAACAAATGATGAAAAAATTACCGATTGCGCTGATTAGATTTTATCAGCTTTTTATTTCTCCGCTGTGTCCGGGGGTGTGCCGCTATCAGCCGACGTGCTCACAGTATATGATTGAGGCAATAAAGGTACATGGTGTAATTAAAGGTATTTGGCTCGGTGTCAAGCGTCTGTGCCGCTGTCATCCGTGGGGAGGTTCGGGGTATGATCCGGTGCCGATAAAAGAAATACGGCATAAGTCATGATAATTACTTGATTTTCGGTGCGATATCTTCTAGAAGTATAGTATTTAATGTTAAGGAGTCTGGTTTGATGAACGAAGATTTAAAAGGTTTGTATGCCGCCATTATTTTATCGGCGCTGGTTGTTTTGGGAGTTAATTACTTTTTTCCGAAACCGGTTCCGCAAACACCGGCGGCAGAAGAAGTTGTTATAACCCCGCAGACAGAAGAAGAAAAAACGGCAGAAGCAGCAGAAGCTGCCCCGATTTCCGTTGAAGAAGCAATCGGGCAAGATACCCGTCTAAACCTGAAAAATGACGTTATACAAGGTTCCATCAGGCTGAAAGGTGCGCGTTTTGATAATCTGCAACTGCTGAAATATAAAGAAGCTCTTGAGGAAAACAGTCCAAATGTATCTTTGTTTACACCGGCAAAAACCGCCGAAACATATTTTGCCGATTACGGCTGGCTCACAACCGATGCCAAAATCAACGTACCGAATGCCGAATCCGTTTGGTCTGCGATTGGCAATACCGAACTCACGCCGCAAACTCCCGTAACACTGGTTTGGGATAATGGGCAAGGCATTAGATTTATCAATCAGATATCCTTGGATGAACATTATCTGTTTTCAATCACGCAAAAAATCGAAAACAATTCGGGTAAAACCGTTTCCTTGTTACCATACGGTTTGTTCAGCAAGCGCATCGATGAAGACGCTCAATCACGCAGTGTGGTACACGAGGGATTTGTCGGAGTGTTGAATGATAAGCTGAAAGAAATCCGTTATGGCAGCATCAAAGAGCAACCGCAAGAATTTGAAACTACCGGCGGCTGGGTATCTTTTTCCGATAAATACTGGTTTGGTTCATTTATATTCAACGACAGCGCCACTACCAAAATTAACCTGCGCAAGGTTAAAGATGGACTGTTTCAGCTTGATTATAAAGGCGAACCGCTGCAAATCGCATCCGGTGCATCGGCTGAAGTTACAACGCAATTATATGCCGGTGCCAAAGAAATTAAACTCTTGGATAAATATTCCGATAATATCAAAAAGTTTGATTTGAATATCGATTTCGGTTGGTATTATTTCCTGACTAAACCGTTCTTCTATGTTCTGGATTTTCTGTATGGGCTTATCGGAAATATGGGCTGGGCAATTCTGCTGTTTGCGGCGATTTTGCGTTTGTCGATGTTCCCGCTTGCCCATAAGTCTTACGACAACATGTCTAAAATGAAGAAGATACAGCCGAAACTGATGGCTTTGCAGACGATGTATAAAGACGATAAACTCGCATTGCAGCGTGCTACTATGGAGCTCTATAAAAAAGAAAAGGTCAATCCGGCGGCCGGTTGTTTGCCGATGTTTATTCAGATTCCGATTTTCTTTTCATTGTTTAAGGTTCTGAACATTGCCATTGAAATTCGCCACGCGCCGTTCATCGGTTGGGTTAAAGACCTTTCTGCGCCGGATCCGCTGACAATTTCGGCGTGGTCGCATATTTATATTCCATCAGCGATTGATATCGGTGTATGGCCGCTGATTTACGGTTTAACCATGTTTATTCAAAATCAACTCAATCCGAAACCGGCTAACAAAGATCAGGCACGGATGTTTGCATTGATGCCTATTTTGTTTACGATTATGTTTGCGCATTTCGCCGTAGGTTTGGTGATTTATTGGATTTTGAACAATATTTTATCGCTCATTCAACAAAAAATCATTATGTATAAAAACGGGGTTAAGTGATGGCAGATAAATTCAGCGCAGAACAATTAAAATCCGCCGAGGTACAGTTTAACCGTCCGATTGCATTTATGCTTAGTGTGGCGAGTTTAGAGCAGCTGCCGAACGATGATTATGATGAAGTTGCTTTTGCCGGTCGCTCAAATGTTGGCAAATCAAGTTTAATTAATGCGCTGTTTAATCAAAAAAAACTGGCAAAAACTTCATCAACTCCGGGGCGCACTCAGCAGCTTAACTTTTTTAATTTTGATAATAAGCTGTATTTGGTGGATCTTCCCGGCTACGGATATGCTAAGGCTCCGGAAAAGCTCGTAAAGCAATGGCAATCAATCTTAAAAACATATTTACGCGGCAGACCGAATCTGCGCCGCGTTTTTGTTTTAATTGATTCACGCCGCGGTATCAAAAGCGAAGACATGGAAATTATGAAAATGTTGGATGAAACAGCTGTTTCATATCAGATAATCCTGACTAAAATTGATAAAATTTCTGCCGCCGAGTTAGCTGAAACAATTAAGAGCACTAGCGCCGAAATTGCCAAGCACGCAGCAGCGTTGCCGGATATTCTCATCACCAGTTCCGAAAAGAAAATCGGTTTGGATATGTGCAAGGCCGAGATTTGTTCGTTTATGCCGCAAATCTGATTTACGGAGGGTTACAGATGGCTGAATTTCTGCTGTTTTCGGTGTTGCTGATAATGGCGATTGCCGTGTTTACGTGTGTGATTTTGAGCATTATCGGCATTTATTTTATGATTTCGTCGTGTTTTATGAGTTATCCGCCGCCGGTTCCGTCTTCGGGGCTCTTAAAAGAAAAAGCGTTGCAAGATATTTGCGACTATTTACAAAATAAAAAAGGATTGACGATAATGGATTTGGGTAGCGGTTGGGGTACGATGTTGCTACCTTTGGCCAAACGTTTTCCGCAACATAGCTTTATCGGCATCGAACACGCTTTTTTTCCGTATATGGTCAGTAAATTGCGCGCTCGTAAATTGCCGAATCTGCATTTGAAACGCAGCGATATTTTCAAAACAGATATAGCCGGCGCCGACGTGATTTATTGTTTTTTGATGCAAAAACTGATGAATGATTTAACTCCTCATCTCAAGCAAAATATGCGTTCCGGTGCCAGATTGTATTCTTGCCGTTTTTATTGTCCGGATTGGAAACCGGCTGCCACCGTTTCGCTCGGTTCGGAATACGACACCTATTACCTTTATATCAAAGATTAAGTCATAAAAAAGCAACCCCGATTTTAGGCATCGGGGCCGTTTTGTTTAAGCATTTTCAGCGCTTAGAAATTATACTTAAAGTTGAGTATACCGCTGTGGTCCTGATAATCTTTGCGGAATTTGGCTTCATAGCCCAAACCCAGCTCAATATGGTCATTGAGATTGGCCGATACACCGGCTCCGATTTCTACTCCGAAGCGTGGCAGACGTTTGCCGTGAACGGTATAGCCGGCACCGTTGGTCAGGTTCACAATGGCAGTATCACGGTCGCTGACAAGATCATACAAAATTCCCACATAAGCATGCGGTTTAAACATACCGTATGTTGTTTCCGCCTTTACGCCGGCCGTAGCCCGCAACAAATCCATATTGTTGCCGGAAACGCTTTGCAGTGCGCTGTCGGTGTAGCCGTGGCGTCGGATTTGATAGTATCTGGCGCCGATTTCCGGCGTAAAGTATTTGAACGTATAACCGGCCAAGCCTTGCAAGCTATACATTTCTGCCTTATAGTGCGCGGCAACTTTTTGCCCGACCACCGTTTTATCTTCGTCATAGTCGGTAACGCCATAGGCTAATGCGGCATTCACAAACCAGTTGCTCGGACGATATTCGCCATACACAAATCCGAGCAAAGTCTTGGCATCGCCATCACGCTCAAAAGCATCAATGTCGGTATCGTCATATTGCATACCGATACCGGCCTTAACGGTTGAAGCAACCTTTTTATCAACACCGGCAATAAAGCCTCTACTGTCGGAATTAAAGCCGTAAATATCGCCGCGACGCTGTAATTTGGCCTCGCCGTAATATGCCTTAATCCAAGTTTTGACACCGCTTAAGTCAGGATATCCGCGGTTTTTGCCGTTGTCGCCGGAGGACAGACCTTCTTCTTTGGAGGCTTCTACCAAGTGATTGTCAATCGTCAGCAACAATCTGTCATTGATGTCGGCCGAAACTGCCTGCACCATACCGTCATCGTTCGGTGCAAGTGCGGTCAGAGCCTCATTAAACGATGCGCCGTTATTTTGTGCCAAATCAGCCAAACCATCGGCAATTTTTGCCGCCGTACCGCCGGCAAACGACGGACCGTCAACCCACGCCGCCGCTGCTTCCTGATTGGTTTTGGTACCACCGTTTTCTTGCGAAATTTCCTCCGCGGTTTTGGTTTGATACACGCCGTAAATGCCGGATTTTTCCGACTTGCGGACGAACTTATACATATTGTTGTGGAACTCGTCACTAAAGTTGTTGTTATCAATATCCGAGCCATCATTCAAACTGAGCAAAGCCACTTCGCCGAATTTTGCACCATCCAACGGATTTTGCCCGAACGTAACATCGAGCGTTGCTCCTTGTGCAATATCAAAACTGTCAGCCTTAAATGCACCGTGGTCGTCTTTAATATTGTTGACAAGCAGTTTCAGCGTCGAATTTTTACCGAAAGTCGCATTTTTGGCGGAAACTTCGTTTTCGGCCGCATCAAATTCGCCGTTAACATTAAGATTTACCCCGCTCAATTCGGAATTTTGCAGGCTTATATTGCCGCCATCGGCTATTTCAATCTCTGCTTTGCCGGCAGAATCGGTCAATTTGGCATTGTTCAGAGCAATGCTTGTCCCCTCGCCGACAACAAAGCCGTTATGGCCGTCCAAATCAACGGTGGATTTTTTATCGCCGCTCGCCACGCCGTTAATCGTGACGTTGCCGTAAGTTGCGCCCAAATCATCTTCAGCATTATAAACTTCATCAGCCTTGTCGGCAGTAAAGTTTTTATCGGATAACTCCGCCTGATTGACCATTGCCAGTGTATCGCCGGCCTTTTCATCAATCTGCTCAGATTTTGAGGTAACAGTTGCGCCGATAGAGTCATTGAGTGTGTCGGTGGTTGCCAAACCATATTGCCCACTGGTGGTGGTTATTGTGCCGGTTTTCTTAAACTCATCACTCCACTTGGTGTTGGCAGTAACTTCATCGGTATGAGTATTTTCTGTTTCCGAAATTACAAACTCCTCCTTTAAATCGTCGCTTAAAGCCAGTTGCAAATCGGCGGCGGTTTCATCGCCCTGTGTTTTAAGAACCTGTACTTTGAATCCCTCGACGATATCTGATTGTGAACTATCTACATAGTTGAGTTCGTTGATTGTCACCGTACCGCTTGAAGTTGCATTGGCATCGGTAGCAAAGTTATCCGCCGTTTGATTTTTGGTGTCGATATCGATATTCCATTTAACATTGGCATCCGGCGTCAGCGATAAAAATTCATAATCGTGCAAAGTGCCGTCAGCAGTGCTGATATCAACTTTTTCAATCGAAACATTGGAACTTTTAATATCATTATACAGATTGAGTGTACCGGTAGAATCGCCGGTAATCGTGGTTGTATAACCGGAAGAGCCGATAACATAGTCATATAAATTAATCGTACCGCCATTTTTGGCTTCAAAAATTAAAGTGTTTGTAGCACCGCTTACAAATACAGCCTGATAATCTTTCGCTTCGTTACCAACCTGTACATAATTACCTTGAAAAGTCGATATGCCGTCACCGATAGAACCGTCGGCAATAACGGTTAAATTCTTCTTAGTATAAATTGCACCGCCACTGACCGTACTACCTGCCGAACCTGTGGCTCTATTATCGGTAAATTTGGTATTGGTTAACATCAAATCCGTAGCAGTATAAATTGCCCCACCGCGAGCCTCAGTACCGGAAACAGTACTATTCCCCGAAAATGTGGCATTAACAACACCTTCGGTAATCGTGCCGTTGTTATAGATTGCCGAACCTAGTGTTTGATAAGCACCATTTGCCTCGTTATTCTCAAAGTTAGAACCATCAATTTTGTTAATTGTTCCGCCGTCATTAGCTATAAAACCATAAACATATCCATCAGATGTTGTAGTATTGTCTTTGAAATTAGCGGTAATATCACCTATAGTGGTATTGACATCATTATATATTCCTCCAAATACCCCAAAATTAGCTTCAGCTGTATTATTTTCAAAATTGCCGAATATATTACCCATTTTAGAGCCTAATCCAGATCCTTGCCCTTCACCATTTTCGATTATTGAACCTACTGCCATGCAGTATTCGCCATTACAATGAATGCTGTTGTTTTTAAAGTCTGCTGATATATTGCCTATTGTCGAATATGCAGTATAACCATTGTTAATAACACCGCCGAGAATATAATATTGTCCAGTTACACTATTACCTATAAAACTACCGCTTATATCTTCCATCTTCGAGCCGCTATCATTGAAAATCACCGTTCCCATTACGCTATCGTTGGCGACGATAGAATTTGCATAAAACTCGGCAGATATATTACCGATTGTTGCGTTATCATTATATATAGCAACACCAGCACCCCAACCATTGCTGTTTATTTCATTGCCTATAAATCTTCCGCTAATGTTACCGATTTTCGAATTTGCAATATTATTGATTGCCGTTCCGTAAATGAGATAAGCACCTGAGCCTTTATTGCCAACAAAATCTGTTGTTAGGATATCGCCAATTTCCCCGCCACTATTATAGATGGTACCACCATAACTTTTAACTTTATTATTAATAAATGTAGTATTAGAAATTCCAGTAATTTTTCCGCTATTATATACTGCACCACCATTGTCTGCATTGTTATTGCTGAATACCACATCGGAAATCGTTGCGGTACCGCTGTTATTCAGAAAACCGCCGGCGGCGCCGACAAACCCGTTAACCGAAGAGTTGACGGTATAATCGGTAACAGCGGTTCCCTCGCCGCTGACCGTATACGAACCGAGGTTTTTCAATATAAGCGTATTGCCGGCGCCGACCGTAATGCCGCCGACTGCCGCCGGCGCTGCCGGGTCTGCGTTAATGCCGTACTTGTTCGCACTGCCGTCAATCGTCAACGTAGCTGAGGTACCGCCCATAGTGCCGAGCGTTGCCGCAACATTTTCATCTTCCTGCAAAACGTATTCTCTTTCCGCGGCCGCATCTGCCACCGCATCATTCAGATTATAAGTGGCATTCGCCGTTCCTATATACGCAAAAATTCCCAAGTTAATCATCAGGCATTTTTTCAAAACGCTTTTATATTGGTTGGATAAAAGTCCGATTACAGTGCGCGTGTATCTCATATTACTTTCTCCTTTTACTAAAACTCAGTATAAATTTATTATTGCATTGAATCGCTGTCAATACATTTCGTTGTTTTTCCCGTATTTATTATAGTCTGTTGTGCACTTGCACGGTGTTTTTAGGTTACTTCGGTAATGGCGCGTTGGTTGCCCATACGTTGAATTTGCACCACATGCAGTTTACGTCGCATTTCATCAAGCGTTTGCTCTACGTTTACGGCGCCGTTGGTCGAGGCCATAATACGCTTAATAAATTGCAAATACGCTTCTTGTGAACTTTCCGCGTGGATGGTGGCAAAGCAGTTATCGTGACCGGAACCCATCAACTGCCAAATACCGCTGGCATTTTGGGTAGAAATTTCGCCGCCGATGATAGCATCCGGTGTAAAACGTACCACCAAGTCAATAATACGCGAGTAGTCAATGCTGTTGGTTTGATCGGTACGAGACATCACGAGGTGAACACGGTTGGGATGCGGCACAATCAACTCTCGAGTATCTTCAACCGTAATAATTCGTTTGTGAATATCCAAAATTTTCAGCAAATTATTTAAAAAAGTAGTTTTACCGGTTGATGTTGCACCAGATACCAGAATGTGCTCACCTCGCTTTATATACAGAAGAAGCCGCTCATAAGCATCGTCCGGTACCTTAATATCTTTAAGCGGATTGAGCTTCATAAGGGCTTGCCCCTGCTTCATTCCGTAATCTTCGAGACCGAAAGCGACATCATCTGCGTGAAGACGAATAGCCAAAGCAATACCGCCGGTTAAATCTTCTTCATCGTACATGACATTCCTCCCGCAGATTGCGGAAAAACGATGATCTCCGGGAATGGTTGCATAAACCAATGGAGATCCTTGAAGCGGATCAAAACTGAGTTCATACGTATTTGCTATAATATAAAGCAAATCAGTTAAATACTCTTTTGATAGCTTCTCATCTTTATACATAACCCAAGGATAGGCGCGCTTGCCGCGCATCCGGAGCCATATCTGTCCGGCGCGGTTGATGGCAACCTCCTCAAGGTTATCCTGATTGTACCAATAGGATAAAGGTCTTAATACTGATTCCAATACTGCAAAATCGCTCATTTTACCTCTCCTATAATAACTCCGGTACATCGCCGTCCGAGCTGCTCTCAATAGACGGAGCAGGTTGTGTCGGTTGCGGCGGAGAAGTATATTTTGGTGTCGACTGCGGCTGCGGACGAGATTGCGGAGCCGGTGCACTGGCCGGACGTACATTGCTTTGTCTGCTACCGTCATAAGTTACCTCTGCCGAACCGCCCTCTCCGGATTCGCCATCAGAGAATGTTACGGCATCTTCTCCGTTATTTCCACCGCTCACACGCGAGCGACGCTTATCACGTTTAATACTATTCAGCCACAAATCCTGATTAGGATATATGATGATACGCGTACCGGCCGGAACGTAAGCCACAGAACGAATCCTTTCTTTACGTTTCATTATATCGTTAATGATTTTTGTAATTTGATCATTAACCTCATCTCTGGCATCTTCCGCCGCAGCGCTGCGTGCATCTTGGGTTGTAGTAGTACCGTTGGCATTTTGTGTGGTGGTTGAACCTTCGCCACGCGCCATCGCAATATTAACCAAACCTTGCAATGTTGTGGAAACAACAGGCAATGCATAGCGTTTCATCAACTGCTCGTCGAGATAACCGATTACACCTGCTCTGCCTTGAGCATCTGCAGATTGAGCACTGCTCAATGTCCATTGCGATCCGTCCGGACGGATCAAACGAGTCCATGTTATGCCTATTTTAACAGCGCCTCCGCTATCACCGGCCATATCGCCGCCACCGGATAATTGCCCGATAACGCGTGAACCCGCCGGAATGATGATATTGCGCCCTTCTTCGGCAAACACATTTCTCTCGACTATAGCCGTAATCGGAATATTATCACTCAATCCTTCCGAAGCGTAAACCGAACGCGCCAATACTGCCGGAATTCCCTTATCTTGTAAGATCATCTCACTCATATCAACACGCCAAGTAGATATATTCTGACTTCCGCCCCAGCCGTCTTCTTCATAGCCGGTAAAACTTGCCGGATTATAATTAGAATCAGCACTCGGTAATTCACCAACGGCTATTTGCGAACGACGTATCCTCTGCATACTTTGCAATGCGGCAATTCGCTGCGGATCGTACCTTTCTCCCGGACCATGCCCGCCTCCGGGGCCTACATTCGGTTTTTCTTTATGGTCATAAGCATTCGGCATAAATATACCCTGCTGTATAGGCGATATTGACTTATCTTCAACCGTACCGATTTGATTATAGTTCTTATCAACCACTGAGCCGTCCGGACGGGCAAAGCCCACAAGATCATTATCTTTCCATACCTCACCGTTCTCATAAATTTCACCGAGAATATCCCCTTCGGGACCAATTGCTATACCGACAATTCGATTACCGCGTCCCCGATGCGGGCGAGATGTTACGACTGAACTTTTTGCTTGGGCTTTTACATCATCCGGTTCAACCGGCCTTACTCTTCTATAACTTGTTTTTTCTCTTTCTTCGTCTTGTCGTACGGGAGTAATATAATATTGATACGGGGTTGCCCGAGCTATTTCATTGTCATCGGTATCAAAAATCAAGCCGGCATCCTTCAAATAACCGATATTCTTGCCGTCTCGACTTACAACAGTACCGTTCAGCAATAACTCTCCGACCACATTATAACTGGCATCTCTGACTAAATAATCGCGATTGCCGCGCGCCACCACTTCGCCGCGCCTATCTACAACAAAACCTCTGTCCATTTTGCCGAGTTTACTGCCGACCATACTGAGAACTGTGCCGTCTTTGGTTAAATATCCATACACAATAAAGTTTTCATCATACATATAGAAATCATACAAAGCATAACCGATTGTTTCACCTTCAAATTCTACACTGCCGTCAAAATTGACATTACCGACTATCTTACCGCCGGTATTTTTAACCAGCCCCGCATTATCAACCATTCCCAAAAACTCATTACTATTGCTGTAAGCTACTTTATAGCGCATTACATTTCCCAATTCCTTTTTGGAAGCAGAAACAACATCGCCGTCAGGCTGCATATATCCGATTATTTTATCATTATTGTCGACAACTTTGCCGTTTGCCAATACGTGGGCAAATAATCTGTTTTCAAAATCAATAACCGGCTCCGGCAGAATAACTCCGTATTGTTTACGATGTTCCTCATCGACAATAATCCCCTGCCGATTGACACAACCTATATTCTTGTTGTTAATATCCTTACCCTGTGCGCCGCTTAGCGTACCGACAAAATTACCGTTATAATCTATCAATCCGTGTTGTGATACGGTATATCCTATATAATTGCCGACATCAGATACGGCTTGTCCGTTCGGCAAAATATGTCCGCTTATTACGTCATGATGATCGATTATGTCGCCGTTACCATCGACTACACCGATAACCGCACACTTATCATTGACAACCGGAGCAAACGGAACCAATTTACCAGTTACCGATTTGTTATTATCCATAACATATTCATTATATATCACCCGACCGGCAATTTCTCCATTGGTACCGATTATCTGTCCGTTATTGTCGGTATATCCGATTAAATCACCTCCGGTATTTAAGGCTATCAATTTATTGCCGCTAAAACCTTTCATCGGTGTTGTCAAAGGAGATAATTTATCTTTAGCTGCTACTACATAACCGCCCGGAATTACCTTGTATGCAATTTCTCCCGACTTATTCAAAATCAAATTACTGTTTGCAAACTTACCGAGTGAATCTCCGTTGTAATCCAAAGCATATCGCGGGTTCAAAATCTCGCTGACAAAATTACTGTCGTCGTGTACGATGCCTGATTCGGTCAAAACCGTACCTTTTACCGGTCGATATAGAGCTCCGTTCGGATTTATATATGAATACATTACTCCTTCCGGTCCATAAGTTGCAGAAAGTGAATATCCCGAGCCGATAACTTTTCCATCTGCCGACATAACATAGCCGAACGGAGAAATACGAACTTTACCGTTTTTATCGCTAATATTGGCATCAATATCGGATATGCCCATTGACGTATTACCTTTAAATGCCACCATCTCGCTTACCGTTCCGCCGAGAAGCGTTCCGTTAGCGCTGTAGGCAAGATTGCCGGACATCTTACCGATAACACCTCCGCCAAGCGAAATAACCTTTCCGTTTTTCATACTTTGTCCCTTAAGGCGAGCCAAACTGTCAAACACCGGACCTGTCTTAGTTAAATTACCGATTTTCTGCCCGTTTTTACCATAAACAAAACCCTTAGCACCAATGTGTCCCACTATTTTACCGCCATCAACAACATCTCCGTTCGGAACCAGATAACCTAAATAGTTTCCCATATTATCATTTGCCGTTGCCGATATATCAACCGCGAACCCGACAACCTCACCATTTTCGCGAACCAAATTGCCGTCAGAGCGATATCGGGCAACAACTCTGTTACCATCTTTGACTTCGCCGTTATACCCGACCACACCCATATAATTTCCGGATTGCGTAAAGGCATAACCGGTTGTGATAATGCTGCCGATAATTGTGTTTTGCGCATCGTACGCAAAGCCGTTTGCATGAATTTTGCCGATAGGCTTACCTTCAAAATCAATAATCTGTCCGGTAGGAGCGATGCTGCCCAAAAACTTTCCATCCACCGAAACAACCATTTTAGAAGACATAAGCTTACCATCTAAAACGTAATCTTCGCCTGATTTACGATAAGCGTAACCGTTAGCTGAAACAAAACCTATATGTTGTCCTTCCAGCTTTGTATATTCGCCGCCGCCGGTTAGACGACCGATAGCCTCACCATTCGGAGAATAAATGATTCCGGGATATAATATTTCGCCGATAATTTTAGCGTCATTGTTTAATACCAAGCCATTAGGCAACGAGCGTCCGAGCGTTTTTCCGCTTAGACTGCGCACTATACCGTCGCTGTGAATCTTGCCTAAAAGACGATTATCCAACCCGATGGCGATACCTTGCGGCACTATGCCGCCAATAACTGAACCGCGGTCATTTATGATTAAACTGTCGGCTGTAACGGAACCTATATTTTCTCCATCAGGGCCGATTACCATACCGTTTGATATAACTTGTCCGATGATATTGCCGTCAAAATCAATGGCCGTAATTTCAGCAGTATAACCCTTAAGCGGAAGAAGTACTCCTGCTAAGAATAATATCTTTTGTGCAGTTTTTACTATTCTCAACATCTCTAATTCCTCCTGTTACGGGCTACTTCCGGCAAACTGTAACCGGATACGTTTTTATCGACATCAATAAATGAACCGTTGCTTTTTAAATATCCGACTTCATTATTCTGGCCGGAAACAACGCGTCCGTTGGCAGATAAGCGTCCGACATATTCGCCGTTATTTGATAGAATCGTGTTACCGATGGTATAAACATGACCAATAATATTATTCTGTGTATCTATTGCCAATGCGTCAGTCAAAATCTTGCCGATAATCGTGCCGTTATAGTATATTTTACCATCGAATCCAACTATACCTTTTAGTGTATCATCATTACCGATAACGATATCGCCGCTGATTACTTCTCCCAAAAATTTACCGCTGCCACTGATAACCTTTCCGTCAGACAGTGTTTTCCCCGACATAATATGCTTGGTATCATAATATTCACCATTAGGAGCCGCCGTACCGACAACTTCTCCGGCGGAATTAATTACTGCACCGGACTGAAGCAAAACCAGATTGCTGCTGTTACCTCCGCCAGGTAACATAGCTGCTATTTCTTTTCTGTTAGCCCCAACAATCATACCCAGGCTATTTGTCATTCCTATTGGATTGCCGTATACATCTGACATAACTCCTTCCGGCAAAACTTCTCCGACAATTTTATCGCTATTGAGGATGTGTCCGTCCGGAATCACTTTGCCCGTAACCTCACCCCGACGATATTTTTGTTTGGAGCCATCTTTGACATTTTCAAGCTCAATTACTTTACCGGTGGAAACCACATATCCCAAATAAGCGCCGTCATATCCGCGGACACTGCCTTGTTTGACAACACCGGCAACCAACCGACCTGTCTTATCAAACATATATCCTTTGGCATCTATTTGACCAATTTTACTACCCTTATAATCTACGACGGATAAATCATAATTGACTTTGCCCAATAAATTACCGCTGGTATCAACTACATACGCCGGACGGATATTTTTGCCGACAATCCCGTTATAATAGCCGATATCCCCGCTGTTTATATTGTCAACAACCGCGCCAATCTGATCGTAAACAAGTCCGTCAGGGAACAGATGTCCTATTTTATGTCCCGAAGAATCTGCCACAATATTAATCTCCGGAACAGCGTAACCATATATTTTATTATTTCTGCCGACTAATAAATTATTGACACTGACGTATGCCGACTTGCCATCAGAAAGTGCAATATGTCCGGTTTGATCTACCGTTCCCAGAGGTTTTC
Source organism: Alphaproteobacteria bacterium (assembly GCA_017444525.1). Classification (GTDB taxonomy): domain Bacteria; phylum Pseudomonadota; class Alphaproteobacteria; order RF32; family CAG-239; genus RUG410. The sequence continues at coordinate 41,284 of JAFSWL010000022.1, forward strand.
CATCGAATCCGTAACCATATTTTGCATCAGAAACTCTTCCTATATATACTCCATCGACATCATAAACATCTCCGTAAGAATCCGCACAGCCGACAGCTTCGCCGCTTTCGTTGCGCAATAAACCGCTTTCATCCAGAACTCCCATCGGCTTCCATGTTGTAGCAGACAAAACAAAATTCCTGCGGACAAGGTGTCCTTTAATCTTAGGTTCTTCCAAATCAAGAACTGTACCATCCGGATTAAGGCATCCTATCTCCTGATTATTGACATCGCGTACATAACCATCAGCAGATGCTTCTCCTATGTAAGAACACTCATTATCATAAACACTGCCGGTCATCATAGTACGTCCGGCAAATACTCCTTCCGGTGTCCACACCGTACCGTCCGGATAAATTTTATAGCCGGTTTCTTTACCTTCGCGCCGAACCAACCCGTCTTTATCAAGTTTCAAACTGTAATCACATCCCCAGTTAACAATATATCCTTGTCTTACACCTCTAGCCAAGATTTTGGCTCCGGACATATCAGTAATCAAACCATCTGGGCGAATTTTTCCGATAACCTTTTGCTGGTCTGTGATTTCTCCGCGATTATTAATTGTTCCCAACAACTCTCCGGCCGGTGTAATCGGTAAGAGCAGTTTATCAATCGTGCCTCCGATGATTCTTCTGCCTAATGCGCGAATATTACCGTTGGCATCTACAATTCCGATAATTTCCTTATCGTTACGTACCAAACCGTTTTTATCGACATAACCTATAACATGACCCGCATCGTCATAAGCTATAAGAGCTTCATCTCCGCGAACACCTATAATATTACCGTTTCCATCGACAATATTTCCGTTTTCATCAACGTGACCTATCATATTTCCATTAAAATCACGAACATTGCCATCTTTATTGATATAACCTATCACATTGCCGTTTTCGTCAACTACAAGTTCTTCAGCTTCACCGGTACGACCGACTATGTCACCCGAATAATCTCTGCGAATCAATTGCCCTTTTTCATCAGTTGTTCCCAAAAACGCACCATCAAAATCGTGTACAACGCCTTTTTCATCTACAAAACCCATAATTTTTCCGTTTTTATCCAAAGCAATACGTATATCACTCTTGCGACCTATGGCATTACCGTTTTCATCAATGATATTACCATTTTCATCGGTATGTCCGATTAGATTACCGTCAAAATCATATACATTGCCGTCGGCATCAATATAACCGATAGGATTGCCATTAGCATCAACCGCTACTTCACGCTGATAACCAATGATATTTCTATTTTCATCTAGGACATTACCGTTTTCATCTACATGACCAATTACAGTACCGTTTAAATCATGAGCTATGCCGTTTTCATCTATATAACCGATGATAACACCGTTTTCATCAATAATGAGTTTGGCTTTGTCACCTACGCTGCCCAAAACAGTTACTTTCGGTTTATTACCAATAATACTGCCGCTTTCATCAACATAGCCGATTAGATTACCGTTGTTGTCATGAACCAGATTTTCATCATCTATATAACCGATAACATTACCGTTTTCATCAAGTGCCAAATCATGCCATTCATCGCTGACACGACCTATAATTTTACCATTCTTATCGATTATATTGCCATTTTCATCAACATGACCGATTAGATTACCATTAAAATCACGAACATTGCCATTTTCATCAACATATCCTATAATATTGCCGGCATCGTCATAAACCATCTGAGCTTGTCCGCCGCGCTTACCGATTATTTGCTTTGTTGTAATGGTTCCGTCAGGATTCATGTGACCGATAATATTACCGTCGGCATCAACCACATCTCCGTTAGGCATAACCACTCCGATAACATTGCCGTCAGCATCGGTTACAACTTCACCGGCTTTTGCCACATGACCGATAATATTGCCGTTAGCATCAATTACGTTACTGTTTTTATCCAAATGACCGATTACATTACCATCCGTATCAACCACACTTCCGTCCGGCAAAACTTTACCGATAATCTGCCCGTTGGCATCAACAACTATACCTGCTTCAACCGCTTTTCCGATAACTTTTCCATTTGAATCGACAACCGTACCGTCAGGCAACATAGTCCCAATTGCATTGCCATCAATGTCATACGCTACACCATTGGCATCGACATAACCGATGACATTATCGTTTTCATCCATAATCAATTTGCTGTTGGCGGCAACACCAATGATATTACCTTCAGAGTCAACAATCATACCATCCGCATTAACTCGACCGATGACATTGCCCTTACCGTCAGACACATTACCGTTTTCATCAATGGCACCTATAACTTTTCCATCCGGACCAATGGCATAACGGTAACCACCAATTGCAACACCGCTACTTGGAACGGCCGCAACTATATCTGTTTCGCAAAAATTACAATTTTCTTTTGTAACTGCACTGCCGCGTACAGTTATCTCGTCGTGCTTGGCATTTTGTGCGGATATATTTGTTTCATGCCATACAATCTTAAAATTGCTTTGTACATTTCCGGCAACACTAGGCACCCATTTGGTAGTAACCATACAGGTTAAATTGCCTCGCAACTCCTTATTCTGACAATTGCTTGAATCATAAGAAAAGCCATCAAACGGAGCATCTTCCAATTCTACCGACAAAATACGTATTTCACGTTTGCCATTGCTGCCTATTGTCAATACATTTGTAGCTTCGTTACCCAATATAATCTGACCCATATTAAGCTCAAGCGGTGACAAAGTAATGGGACGCTCATCATCTTCTGTTTTATCGAACTCAATTTCATTCGGAATTTCTTGATTTTTAATGTTAATATCCGTTTCTGCATCAATACCGCTATCATCGACTATTGTTGCCCTTTCTTCCTCTTGCGTATCGGCTGTTGCTAGCATAAGAGTAAAGAGGAAAGTCAACAGCGCAATTATGCCGATAATCAAGATAATCTTATCGGTTTTTTTGACATATCTGTCGGCTCTTGTTAACGGACCTTTACTCATTTATTGCACCCTGACTACACTGCAGAAAACTCCGTTACGTCCTAACTGACTGCAGACGGAATCACCGCTATCCAAACTCTTTATAGGCCCTACACGCAGATGGAATAGCTCTTTTCCTTGTCCATCTGCCGGTGTATCAACCGAATAGAACGGCTCATATCCACTCAATAATGAGGAATAGCGACCAGACAAATCCTGCCATAAAGCTTCCAAATTATTGACATTGGAATCCGTCCCCAATTCTATCGATAAACTGTCTGAGGTTTGTCCCTCAAAACCGCTGCCATACTTATATTGCGGGAAATTCTTGCCGATAACGGCACCATCTGCGGTTTTCAATTGCGACATACCGCTGTAATCCATATCTCCTGCACATCCATTATTCGGGGCACAAACCGCTCCCATAAGACCATTCATTGAGCTGTTTGAACCGCTGATAGCACCGTTAGGAACATAAACACCCCCGCCGGAATTATTTCCGAAACCAGTTCTACCGTCAGTCCCGCTGCTCCCCTTATCTGTACCGGATGCAGCACTTGATGTACTGCTGACTGCTCCAGCTCCCATACCGGCAGAGCTGCTTCCACCGCTTTGCGAGCCTTGTCCCGGTATTGCCGGAGCAATATCCCACTCATTACTGGTGTCGGCATAGCTTACATATTGTGTTCCTTCATCATCAGATCTACGCATCTTTAAGCAAACCATACGCTTACCGCTACGCATAACCATATCGCCTACACCCTCAACGATAATCAATCTGTTATTTGGTCCTTTGGTTCTAAATCCGACCGGAGTTTCCGAACGTTCGATAATCATCGTCACAATTGGACGCTGTACCATATTTATTGCTTTTTCACCTAAATCAATATATGTAAATATATCATCATGCCATACACGTTCCGGTGCAATAATCACGTCATCTGGATTAGGTACATAAATTTCAATATCAAAACGAAACTTTGACGGATCCATAGGAATACTCTTTAACCAATCTTCTTTTAAGAAGCGACGGGTGAATGTGGCATCAACCGTTTTATCCATTCCAGCCCCGAATCCAGCAGCGTTTACATGGCCACTGCTACCGCCGGCTATCTCACCGCCGCTCCTGGGACTACCTCCCGATGCGCCGTTTTTACCGACAACATCAATATCTATGATGGAGTTTGTTATTCTTTCGGTATTAATACCTTCACTTCTGGCGTAAAATACATATTTATTTCCGGAACGTCCGAGAACGATGACATTAGTATCATTTCCGACGGTTGCTCCCGGTTGCGGATATAACATCACGGTATTAGGCGGCATAATCTGCCCCGTAAAAGTACCGGTATCACCGACAAACACATGTTCAACCAACTCCCATTCCGGAAAATTAATCATTGTAATCATACCTTCACGCAATCTGACCGGCAATACCAGATCAGGTGTCCAATAATATTTAGAATAAGCCGGCTTACTTTGCCCCTCACCCAAATTCTGTAACGGATCCTGCCATGCTTCCTGAAACATTCCGATAGAACCGAAACCGGCATATCCGAGATTCATTGATTGATAGTTTCCCTGCGACTGATCCGCCGATTGATCATAACTACTGTTGCTATTATCATCGGTAACCAAACCGGCAGCATAAAGATTGTGCGTAAACAGCATTCCAATCATTAATACCAATGTTTTAAAGCTCATTCTCATTTCTTTATCCTAACTTTATTCTCTGATTTGTTTGGTTGTATAAGACAGAACCGTAAATCCTACCGGATTTTTCAGTCTCTCTTTATAAGAAACTCTCTGCGGCACATATTGTACACGCAAACTAGCACGATATTTCAGTTTTTTAGGCGTGTATGATGTCGGCAAATAGTAATCGGCGCTGTATTCAACCTGCCAATATGATTCGGAAATCTCATTGACGGTAATAATCGAAACATTACTGGTTAAACCGTCTTCTTTCATTCGCTTCATCAACTTCGGAGCCGTATTGCTCATAAAATCCTGATAAACAATCGGAGATGACATTTTTTGTAAATCTCCGCCGTTTTGCCAACGTGCCTCCATTTCTTCAACATCGGAAAGCAACGTTGTTCTTAATAATACATATTGGCGAATAAAAGTCTCGGTTATTGATTTTTTAGCTTCCATATCCCGACTGTACGGAATTATATTGTATACTTGCTCATCTTTGCCGGCCAGTGTCAATAAATAAGGTTCTACTCGATATAACGGCAAAATATTGGCAATCGTCAACAACAAAATCAAATTGCAACACAAGCTTATAGCCGTAACCACCGCAAAAGCGCGAGCCGTCCATAAATATCTTTTTTCGCTTGCATTGACAACCAAATTATCTTCATCTTGCTCTATCTCGCGTCTTACGTTCGTACGAGCATTTTGAACCGAACGTTTTTGTCCGGAAGCTATCAAACGTTGCTGTGTGTTATTTACTCCTAACTGAGCTGCCATTTATCAACACCCCGTTTAAATCGTTTCCCAAAACCAATCCGGCACATTTTTAATCACGTCAAGTTGCATGCAAGCGCACGGCGACAACTTGAGCTCGTTGACATCTTTACCGATACCGACGGCTTCCGGTTCATAATACGAACCAAACAAACTGCATGCCGACAGAACTAAAAATATAGCAAAAATCAAAAGTTTTTTATACATTTTTATCTCTCTTATTTTGTTTTAGACTCCTATTGAGAATCCTCTCAATTGCCGAGAATACCTGCATTTCGGTGCATTATCCGAAAAATGCAGATACTCCTCTGTCGATTATATTAAAATAAAAAGATTAAAATAAATTAAACAAATTATTCTCTTATTTCGCTTTGGCTGTATTTTATCACCGTAAACCCTATCGGATTAAGTAACCTAGCCTTCAAAAGGCGGCGTTCTTCTAAATATACCGGTGTTACCGAGGCATTATAACGCACTGATTTCAATGTCAATGCTCCGGTATCATTACGAGCGCGAGAGAGATTGTAAACGGTGAATTTTACCGACCAAACCGGAGAATTTTCACTCTCTTTTCCAATTTTATCGATATAAACCTCACTCGAATATCCGTTATCAAACATTTTTTCGATAGAGGCTGCATTCATTCCGACAAATTCCTTATATACGTCAGGCGCAGACATATATTGCACAATTCCGCCAGGTCCCCAGCGTGTCCGCATTTCTTGTTCATCATTAATCACGGTATTGCGCATGATAATATACTGACGCACATACATTTCGGTCAATTGCTTTTCCGACGACATTTTTTTATCAATAGGCTCATAGCGAACAGTAGTCTCCGAATCCTTTTGATTTATTATCAGCAGTGGTTCTACAACAATTTCGCGAGCCAAACGAAAAATGACCAAAGTTGAACACAAGAAAAACGTCAGAGAAACAATAGTGCAAAAGATAACCAATCGTGAAAGCCAACGGAAATATATTTCTTTATTTGAAGTCTTTTCCTGTCTGACATCTTTAATAAAGTGCGGCTGATAACCGACATCTACTTTCCGCTTTGTATCAGTTATCAATATTTTTTTTGTTCCGTTTCCGAGCTGAACCACTTTTTTTCCCTTTCCTACAAAAATATTAATGAGGATATACCGCGCAATACGGACGTGCAAACTGTTGTAAGCGACGTTCACGTTCTTCATCTTGTCTTTCAGCGGTCTTTTGAGCTATATCCCAATCGGCTTTTGCCGTTTGCATTTCTTCGAGCATATCGGTTTGTGGATCCCAAGAACCGTCAATTGTAACCAGATCGCCAGGATAATCCGGAATCAACTCATTTCCCTCGCTATCCATCTGGTATAACAAAGCACGTCTGGTGATATCGGCCACACGCTCTTTGATGGCATTGACTTCATCGCCGTCACTAAAAGTACCGTCAGGATTCTCAATGGTCGTAGTCATTTTGACTTCACTTAATTTATTTAATGCTGCAGTAATGGCTTTTTCTTTTTCCTCAGTCAATTTATCACGAAGCCGTTTATAGTCTTGTTCATTAGCCAAATCAAATTCCTCACCGAACACAAAATCAGTCTCTATCAGAGTTTCCGCAAGTTCCAATTGAGTGCGCTTAAGATCTTTTTCAGAATTAAGAAGATTATCGGCGGTAACCCTCATAGTTTCTATTTGGTTTAAATAATCTCCCAACTGATTATTTTGTAATAACACGCGCGAGGCTAAATTTTGCCGTGAAGTACCTTCTTCATTTCCTTTTTGGCCGTAATCTTCATCATATGCAGACAGGGCATGCACCAATTCATTATTATAGGTTAGTCGTAAAATTTCAATTTTCTGCGATTTACAGGCCTTTTCTTCACATGACAGATTGCCGCCGCAGCTTTTTTTAGCCGCGTTGCAAACACTTTTATTAACTTCATACTTTGTCTCCGTATAATATGTCAGAATATTACCGATTTCACTGGCTCTACGCGGACTAACCCAGTCTGAAGCATGTTTTCCATGCAAAGCAGAAGTTTCTTTATCAAACACTCTCTCGCTGACATGGCGCAAAGCCTGACACTCAGGCACCCCCATAATAACATCTGTTATAGGTGTCGCAGCATTATACGGCACAGTAGAATATTCCATCCAATCAGGAGGAACCAATGACGGAATATACGTCTGTTTCGGCTCATTCGGATTAGCCGAGCCTAAATTCTCCGGCTTTTGCGGCTGCTGCAAATCAGCAATTTTACCGGTTGTGTACTGTAAATCACTGTTAACATCAATAAATTGCTGGGCAGGTATTCCCGAAGATTTACCGTTTTCGTCATAAATAGTCCGCCCGCTGAGGTTTCCTGCCGAATTATATTCAGGCGAACGGCACGGATAAAGACCAGAACGACGAATCGATTGCCTTGCACTTAGTGTGCGCATCTGTTCTTCTGAAGTACCGTCTTGCCTGCCTATAAGTTTTTTCAAGTCAAATGAACGTTGAACATAGGTATGCGGTTTCAATATCCATTTCCATACTTCAGGCACCGTAGATTGTTTAATGCTGTCTTCACCTCTTATATAGTCTTCCGGTGATTTTATCTGCGTATTAGGAGCACCTCTTAAAAGATCTTCTAAAAACAGTCTTTGACTCAAAAACATTTTGGTATTTTCATTAATACTTTCTTCATCTCCTTTATAATATTTCGAGATTGAAGAAAAATCGTAATGATCAAAGTAAAATACCTCTCGCATAGGAGCCGAAGTAAACCAATCCGGCGCGCGCGGTGCGGCAAAGTCGTGCGGTAATCCAACAATGCCGACGAAAAATGCGTCATCTTCGTTTACGCAGAAATCATTGGCACAAATACCGGCAAGAAAGTTCAATGACACGAAAGAATTGCCTTCACTATCGGTAGTTTCCCCACAAGATGCAATATCCGACGGCGACACACTGCTGATTTTATTTATTAAATCAGCATGAATTGCTTTAAGTTTACCATAATTGCCGGGCATGTATATCTTGCCGGTATCTTGTAACTCAGTCTTAATCTTTTCTTGTGCTTTTTCAATTTGTTCCACAATATATTGACGAGCGCAGCTCATTACCGTAGAAGCAATTTCAGCAGGTACAATTTTTGTAATGGCTTCTTCCGGAGTAATAAAACTTCGGCGAGCTGCACGAATCGAAGCAATCAATGCCGCTGTTTCTCGCATTTCTTGAGCTTCGGCATCACTCATTTGTTTAACATATTCACGCCGAGCCTGATCCAATCTGGCATCAATTTCCTCTATCAATTCTTCCCTTTCTTTTATATATTCTTCTATATCCGATGTCTCCAACAACACTTCATCCTTGGTAGAATTTGCTTTTTCCTGCTTAGCTTCTGCTTCCTCTTGCAAATTCTTGTAATTCTGCGTTTGCGGCATTTCATCAATATCGACATCATCTCTGTTGGCTTTATCGTATAAATCTGCATTATAATCAAGCCCTTTTTGGGAAACATCTATTTCTAAAATAGCTTCATTAATATCGCGATTAGCTCGATTATATTTGGCATTTAATTTACTTAATTTCTGGCCTGCTTCGTCTTTTTCAGCAACACGTATTTCCCTTTCCGTCTCATCTTTCTTGATTTTTGCCTCGTATTGCGCCTTTATTTGTTTAAATATTTTCTCATAATTTTCAATCATCTGATTAATTTGGCCTTCTTCGTTCTTGAAATAGTCTTGCACTACGGAAGCACTATCTTGTCCGTTTCCGGTACTACTGCCACTGCCAGACAGTCCACTGACCACACCAGCAGCAAAATTCGATAACAACATTTGAGTCGGAGCCGTCATAATGTAGTCTTTCATGTTTTCATATTTGCCGTTTATATATTGGTCATAAAACGCCATTTGATCATTCCATAGCGGGAATTTACGCTTTCTTTTACCAAAATGAACTGTGCCACTGTCATCCAAACCAAAATCCAAATCTCTGGCCACATCTTTCATAACTTCGGCACCTACAGCCCAACGCATAATACTTTCTTCCTGTGTATCGCTCAACTGTCCTTTTTCTGATTTTTCATCTTTAACTGTGGGCTGATTGCTTTTATCTTCCGGATCTCCCTCATAATCTTCTGGGTTGGCTTCCATATCACTTTTTTTATTGCGGTAATTGTCATCAACACTTTCGATACTGTCGCGCTCAGTTACATAAACGCGTGAAGATTGCTCTTCTTCGTCATCTTCATCCTGTTGTGTATCGAAAGTTTGCTCTTCATCATCCGTCCTGCCGGTTTCAGATTTATAAAATTCCCTATATTTGGCTGCTTTAGTTTTATCAGTATTATAGTCCAAATCCTCCGCATCTGAAGATATAACAACATGGGATGAGTAATCGGCACCCTCGCTGGCATCGGCTTGGATAGTGATAACAGGCTCTTCATCATACTCATATAAAGCATTGCCGTCAATAGCAGCACGGTATAAATCAACCAAATACTGCATTATACCGCCCTTAGACGAAGTTTCTACAGCATCAGGACGCTCCGGAAGCGGTTTATCTTTCGATTTACCTGTGCTGTTTTCCTCATCTTCTTCGGTTATTTCCTCCTCGTTTAATAAATCAATAAATTCATCAATGTTGATGACATAGCATTTTTCAGAAGAATTATCCGGACATGCCACATCCATTAAACCGATAGATTCCGATGTATCCGTAAAGTCTTTGTTTTTGGTATAATGGCAAATAACTCTGCCGGACGGAGTGGTTTTAGCCGCATCTTCAAATTCGGTCATACAATCATTGGGGCCGTACCACACTTTATCAGTTTCATAGTAATAAGGTTTAAGCATATTCATTGCGCATTCACCCGAACGAACAACCATTTGTCTGCTGATGTTATGCAATCTCTCAATATAATGATGCGTTTTATATAAATCCAAATATCCGGGTAAACGCATCAAGGCATTGTGCATCATCTCGGCGCGTTGCAAATCTTCTTCGGCAGCGGCAATACTTACCAAATCATCAAAATTATCTCCTCTGGTGCCAAGCACGTGTTTATAATCTTTAGCACCGTTGCTCAACTCAAAATCACCGCTTAACAAATCATTTTCATCGTCGAAAATTGCCTGATATTTTTGTATTTCTTCCTCGGCATCACGTTCTTCTGCCGACATATCTGCAAACATTACGTCAGCCGTAATTTTTACCGAAACAACCTCATTAATCCGATTCAACGGCTGATTTAAGGAAGAAGTTTTGTCCCCACCGTTTTCTATTTTTTCTTTGTCCTCGTTATATTCTTTAATTTTAGCAATATTGGAAATACTGTTTACAGAACGATATTGCGCCAACATAGCCACCAAAAATTCATTATAGCGCATAATGGTATCATATAATGTTTCCGCCTTAATCGCACTATTCCAAAAGCATACCATATCTTCATTTTTCTTGTTGTTTCCAAAACCAATATCCGTATTTTGAATACTTTCACCACGGTCGCCGCCTTCGTCCGTACTGCCATTACATGAAGTTACCTTAATATAATCGCAGAATTGATTTGCAACCAAGCATCTTTCATAGAGTTTTAGTTGTGTAACAATTCCCAAATCTTCCATAGGAACACCTTTTAATTTAGATTCTACCGCGGCTATATTCTCGGTATCGTCTCCTTCCGGTATAACTAACGGTTCTCCAAACAATTCAATTTCTTTGCCTGCAAGTTCCTTTTGCATTTCCTTGGCTATTATATACATTTCCAGAGTTGTATCAAGTTTAAGCTCTTCCCCCTTCTGAGCATATTCGTACTTGGTCTTGTTATTCTCGGAAGGATATTGAAAAAACAACTTAATAAAAGCTTTTTTAACCATATCTTCTTTATTGACATCAACTACTCTTTTAACACCTTTAGAATCGGTAACAGTCGTTTTCTTACAATCTTCGATGGTACGGGAATAAGAAATGATCTTTTGTTTTTTCTTTTCTGGTTGCTTTAACATGTTCAAAGAACTTTTACCCATCATAACACCATATTCTTTAGCCAATTGTTTCATTCGGGTTATATCGGTAAAAGAATCAAGCATTGTCTTATTTACAATAACTTCCTTAATTGAGCTGGTCAAAATCGCCGCTTCCGACGGACCGCCGGTCAGATTGGCCTGAGGCACAGGTCCAGGAACGGCCGGTGCCGTATCAGGTATAAAAGCTGATGCGGTACTGCTGATGAAAGAACTGATAAATAAAATTAATAAACTTTTTTGCAACATGTTCATCATTCCCTCCTAGTCCTTAAAAGAAGCCTTTTATTTTGTTTTTAAGACCATCCTTAAATTTATCTTTGGTCTGATTTTTAAGTTTTGCCAGTAAATCTTCTTTAGTCAGCAAATAATCGTCGAGGTTAAACTTGGTAAAATCTTTGTCATAATCGCGAAGTCTGTATTTGTTTTTCCACTTTATCATTTCGCTTGTGGTTTGCAATTGCATCATTGCCAGCATAATTTCCAAATATCCGGCGGCGGCAATGGAATTTTGCAATTCAACACACTGACGCAAGCCTAATGCTCCGAATACACCATCTGCTTCCTTTGTAGAAGCGTCTGCGCAGGCAACGCTGTGTTCATTGGTGGTTGTTATACTATCCCTAGTAACTACAACTGTTTCCAAAGCATTTTTTATTGCGTCATAATATTCACGATTGCGTTCATCCACAACACGTTGCACATTTTGTGGGTTATCAGTCTCATCTTCGCGCAAAAAGAGTTTGCTGATGGCTGTTTCATATATTTCGTCTTCTTCTTTATTTGGATCAATACCGAACAACTCCATTAATTCTGTTTGCATCAGCGCTTGAACTTTATCTTCTGATAATTCAGCTGATGCTTCCTCTATTTTCTTTTTCAATTTATTCATTTTACGTTTGGTTTTTCTCACTTTACTTGTTGTCATAACATCTTTTTCATCGTTTTGTTTGATTTGCAAGGCCATATCGGCAATAGCTAAATCCAATGCATCCAATTGCGCCACTCTTTCCGGTGTAGATTCCTGTTCAATTAAGGAATCAAGAGCACTCCGCTGTGATTGCAAAAGTACCATTTGCTTCTGCATGGCCATTTTCTTATTCAATTTTTCTTTTTCTTCGGCCTCGATTGCATCATTCATTTTCTTTTCCCACTCATTATATTCTTGAGTTAGTTCTCCCAGTTGACCTGTCAATGCCTCCATCAAACCCTTTGTAGAGTAATCACTGGCAGCATATTGACCTTTCGCTACATCTACAGCAACGTCCGCCGATTTTTTCAAGATTTTTACATACAACTTTTCACTTTCATTATCTTTCGGTTGCAAAGTTTTTCCATTCAGCTTTTCCATAATCGTTGCCGTCATACCTTCGTCATTTTGCATATCTTTCAGGATTTTGGTACCGATATCGGTTATGATTCCGGAAATGGAATCCAAATAAGCCAGTGCATACACCTGCGGTGTATATAAACTCAAGGCACAGCAAATATATATAACAAACAGAAATATTGATATTCCGCTATTTTTGATTATTGTTCTCGTCGGCTTTCTCATCTGCGTTCTCCTTGTTGTTTTTCTCTTTTTGCTGTTTATAATACTTTTGACCTTCGGCGAATGCCTGTTCCGAGAGGGCATCATAATTCCTATTATTGGCGTTATCGTATGCGTTTTGTCCGGCTTCTACTTTGCTTGATACTTTGCTGATTGTTTTGGCAACTTCCGGATTATATTCCGGACTTCCTGAATAAATATCCGCCATGGAATTAAAGGCTGAAGAGAAATCTTTGCGTTTAATGGCATCGATGCCTTTATTAACCAAATTTGTTACATCGCCTAAAGTTATACCGTTTGAACCGTATTGCGGTGTTCTGACACCATGTTCTTTCAATTTTTTAACAGTTTCTTCTGTTTTTTCACCGAGAACATCGGCTGTATCGTCAAGACGAACCCTATTCGCGCGCTCTTTCAAAATATTGGAAATATGAGAGGATTCAAACAATAACACATTCAACCAACGATTATTGGCACGCCGCATTACCACACCGTAGTTCCATTCTAATTCCATAATATCTTTACTTGAGTTTTTAGCTTCTTTAGGTCCCCTTTCGGCATCTGACTTAGAAAGCTTTTTTGATTCATCTTGTAGCTGTTTGCGCGTAACCAAAGCATTCGCGTAATCAATTGCCAAATTTTCAATCGTCAGATTATTCATAGACACATCCTTAGCTACTGATACTTGAACATCGTTATCAATGTGTTTTTTCTTAAAATAGGACATAAGCACCTGACGCTTGGTCATCGGCGAAGTATATTCACCGCAATCGGTCGCAGCATCAATCCCCGGCCATTGCAAGTTGCTTATCTTTGTATTAAAAAATTCAGAATAATCTCCGGTGTCAATAAATTTACGAGCTTTTTGAGCGCCGTTTAGAACTTTTATTGCCGTACGTGCTAAACCTTTGGCCTTTTTTTGATTTTTGGTATCGGTGGTTTTTTCCTGCAAATTGACTTGTCCCTTAACATTGTCATTAACATATAAAGATACGTCTTCTTCGCCGATTTCCACACCTCCGATAAAATCCTTAATAAAATCAAGCTCTGCAGCCGCGTATTTCGGTAACAGAAGTCCGATGACAATTATAAATGTCGCTATATATTTTTTCATCCTATCCTCCTTCCGTTGCCGTCCTATATATTAGTTCCAATCATTGCAACTAACAGATAAACCGTAGTCTCGTTTTACTTGAGCGCAAGCTTGTCCAGAAAATACGGTTGATGCTGCTTGATTCAATATATTAAGGTAATACTGTGCATCCTCTTTGATACCAGCCGCAGTGTCAGGATCGTTTATTAATGATGAATAGCGATTATAAGCTTCAACATAAGTTTCTTGCGACATACCTTTAGCCGTAGCCAAATAGTTATCGTCGCGGCTGCTTTGCTGTTCTTTCTTCTTGACTTGTTCAACTTCAGTCAAGCGATCAAGAGCTTTTTGTGCATTGGAGATTTCTTTGTCTGTTGCATCGGGTGCATTCATCGCTGCCGTCAAATCTTGGCGCAATTGTTCAACCTCATCCTGATGCGCTGCGAAATCCTCGGCACTCATTTTTTCATACGCATCTATTTTGCTTGAGCCATTGACTATAACCTCTTTCAAAACCGTACCGCCATTCTTCTCAACCAAATCGCAGGCACCCTCGTAACACTCAAAAGTTTCGCCTGTCTTGGCACGATATACTCCATCAGGGCAAGCGCCGGTTTTACCGTTGATTTCACACTGATTGCTGCCAAGGAATGTGCCGGCAACCGTACCCTCATCTCCGTAATCGCCTTCTTCAGAAGTGCCTAATTGTCCTTCTTCATTTGATTCTTCTGCTTCGTCTTTCTCAGCTTTGTCTTTTGCAGAAGCATCCGGGCTTTCCGGTGTAATACTGGTTTCGTTGCTGATAACACCGGAATCCGTCTCGGTTGAAGCAGAACCTTTTACCGTGGTTTTACTGGTAGCATATTCAACATCGCTTAATATTGCCGAAGGATCTATGTCCCTGATAGCATCAATTGCCGTATATTTGAGATTCTCTGCATATAATTCCCGCAAATTATTTATTATATCCGTAGCAAACGCATGTGCATTGGTAAGTGCCCCCTCAGTATCACGCTGAGTGTTGGATTTTGCCGTAGCGGTGGAATAAGCATTTTGCGTTTCGTTGTAATTAATCACACTTTTTAATTTATCGGTTGCTACCGTAAGCGTATCATTAAGTGCCTGATAACGCATTTCATCATAATCTTTCAACCCTTGTTCTCTAATGGCGGAGTTGTCGTTATTCATAGCTTTAACGTATTTTTTGATACATTCCTCAATTTTACTTAAATCTTTGGCAATGTCTTCGGCATTTACTTTGCAATACATCATCATTTTTTGCGGAAATAGCGGACGATCATGATATAAATTGCTGTATTTCACATCTTCGGCTTCTTTTTTGGCCTCTTCATCAGCTTTTGCCGTTGCATCTGCTTCTGCCGGATTTGTCTTTGAAGCATCGGCGGAAACACTGGCGGAACCGCCTGAAGATTTGCCGTTTGAGCCGTTTGCAGCATAACCAAATGTTGTTTCCTTGGATGCTTGCCCGTTATTATAAGTTATCGTATCATTTTTAACTTCATCGCCGGAAAAGGCCGCCGATGCATTATATAACATTATAAAAGCACTCAGTATAAATATTTTCAGTAAACTATTTTCTTTTATCATTGTACATTTCCTTTTCCACTATGTAATTTTATTGATACGTAGGTGTCTGAGTTCCGGCAGGCTGCTTTTGCTGCTCCAATTTTTGTTCCAATTTTTGCTGTCCTGATGCCGCAATATCTTCTATCGTATCTGCAGCCATCTTATCGATTATGTTACCGACATCATCTCCGGAAACCGCAGCTTTTGCGGCATTTTGCACGCCTGAACGATTTTTCTTGAGCCAATTAAACACTTGTGCTTTGTATTTTTGATGTTTTACGCTGTTGTTTTGTTGTGAAGATGCATTATTCTCCGTACCTGAACCGGAAGCCGCTCCCAAAGATGTACCGGAAGAACCGTCGCCGGCGGCATTGGCTTTGTCCTCTTCTTCCCATGCTTTATCTTCTTGCTGTTCTTTCAGCTCTTCATCAAGTTTTTTTTGCAAATATTCTCTACCCTTGCGTTTTTGTTCGGCAACAAATTCTTGTGATTGGGTTTCGACAGTTTTTTCACCGGCAGCATATACCGTTCCGAACGGATCATCTCCGAAACGTCCCCAATTCATATTATTTATAAATTTATTAAACATTTTATTATACGTCGATCGTACTTCCGGACTGTTGCCGCGTTCGGCATTTTCTTCTACCAGCTTGCGATTGTTATGTGCTTTTGTACTTTGATTTTTTTCAATGGTACTCAAAGTCCATGAGCGCATATAGTCGGCCATATATGTTTTAAAAAATATCGGAATGCCCTGTGCTTTGGCATTGCATGCACAGAGAGTTATCGCCACAACAAGGACAACCGTTTGAATTATTTTTTGCGCTTTTCCAGTCATCAGTCCCGTCTCCCGTTATTCTATTATCTTGTCGGGGTTTCCGTGTTACCCGACTTTGTCGCCTCGTTATTCTCGTATTTTTTAACTTGCGCATCTATAGCCGCACTGCCGACGTCATTAACCAAACGATCAACTGCACCTTCATAATTATTGTTTGCAACCGAATTGACAATTCCCTCAACTGTCGACTGCGCTTGCGAATTACTTTTGTACCAATTATATGATTTGCTTAGCAATGACGATCTTTTCTTATCCTTTTCCTGACGCTCGCTTTTTATATTTTTTACCGCTTCATCTCTTGCTTCTTTTTCTTCGCGCAGCCGCTTATCTGCTGCTTTTTGCCGCTCATATTTTTCCATTCTCTTGGCGGTCAGCATAGCTTGTTCACTAGCTACAACCGCGCCGTATTTTTTGAGCATTTTTTCTAAACTTTCGCCGAATCTGTCGCCGGTTATAGCACCTTCCACCGTATTGATTACATTCATGTATAAATCAAGCGAATTAAGCGGGCCATAACCACGATCTTTCTGTGCTTTATCAAGTTTTTCTTTTTTATCTTCTTCTATTTTCTCGTCGTGCTTTTCCGTACTATCCTGTTCGCTATTTTCGGAATTTTTCAACGAATCATCGGTAGGCATTTCAGCATAAACACAAGTGATACCTACACCGAACAGCATCATAACAGCTAAGAGAGCAAAATATCTTATCCTCTTTAATTTATCCATCATGATTGCCTCCTATAATTCCTATTGCTTTATCTTACCATATTTTTTCGCCGCTTTGTATGACATTTTTGTTAAATTTAAGTTTTATGAAATATCCAGATATTTGGTTAAGAAACCGTCTTCGCCGTATTCTTTGATCAACTGTTGGACAAGTAGCACGTTTTTGCGACCGGAATTATAAATACGCAGATATTTACCCAAACCACTCAAGTTAACATCCAAAATAACCGATTCACCGGTTACAGGCCGCGACAACAAAATAGCATAAGGGAAATCACGATAGCTTTTACCGAAAATAAAGTCCATTTCACTTTGCGTCAGGTTCCAGTTGGCATAATCTTCCGGCTGCGCCTGCGGGTTGCGGAAAAAGATTACGGTTTGGCATTGACCGCGAATCACTTCGCCCACACCCAACTTATCCACAATATTCGGCTGTTGGAAGGCACAAAGATAAGCCTGACGCTTTTTGCGGCCTTCCTGCAAACCGATAATAAAATAGTCTCTAAACATCGGGTGCTTTAACATCGGTGCGGTTTCATCAATCATAATCAATGACGGAACGCCGGTTTCTCCGGTTTCAGATTGAATACGGTGCATAATATAACTGATTACCGCCGGTGCCAGATTTTCATCTTCAAAAATGTGCGTAAAATCAAATGCCATAAAACGACGACTTTTCAAGTCCAAGCTATCATTCTGTCCGTTGAATATTGCTCCGTACTGGTCCGGATTTACCCAGCGATACAGCTCGCGGCGCATATTTCCGGTCGGAGAAAAACAACTTTTATATAAATTTGATAAAAGACGCTCTTCCGGCCGCAGATAATCAAATGCCGTTGTTACGGCTCGCGCCACTTCACGATCGGCCAAAGCATCGTCAACCATGGTAATTGATTTCAACCAACGCCGTAAAAATGCACGATTTTCAGAAGTGTTGGCACAATCAAAAGGATTAAGTGACACGTTTTTCTCATCGCCATCAAAGCCGACATAAGCCCCCTTAATTGCGCGGGTAAAAATCTGCGCGCCGAGATGGCGATCGAAGAAAAATACACGCAAATCGGCATGCCGCATGGCTTGTCCGGCCAAAAATGTAAGTAATGTCGTTTTACCTTGTCCGGTAGGTCCGATAATGCAGCAGTGGGCCACCGCAGATTCTTCGCTGCTGACATGAAATTGAAAACGATAAGCCGATCCCGACATTGTGCGAAAAACGGTTATGGCTCCGTTACCCCAGTCGCTTTTATTAAAGCCTTCCGCCGGTTTATCAAGAGTTATACCCATAGCAATAGCCCGCGACAAGAACATATACGTACGCGGATATGTGTCGTAAGTCGGGAATTGTGTAAAGAACACTGCCTGTGTTACCCAACCCTCACGCACCGGAGTTACGCCGAATGCACGGCAGATACGTTGAATTTCAGACTCGGCAAAATCCAATTCTTCTTTGGAACGTCCTTTGGCGATAATAGTCATCGCGTATTCTGACAGCGATTGATAGTCATTATCGCTGTCATCAATTGAAGCCAGCGCCGTAGCATATTGATCTACAACTCCGGCCGAAAAACTGGTGGTCATAGCCATACGCTGTTGTTGCATCAGCAAACCTCTGGCCTGTGCTCTGAACATCGGACGAATGTTGTGAACTATAACAAGCTCACTATCAATAGCGTTTAAGGAATAAATCATACTCTCATCCCATGCTTCACCGCAAGAACGAATACCAAAAGCAATTTCATACAAATCATTATCGCCGGAAAAAAAGTGAATTATCCCCTCTTCTTGAGTAAAGTGGATATGATCTCCGGTCAATAGTTCACATAATCGAGCCCCCTCGGCACTGTTGATTTTCGGAGTTGGTTTGGAAACCGGACTGCATAACCTTGAAAACAAATAAAACGGGCTGTCAATCGGATTACTGCCTTCAGTCTCATACATCGGACTGACACCGTATTCCCCCAAAGTAGACATCAAGCTTTGCGAAGCATAGTTCAAATCTTTTAATGCATCTTTACGGTCGATAACCGACAATATAATATAGTGTTTATTGGTATAAATTCTATCCATTTGGTTAAACCAAACCTGCGAAATCGCATCCAATAACTTATTATTAAAGTCTCGTTTTTCACTTTCCAGCGCATCATGATCGCGAGTGGTGATTACTCGAGCAATTACCTGCATGTTCGATAAATCATCAAGCCATGATTTACGTGCTTCCATCATGGAATAGACTTTTTCGTCGGTGGCAGAAGATAAATCAACACCTTCCAGACGGAAAACACGAGCATACGAATTGTTGCGGCACTGAATGGTAACACCGTCAGACATAAGTTTTTGAAACGGCAGAAAGTCAGAAACTCGTGATTCTCGCGGCTGCGGCAAAACCCAATTACCGAATTTTGTTGCCAGCAAAACGGCAAACGAGGCTGCTGCTAAAATACCAATAAGAGCAACCACAATTTCGAAATTGCTCAATCCGCGCACAAACAGGTTGAAAAAATCGTATTCATTCATGGTTCAAACTTACTCCCTTTGACCGGATACAAATTTGTGGTTTTTATATATGTTTGGCCGTAGCCGCGAAGCATTTGCGACAGGTGAGGCTCTTTCAAACCTGCAAAAACCAAAGCGATATGTCCCGCCAAAATCAAAAATATAAAAAACAACGGATTTACATCGGCAACGCCCATTGCCATAAACATCATCGGAAACTGTATACCTAAATTGATAATGGCCGGCACCATCGGAGCCCACAATACTTTTGGCGGCTGAGCCACGGCTTTTAAGATTTCTTCTCTCATCTTATCCTCCGTTTCAAATCGGCAACAAGCTGATGTGCTGTCTCGCGATCTCTTTGCTGCTCGTTACCGAGTTTAACAAATAGTGTAAACAATTCGTTTTCGGGAGATACTTTTAAGTGCGACGGATCTGCAGTCTGTTTTTTAACGGTTGCCGCAAATCTTTCCATTTCCTGTTCTGCCTTATCTTTTTGGTCTGAATTCAGCAAATCTTCCAATGCAGAGGCATTAACCCGTTTTCCGGCAGCTTGTGCCCGTTCAACATACGCATCTGCTTGTTTCAGTTTTTTCAATATTTCGTTGCCGCGACTGCTGAGTTTATGCAAATTGCTGTTTTGTTCGCCGGCGGTGAGTTGAGTTTCTCCGGCACGATTATCTTCCATATATGCCTGTGCCGGCATAATTATAAAACCGAAAAGAAAGGTAAGGATAATAATTTTCATTCAGCAATATCTCCGATTGTTATTTCTCAGCTTGAACTTCTATTTTTTGCCTAACTTTTATTTACTTGCACTTTAGTGGCGTCCCCCGGCACACTACCGGCTTCGGAACCCGAGCTGTCATATTTCAGTTCAGGAATGCTTTTTCCTCCCTCGGCAACATAGTTAACGGCCGCAAACATAATACTGAGCAAAAAGCAGCTCAACATAATATATGCCAGATTTTTCCACGATATTTTGTTAAAAATGGCCATAACAGAAAATACAACCAAGCCCATTCCGGCAATCATATATCCGCTGTTGCGCAGCCCTAAACCGATAGTGGTGGCTTTATCGGCCAATTGCACAAATATATCGCTGTCGGCAAAGGCATCGGAAACGCCACCGCAAACCACTAAGAAAAGTAAAGCAAAAAAACGCATCTGCAACATTTTCATCTCCTAACCGTTACCATTCATATTGGCTTCCATGTCCATTTCAGAACCGGTGGCGAGTGCACCCACCTGCTCGGCAAAAGCAATAACAAAAACTCCGAGCATGATTGCAATCAGCCACTTCCAGTTAAAACTGCCAAACATACCACCGATGCAAACACTGGCTATACCGATGGTAGCCGCCGGATAAATAACCTTGCGTAAACCGGAGAACATCGTTTTACCTGATGTAATCAAAGCGCTGAAGGTGCCGGTATCGCCGGTAGCGGCAAGTGCTTCCGTTGTATACAAAAATAAAGAAAGCACCATAGCTATCGTATAGCGGTTTTTATAAAGAAATTCCTTTATTTTTCTGTACAACATAACTCCTCCTTTCTTCAACCTGAGGGAGAAAGAAAATTCTCTCTCCCTTGCGATTGAATTATACTTTTGGCAGCAATATATTACAATGAGTCGTCGTAGTTAGTACTGGTAACTGTGCCACCGTCGTTGGAAGAAACCGCATAGTCAACAACTTTACCGGCTGCAGCCACAACTGCCAAACCCAGAGCCAAAGCGGCAAACCATGCCCATTTCAGTTTGCCGAAAATAGCTTGGAAGGCTAGTGCCACCAAACCAAAACCGCCGATTACGAACAAAACACTTTTCGTATCCTTAAACAACTTAGATAATTTACTGATAGCGGTATCGAACACCGTAGCTGCCGAAGCATCACCTATCATAGCCACTGAAAAAATAAAAGTCATTGCCAAGATGGTGCAAATATTATTTTTCAAGAATTTCATGTTTTTTCTCCTATTTCTATTATCCACACTTTTATAATAACACACTTTTTTTCAAAATCGTACAAGTTTTTTATGAATTTTTTGTTACAATCTTTAAGTCGGCAATCGACCTTTATTCTGCATCTGCATCATGTGTGTATTATAAATATACATCGTTATGATATTCTATATTTGTAAATAAATCGTAAAGACTGATTTTTATAAACCAATGCCGTCATTTGCGATTTTATTTAGCTCTGATAAACAGCTTTGCTGAAATTTTTTGTGTGTTGCCATTCTCGCGCAGATGATAACATTGCTCATCTCCATGCGTCATTGCGGCAAAATAATGCTAATTATTATTTATTTTGCGCATTAACTGTATTTTAACGTTATTTGTTGTATCTTCAACCAAAAGAGTGGGATAATTGCCGTCTGAAAACGGCTTTATTCACTGATTCTACAGGATTTTAAAATGCAAAGATTGAATTTGAAATATTTTATCGGTAGTTTCTTTCTTTCGTTGGTAGCGGTGTTTATTGCAACGAAAGCGTATTTAGTACTATCGTTGGCTACACAACAAGAAGAATTAAATGTGCAAAATGTTACCGCCAAAAATATTGAATTATTTGCGGCTAACGAAGAAAATGACCCGATTTATGAAAAATATAAAAAATTATCAACCGCCGATGCTCCTCTCGGCGCAAACGCTGTAATTAACACAAATATTACCGCTGCAGACAAAACATCTGATGACGTTGCTGTCGGTTCGGATGAAATCTTGTATGCTTCCGATGATTCTGGCAATTGGATAAAAGGCGATGAAAATTATGCCGGAAGAGCCGAAGATGAAATTTTGGCATCGCCTCTTATCGAAAACACTGCTGTTACTGATACGGAACTGCAAATTGTCAATAATAAAAACCATCAAGACGAAGAATTGCAAATTGTCGATGCTGCGACAGCTGTAGATTTTGCTATTCCGCTAAAACATAACTATAAGATTGAAAACGGTATTGTTTCGGTTTCGGATGAAGCTGATAACGGTAGGATAGCTTTAGCTTCGCAGAACGTCAGCATTTATAACTTAGGAACAGAAAACACGGCAGACATTACCGAACCGCTGTCTGAAAGAGGCACGGAAGAAGTTGCCGAGAATCAGACAGAAAATAAGAAAAGTAATATGGAAGTGTCACAGAATACTGCCAATGATCCGTGGGATGTGGCTGAAACCGCTAACAAACACATTAACAAAAATACATACGGAGTTAAAAGCGAACCGTTGCAGCAAGATGTTACACTGCCAGATGCCGAAACTTCAGATGACAAACAAGTGGCATATAAATTACAGCCGAATATCCTTATTCCGATTCCGGAAGATATTTTGAATGACGATAATTTGACGCCGCAATTTTCTACATCCCAAGAGAATCTGAAGTTAGAACAAAGACTGCGTGATGAACGTCAACTGCCGGAATTAAAACCGGAAGAAAGAATTTCTAATAAGCCTGCCAAGCAGAATAAACGCACTGAAAGCACTATTCAAAGCATTGATGATGAAAAAGACTTTGACAGCGACGCAAATTTCGAAACTTCCGAAGAAGATGTGGAAACCTCCAAAAAACTTTCGGATAATGTAGCTGCATGGTTTGATGGTGTACGCAGCAAAGTAACCGGATCCGATGAGAAGAAATCAGCTCCGAAAGCGAAAAAAAACACAAAAGAAAAACACAGTTCCATATTTCAGAGATTGTTGGGCAGCAAAGATGAACAAAATATTGTGCCGACCGAACTTAAATTATCTTTTCAACCGAATCGCGCTGAAATTTCGGGGCAGACGTTGGATTGGTTGCACGCTTTTGCTGACAATGCCGTCAGCGATGAGAATATTGTGGTTGAAATTCGAGTTGACCGTTCTGCATCGCACGAAGTTCAACAAAGGAGATTAAAGTTGCTGTACAAAATATTGGCTGATAACGGTGTGGAACCGCAAAAAGTTAATATAATGTTTACTGACAGAGAGCCAAACTCTTTTATTATTAGGAATGTACGATATGTCACCGACGAACAACGGGTAGAAGCGACAAAACACTTTGATAACCCTTGGAATTGAGGTGCTATCCTGTTTTAACCTGTATTATAGGAAAATACGATGAAACAAAATATTGAGAGAAAAACAATGATTAATAAATTTATGATTACCGGCTTGGTATGTTGTGTTTTAGGCACAGTCGGTTGTATCAGCGCGGCACCGCAAGGTAGTGTTCCGAACTATCCGGAAGAACAATGCCGCGACGGTATTTGCACCAGCAATAATGAATATACGGCGGTTTGTGTGGAAAATGCTGCCGGATACAGCGAATGCACCGATAATACAAACGTAAATTATACTCGCACTCAAGCCGATTTCCGCGCTTACGGAGAAAGATCCCCGCGCGATCATCGTATTACGCAGGCCGCAGCCGGTAATAACATTTCTGCAACGATTATGCCGAGTATAAATGACGAAGTGATTGAATATGAAGCGGAAGTAACGGCTACACCGTCGGCCGCAATTGCACAAGAAATGCCGGAAATCACAGAAGTACCGGAAGAACCGCAAGATGACAACCCGAATAAGGATTGGTTGGCCGAGGAAGGTCAAAGTTTGAAAGATTTATTGGTTCAGTGGAGCGAAGAAGCCGGTTGGCGGCTGATTTGGAAAACAAATCGTAATTATACGCTGAACGCAGGCGCAATGTTCCGCGGCAATTTTGCCGATGTGGCATCTGCGTTGGTCAGAGCTTTTGCTCGCGCAAAGCCGGCACCGGTTGCAACTTTTTATAAAGGTAATCGTGTTCTGGTAATTGAAACAATGGAGGACGAAAATGCGTATGACTAATTTGTTTAAGATAACTGCTCTTGGTATTTTGGGAATTACGGTGGCCTGTTCTTTCTCGCCGCAAATGGACGAAGATATAACACAAGCAGCTCATGATGCCACTGCTTTACATCAACAGGCTTCGGTACCAGACACTCCGGTACCTGACGATGTGGTACGTGTTAAGAATGATATCTGGCTCGGAGATTCTTCCAATGTAGAATTTGAAGGAGAGCCGGTTCCGGCGTATTTGGAAGCCAAAGACGGTATCACGCTCATCAGCAATCGTCCAATTACATTGTTCGAAATCGGTTCCATGATCAATAAAATCACTTCGTTATCCGTACGTTATGCTCCGGAATTGGAAGAAGATGGAATTAAAGATACGGCCGATGAGAATGAGCCATCATTGGAGGATATCGGTGTACAATGGACAGATTCAACCAAAATGCTCGTAAACTACAAAGGCCCTATCAGCGGCTTGTTGGATGAGGTAGCCAATCGTTTCGGGGTTTGGTGGAAATATGAAAAGAACGAAATTTACTTCTATCGCTATACCACTAAAACCTTTGTATTATATAGCTTGCCAACCAATCCAACACTAAACGTTACGATTGATGTTTCTGGTGAGGGCGGCGATGGCGATGGAGCCAGCGGTAACTCTTCAATTCAGCAACAAAACACAGTTGATAATATTGATTTATGGTCGCAAATTGAAGAAACTTTAAGTACTATGACTACCGGAGACGGCACAGTCAGTATCAATCGCGCCAGCGGTACGATTACGGTTACCGATACACCAGCTAACATTCGCCGCATTTCCAAATTTATTAACGAACAAAATGTCCGTTTATCAAAGCAAGTTGCCATCAGCGTTAAAGTATTTATGGTTGACCTCGGCAGTAGTGATAAATATGGCTTTGACTTAAATAAGTTGCGTTTCGGTGGTGAAAATGGCAGAGGCTCCATCGAAAGTATTTCCGCAATCGAGAATACCTCAGGTATCAGCGGCGGCGGACTGTCGATGCTGATATCTTCAAAAGATTGGAATATAGATGCTGCAATCAGAGCTATTTCAGAAGATTCCAAGGGAAAACTCGTAACCAGCGGTACAGTAACCACTATGAACAACAAGCCGGCACCGATTCAGGTTACACGCGTTGGGTACTATAATAAAAATATGTCAACCACTTCAACTTCCACCGGTAGCGACAATAATGACAGTTCTACTGACGTAGAAAGCTATACAACCGGCTTTATGATGAGTGTTTTACCAAGGATTTTGGATCATGGACGTTTGATGGTGTTCTTTAATCTTACTTTGTCTGAAAAGGTGGATGATGAACCTATTCAGTACGCGTTCAATCAACCGCCGTTGATGATGCCTGTAATTGAAACACGCGGTTTTACACAAGAAATCGCTCTTAAATCAGGACAAACAATGGTGCTTACCGGATACGAAAAAATGCAGGATACGGTTGAAAAACAAGGAACCGGAAATGCTGACAATATGTTGCTGGGCGGAAAAAACGAATCGCAAAAGGGTCGTTCGGTATTCGTTATTATGTTAACTCCTGTGGTTTTGGAAACGCCATTATCTCCAGAATCCAGAATGAGCGATTAATTTTTGAGGGAGAAAACCAGTGGACGATACGCAAACTGAAGAAAAGGCATGGAAAGCGACATTCAACTGCGGTGGCACTACTTATGCAGCAAGCCTGTTCTGGCAGCCGTTGTTGAATGAAGACAAGCCTTTACCGGAGGTAAAAGAAGCGGCCGAAAATATTATGGAAGGAGCGGATCTTTATGTTACGCGTAAAGGAAAATCTGCACAATTCGGTTTAGCGGCCTCTTCGCAAGGTTTTACCAAAGGGCTGCCTTCGGCCGCCATTGCATTGATTTCCGGACTTGGAAACGTTACATCTTTTCTGGGAGTGTTTAAGGTTGATACCGGTTGGTGGTATATTTGTTACAGAAACGATGTTATTCTTTCCGACGGCGATACTTTGTTTATAAGCGAGCGTGATGCCAAAAATCAGTTTATTTCAATGTTGGCTGTACCGGATTGGGATGCCATCTTTGCTCCGGCAGAATGGGCAATAGAAGAAACCAAATCGGCAGAAATAGAACCGCTGTTAAATCGCGGTTTGCAGGTTAAGTTGGACAAGATTGATGCCAGCAATGATACTATTATGTTGGCGGTTATCGTGGTTTGTTTTGCCATTATTTTGTGGTTTGCATATTCCACGTTGAAAGATTTGTTCTTCTCTGCACCAAGTGCACCGATTATCGCTCCGATCGAACAGGCCGAGCAGGCTGAATTGCCGCCTGAACCTAAACCATGGGAGGATCTGAATAATCCGGTAGATGTGATGCGCAGTTGTTATGCCGGTGTTCAAAAAGTGGTTCAAGTAGTTACTCCGGGATGGGTGTTGGGACAAATTGCCTGCAATCCGAATTCTGGTATTGTTACTTCGTGGACACGTGTACACGGTCGTCTGACTTGGATTGAGCAGGCTCTTGATGTTTCCGGTGTAGAATTTACATCTCGCGCTTTAGGAAAGGATGGTAATGAGATTATTGTAACCACCCCAATCGAAAAGCCAAAAACATTTAATTCACCGCCGGAATATACGGAAGACGACTTAATTAATACCATAAACGATATCAATCAGGCTTTGGACTTGCAACAATTCAATTCGCAGATTATGCTTAATCCGATATCTTGGGTATCGCCGCGCGGTACTAAATATCAGCTGTTGGAATTTACCATTACTTCGAATAATGATCCGTTGGAATGGATCGGATTGTTAATGAAATTTTCAGGCTTATCGATTAAAAGTATAATATACAATATTCACTCTAATGACGCAAAGTGGACTTATAAAGGAGAAATTTATGAATTATAATCTTAAAAACAAAGCCATAGCGGTTATTGCGTTAGCTTTTATGTTTACGATGGCTATTAGTCATGCAGGGTATGCCGCGGAAGAAAGCACCGCAGCACCGACAGAAAATGCCGTTCCGGCGAATCCGGTTGATGGAATGATTCAACCGTTAGCAAGTGCCACTGAAAGTGTTTCGGCTACAGCAAAAGATGTTGCCGACAATGTCAATCAGGCTGTAGAGGCGATAGATGATACAGTGCAGAATGTTCAGAATGCGGCCGAAACAGTGCAGGATGTCATTGCCAATCCTGATGCACAGACCGGCGAATTGCAGGTTACAACTCCGGAAGCTACCAATGATAATTTAGAATTTTTAAATGAGCAATCTCCTGAAGATTTTTTAAGTAATGACAAACCGTTGATTGATGCAGCCGATATGTCGGCACAATCAGCCGAAGGGACGGCTCCGGCCGGTTTGGAACTGCCGACTGATGATTCCGGAGAGGAAAATCCGCTGAGTGATGCAGCTTTGGATGCCGGCTTCGATGAACTTAAGGAGCTGGATCCGTCGTTACCTGAGACCGACGCGCCGAAATCGCCGTTGGAAAAATTCGGTAATGCCATTTTATCTAAGGTTGACAACAACCTGTTCAATCAAATGTCGCATATTGAAAAAGAAGCCACCCTCTTGCAACTTGAAAAGAAACGTGAGGAATTGCGAACAAAGGTGTTGGAAGAACGTCAAAAGAGTTTGGCTATTATTGAAGCTACACGACGTGCCAAAATGCAATTGGAAGAAGAAAGATTAAAAGCCGAAGCCGAGCGTAAAGCCAAGATTTTGGAAGAAGAGCGTAAACTTAAAGAAAAAGAAATGGAGCTTGAAAAACTCAGACAAGGAAAAATTATCAACGATTATATGAACGAAATGTTGATGATGAATCAAAAGTGGGTTGAAAAAAGCGCTAAACTGCAAGGCAGAATTAAAGAACTTGAAAACGAGCGTGTTGACTTAATTGAAACCTTTAAAACCAAGATAACAAGTATTGACAGTGAAATTCAAAAGACTCGTGAACATGCTGTTGCCGTAGTTAAGGCTCATGAAAAAGTCGTATCTGATTTTAAGAAAAAAATAGAAGAGTTGGAAGGAACAATCAGTGATTTGAATCGAGCTCTTCTCGAAAGTCGTAAAAAACTCAAAGAAGCCAAAGAAGCCCAGAACATCAATCCGTTTAAAGAAGGTGATATTAAAAACGGGCCGGATAAGAACGATGTTGATATGTCTAAACAATATGCCATTATGGATATTACCGGACAGGGCGATGATATTGTTGCCAAGATTA
Source organism: Alphaproteobacteria bacterium (assembly GCA_017444525.1). Classification (GTDB taxonomy): domain Bacteria; phylum Pseudomonadota; class Alphaproteobacteria; order RF32; family CAG-239; genus RUG410. The sequence goes on from JAFSWL010000022.1 coordinate 70,058, forward strand.
TCAACACTGAGGGCAAAGTATTTATTGTTCACAAAGGTTCCAAGTTGAAAAACGGTGAAGAAGTAATCGATATTACCGATCAGTACATTTCGTTTGAAAATAATGGTGTGAGCAGCTATCTGTATACAGGTAATACCATTATGGAATTTGAACCTGAAGCTACTTTCGGAGGTACCGGAGAGCTCTTATCGGCGACTTCGAAAAAAGATTCTACCGAAGTTATTTATGAAGAAACCACCGTAAATGGAGAACCGGTCAAAAAGGCAAAGAAAATCAAAAGACAAACAAAACCTAAGGCGGACAGTAAGAGTAAGAAACAGTCTGAAAAAGAGAATCGACCTCAAGGTTCTTCCACTCCGACATCACCTCATGTAGGAGCTCCTTCATTCGGCCGCGGAATGTTTGTAAGATAAAAACAAATATTTTGTAAATGACGGATAAACACCATGGCAGATGATGTCCAGACAATGAATAAAAAAGATGACTTATCGGCAGTTACTACTGTCGATAAGTTTCCTGTCGGCAAATCATCAGAGGCCCTGATAAAATCAAATGAAGAGAAAAGTGAAATTTCTCAAGCGCTGTCCGATATTGAAGACAGCAGTGTGTCTAACAAAGATAGTGCAGAAGATTCCCAAAATTCGTTCCGTCACCTGTTTGCAAATGACAACCGATTACTGACGCTTGAAAATGGCGAAATCGTTGTAGATTCCGAAACACGCCGTATGTTGGCATTGTTTTCGGACGGAACTTATCTTGTTGACGAATCACACCGTTTTGACGGTAAAGTCTTGAACTTTACGGCAATCGCACGCCGCCGCAAAATACCTATATCGGATCCTCGTTATATTTCAACTGCCGAGCTTTCGGCTATTTATGCGTTTGCTGAACGCGGAACAGGCCAAGTCAATATTTCGGCGGAAGAAACATCCGATTACCAGATGCAGATTGACTTCTTGAGCGTGATAAGCCGCGCAGCCATTCACAAAGTATCGGATATTCATGTTATTGTTGGCAATTCTACCATTGTTTATTTTCGTTCAAGCGGTATGATGGAACGAGAGTTGGAATATTCTAAAGAATGGGGAGAGGCTTTTGTGCGTGCGGCATTTGCTTCAGCGGATATTTCCGATGCAAACTATGCACAAAATGAATTTCAAGGCGCGCAAAAGTTAGGTTCTACACCTTTACGCGGCACCAATGGAAAGTTGCGCTTGCCGCATAATATTCTGGCTATTCGTTTACAATTTAATCCGGTGGCATTCGGTTCGCAGTATTTGGTTATGCGTCTGTTATACGCCGATGACAATCCTAATGGCGACGGTGACTTACGTTCGCTTGGTTTGGGAGATAGAGAAATAGAACTATTCTATCGTCTCCGTGCCAGTGCAACCGGTCTGAAGATTATTGCCGGTCCGACAGGTTCCGGTAAGTCTACTACACTGCAACGTAATATGATTAAGCTGCTGCAAGAGCACAATAATGAAATAAACGTTATCACGGTGGAGGATCCTCCAGAGTACCCGATTCCGGGAGCAAGGCAAATGCCGGTTACCAATGCCAGTACCGAAGAAGAAAAAGATGATGCTTTCAATAAGGCGCTATCGGCGGCATTACGTTCTGATCCGGACGTGATTATGGTCGGCGAAATTCGTACCCTTTCTGCCGCGACTCTTGTGTTTAGAGGCGCACTTTCCGGTCACAGTGTATGGTCTACATTGCACGCAAACTCCGCTCCTGCAATTATTACTCGTCTGCGTGATATGGGTGTACAATCTTATATGCTGGAAGATCCGGAAATTATGAAAGGTCTTATTTCGCAACGTTTGTTCCGTAAAATATGTCCGCATTGTCGCGTACCCGTGAAAAAAAGAATGTCAGATCCGTCATTTAAGCGTTTGGAAACAGCGTTGGGTGAATATGGTGTTGATAATACTTTTGTACGCGGGCCGGGATGCAAGTTCTGCGATCATAAAGGAGTTATCGGTCGTATGTCTGTGCCGGAGATTATTTTGCCTGATGCACATTTTTTACAGCTGATGATAAAGGGTGAAACCAAAGATGCCATTGATTATTGGGTAAGCGAATTAAACGGACGGCCGTTGCGTGAGGCAGCCATCGAACGGATGCTTAAAGGGTATATCGATTTGGACGAAGTTGAGCGTTGGTGCGGATTGTTGGATCAACGTCCGATTTATTAGGAGATAGTGTAAAATGCCGGAGATTAAAAAGAGAAGTGCTTTCAGTCGAGCTGCTATGGGAACCACAAACAAGTGGATGCTGACATACGCAAAATTTATGTGCAATATGTCAAATAAAGGCAGACTTAAAATATATCGTAAATTAGCTGCTCTTTTACGCAACCGGTTTTCATTGATGAACTCGCTTGATATGATTTACAGCGGTGTTTCCGAGGAAGGTTCACACCCAAATGATCCGATGGCAATCGCCATCAGCTCTTGGGGGCGCTCATTGCAAGAAGGTCATCCGTTTTCAGATGCCCTCAAAGGTTGGGCTCCGGATCGTGAGCGTTTGATGCTTTCGGTTGGTGATGTTTCCGATTTGGAAAGTGCATTACTCAACCTTATTAAAGTATCAGAAGGCTCTTCGCGAATGATTCGTCCAATTGTCAGCGCTATTGCCTACCCTTCATTCTTAATGATGATGGCTGTGCTGATTTTATATGCTATCGGCGTATATATGGTGCCGCCGATGCTGAGTGCTGCTCCGAATACTATATGGACGGGTACGGCGCGTTCACTCGTCAATCTTTCGGAATGGATTCAGAAAAACTGGGTGCTTGCATTCGCAATTTTGCCGATAATCGGCGCAACCATTTATTTTACTATCGGGGTTTGGACCGGTAAAATCAGAGTAAAATTTGATAGATTTCCGCCATGGTCGCTATATAAAATATTTACCGGTATTACATGGTTGTTAGCACTTTCCGCACTGGTTAAAGGCGGAGTTCCGGTATCGGTTGCGCTTACGTCTCTGCGTAAAGATGCCAGCCGTTATTTGCGCGAACGCATTGACGGTGCACTGTTCCATATTAAAAACGGTGATAACCTAGGACAAGCATTGTCTAAAGCAAAGCACGAATTTCCGGATAAACAGATTATTTCCGATTTGAAAGTTTATTCCGAATTGGACAATTTTGAAGAAGCTTTGGATAAATTGGCTAATGAATGGTTGGAAGAATCCGTATATTTAATCGAACAAAAAGCCGAGGTGATGAATATTATTGCTATGTTGTTTGTTTCGGGTATTATTGCTTGGGCGGTGTTCGGTACATTCGACATGCAAGATCAAATTACCAGTTCTATGGGTAAATCTTAAGATGGATAAGATATATTTAAACTTTAATAAACTTCGAAAACAAGGCTTTAACGGTGTGATAATTGCCTTATGTCTGTTGTTTGCCATCATCACTTTGAGTTATGTTTTATTTCATAACCCGCATCGGGATTTGCATGCGGCGATTTGCCGCACGGCCGACAATATTCGCAATTATTACCGTGATCAGCCGAGTTATTGGAAATTATCCGACGATTTGGCAAAAGAAGCCTTGCTGATCGATAAGGTATTGCTGAAATGTACCGATTATACGTGGCATGTAGGTCAAGGTACTCAAGGTGATGTTTCCATGCCCAACGATAATAGTTTTGATATTGCTCTAAATAAACTAAGCAAATCGGCTTGCATCAATTTAAGTGAATTGCCAATAGATAAAAAGCAGCAGTTAGGGCTACAGAAAATCACTATTGTCAATGATGAAGGACGCACCGAATTTGCTTGGGGAGACGAGAAAAGCCCTCTGCCGATAGCAAGTTATGCCACCCGCGATAAATGTATATCCGGCAACAACACGGTTATATGGACTTTTCGGTAAAAACCGATAATATCATACATCTCTCAGAGAACATTTAATTTTCCGAAGCGTCGAACAATGGACGACCTTGTCTCATACGCGTCATCTGCATTTCAATAGTAGTGGCCAAATTAATTTTACCGGTTTTGATAATATTACGTGTTTGATCGCCTTGAGTGGTAATCGGATTAGCAAAAAGGAATTGCACCACCGGACGCTTTTTGCCGGCTCCGATGAGTTGTTGGTGTATAACACCCAAAATACCGCGTGAAAGTAAGTCGAAGGCTAATTCCTCACTCATTTCTCCAGCGGAAGCATGCTTAACTATGGCATCAATAGCATCGGCAACGTTATTAGCGTGAATTGTAGATAACACTAAGTGTCCGGAAGTGGCAGCACGCAAACATTCGCTGGCGGCTGCCGGAGTACGAATCTCTCCAACCAGAATGTAACGTGGACGCGAGCGCAATGCCGAACGCAACGAAGCCCCCCAATCATCGTTTATTGGCTGAGTTTGTTTACACATTCCGATAGAACCGTTCATAGCTCTATATTCGCCGTCAAGCGGCATTTCGAACGGGTCTTCAATGGTATATGCGAATCCCCCGTTGCGGATTAAATATTCACGCAATAAACTAGATACTGTTGTGGTTTTACCGGAACCTGTAGCCCCGCCAAGCAAAATAAGCCCCGAAGCATTACCAAGTGTCGCCAAATAATTAATCAATGCCGGAGGATAGCCCAAAGCCGTCAAATCCGGCACCTTTTTCGGCATTTTACGCATACAAAACAAAACACCGTACATTGAAACGGTACGTTCCACACGGAAGAAAAAGTCTTCATATGTTATGGAATAGCTGGAACGGCCGGTAAATGAGCGTTCCAATAAATCATAAAAAACGTCAAAATCATCCGGCATTATTTGTTTTAAGCCGTTTTCCGTGCGCGAATCCGGAACAAACACTTGTTTATCAGGTGTTATGTATATATCTGGATAAAATTCATCATTAATGCGTGCCATTTTTTTCTCCTTGTCTGCTGTGCAGTATAGATTGTATTTTGTAAAATATCCATTAAAAAGCAAAAAATTAATATTCTTATTGTCAGCGCATAAAAAATATTTTATACTGTCCGTCATAATTAAACGGAATCAAAAAACAGGGTAAAAAACAGGATGAAAGCCATACGCTTTTTTGCAGTCTTTATCATCGGTTTGTTGCTGATTGCAATATTGAGTCGCTCTTTATGGTATGTTGCACCGATTAAGTTTCCGCTCGAATTCGTTATTGATGCGGTAAAGTTTGATATTTTATGCATTATCGTCGGTTTTTATGTTTTATTCTGGGGAATCGTTGCTATCATTTATTTGGCACGACACAAAATTTATAATAAATTATCCGCACAAAAATCCTTACATAGCTATATGTTTATATTGCCCTATGCCAAACCGTATTGGATCCGCACCTTATTGGCCATTGTTATTACCATACCTATTGGCACTATGGACGCAGTTATTGCTTGGTCTCTCAAACCTTTTATGGATGTAGTTTTGATAGAAAAACAAACCGGTTGGACAATGTATATTCCGCTGATGATTGTGGTTTTCAGCATTTTGCAGGCAGTTTTCACTTATATTGCAACTTATCTGAATACTTGGGTAGGAAGCCGAATATCTTTGGATTTAAAGCGCAAGCTGTTCAATACTTTACTGCATCGCGATGCTACTTTTTTTGATAAAAACAATTCCGGATTTGTCTTGATGCGTTTCAATCAAGATGCCGAATCGGCATGCGGCGGCCTCTTAAACAGTATGCGTCTGTTTTCAACGCGTTTCTTTTCTTCATTATCGCTCTTGGTTGTGCTTTTTTATAACTCATGGAAATTAGCTATTGTAGCAACTATCGTGTTATTCGGAGCATTGATGCCGCTGACAAAAGTCAAAAAGAGGCTCAATGCTGTGGTTTCCAAAGATACGGATTTGATGGCAAAAATTTATCGCGATTACAATGAAATTTTCAGTGGTAATCGTATCGTTACCGCCTATAATTTATTTGATTTTTGTAAGAAGAAATTTACAAACAATATAAATAACGCCTTTGATATGACTCTACAGATGAAGAAGAAAACCGGAATAATTTCTCCGTTGATGCACGTCATATCTTCATTCGGCATCGCCTTTGTTATATGGTTCGGTAGTTATTTAATAGTTTCTCATCAAATTACCGTCGGTAATTTTGCCTCGTTTGTTACCTCACTTGTAATGTTGTACAATCCGCTCAAATCCATCGGTAACAATGCAAGTAATATCGCTGTTTCTTTAATGGCTGTAGACCGTGTGTCAGATCAATTGAGCGCTGTCGATAAAATCAAAAACAAACCTGATGCCGTGGAGCTGAAAAAATGCCGCGGTGAAATCAGTTACAAAGATGTTTCTTTTGCCTACGTTAAAAATAAACCGGTTTTACGCCATATTAATCTTGAGATAAAATCCGGAGAAACCATTGCATTGGTAGGTAATTCCGGCGGAGGAAAATCGACCATTTCCGTATTGTTGCCGCGTTTTTATGATGTTACCGCAGGTTCCATAACAATCGATAATATTGATATACGTAATATCCGATTAACTGATTTGCGTGATAATATCTCTATTGTATTTCAGGATAATTTCCTATTCGGCGGCACAATCAGAGAAAATATTTTACTTGGTCGTACCGATGTATCGGAAGAACGATTGAATGAGGTGATTAAGGCGGCATGTCTGGACGAGTTTATCGACTCTTTGGATAATGGTTTGGATACCGAAATCGGGGAGCGCGGTGTTCTAGTTTCGGGCGGACAAAAGCAGCGAATCGCCATCGCGCGTGCGTTTATAAAAAATGCGCCGATTCTGATTTTGGATGAGGCTACGTCGGCGCTTGATAACAAATCGGAAAAAATCGTGCAGCAAGCAATTGATAATTTGATGAAAAACCGCACCGTGTTGGTTATAGCACACAGGCTTTCTACGGTTCGCAATGCCGATTGTATTGCCGTGATTAACAACGGAGAAATTGTTGAACGCGGCACTCATGAAGAGCTGTTGGCCAAGGGCGGAGAATATGCCGCACTTTATAAAACACAATTGAGCTAAAATTCACAATTTTTATATATAAATAATAACTTGATTCGACGATTTATTTTGCCTTTTTTAGTTAAGACAAAATAAAAATTTTTCGGATATATATTGACAAATTGGATAAAATATTTTATACTGACCTTGTCATTAACAAATATGGAGGCAAAAAAATGAGTGATGACCCCCACCCCTGTATGAAGGTGACGAGCCACATTCGCAATCTTATTAAAATGTCCGCCACGGCGGTTCATATTCAGGAACAAAACGTTTCGCTGATTTTTTCTGATGATAACAATTCATCAAATTTAATTCTGAATGCGGAAAATATTGCCGCGAAAAATCTTAATCATAATCAAAAACTTTCTTTCGATGATTTAAGACCGTATCTGCTTGCGCCTAAAAATTCGGTGCAACACTTGCGCTTGGTTATCAATAAATACGGTGTTTGTACTCGTAGATTTTCGAACAATTGAAAATCGCGACAAATCGGCAATGCTCCGATAACCACAGATTACTGATTAAGATAGGAATTATGTTTTTGGATTAACATTATCATTCACATAGGAGGAAAAAATGAGTGATGACCCCCACCCCTGTACGCAGGATAATAATTTTGACTTATGCAAACTTATATTGAAAACTTTGCTTTTAACCGCGACTACCGCGGCTTTTGCTCAGGAACAAAAAGTTCCGACAATTAAATCCGATGTCCGTTCGGACAGACTGACTTTGACGCTCGGCGCGGAAAATATCTCCGCCTTGACCATCGAACAAGATAAAACCGTATTCTACAACGATTTAAGACCGAATCTGACGGCGCGTGCCTGCAACAGGCGCGGCGATTACGCACAGCTTAAGGCGATGGAAGTCTTAATTCTGGAAGATAAAAACTTTACCCCGATTACTTCTAAATTTATGCTGGAACTCGGTAAACTGACCGGCAACGGCGGCACCGTTATTTTCAAGGCCGGCCGCGAAAAAACCGAAGGTGCGACCCTGTTTGACCACGCCCTCGAATATTATGCCGACTCCCGCGATGCCTATCAATTTGCCAACAGCGCGGAAAGATTGGTTTTCGGATATCAGAAAAATAATAAATTCATCGAGCTAGGTATTATCGGCAAAAACGGCGACGGATTTTTCGTTATACCGAATCCGAAACACGCAGATTTTTGGGCTAAAAGCGGTTTAACCCTCTTGGGAAAGAGCGGTGTTAGACTCAATGTAACCGGAGCAATGCGCTTCGGCAGCAAACACAAGCATTTACTGAGTTCCATCGGCATATCCGAGCGTTCCGGTTTCGGTATCAGAATGTTGGGTAATTATGATTTTGCCGAAAAGAAAGGCAATCTCGGATTGCGTGTATGGAAAGATTTTATGCACGGCTGGAAAATGATTACCGAAGCAGTATTCGATCAAAACCGCGATTTATATATTCGCAACGGAGCTAACAAAGGCAGAGTGCAATTTTCCATAGAATACGGTAAACCGAAAAACCGGTCGAATTACTTTAATTTTACCGTTGCAGCCAATCTTGCAAGATCGCACATCGTGAGCGGCACCAAATAACTTATGCAATTTTATCAATATAGGAAAAAAAATGACTGATACTTTAAACTTAAAAAACAATGATTTTCAACTTTTCAACGTTCGTAACTTTGTTATCAACACTCTGTTGCTGACGGCTACGGCGGCGGTTGCTCAGGAACAACAGATTACGCAAACAAATTCCGATGATACCAAGGATCGGATGACCTTAGTTCTTGACGCAGCTAATATTGCTGGTTTGACTGTGGAAGAAGGAAAAACCACTTTCTATAATGACTTTGCTCCGTCATTTTTGGCGAGAGCCGAAAACAAACGCGGTGATTATGCCCAACTTTCCGGTCAAGAAGGCGTTATCTACAATAACGATTCATTCAAATCCTTAACCATTAAGTTTATGGTTGAACTGGGTAAACAACTCGGCAATGGCGGCGTGATTACCTTCAAAACCGGTCGTGCCGCTACCGAAGCTGGAGCCGTATTTGATAATCCGCTCAGTTATTATGCTGATGCTTATGATATCGGTCGTTTCGGTAATGCCAGCGACCGTATCGTTTTCGGCTACGAAAAAGGTGGACAATTTATTGAGCTCGGTATGATAGGCAGTGCCGGCGACGGCTTCTACGTTATACCGAATCCGAACAAATCAGATTTTTGGGCTAAGTGCGGCTTGACCCTCTTGGAAAAAAGCGGTGTCAGACTGGATATGACCGCCGCGGTGCGTACCGGTAGCAAACATCGCCAGTTGCTCAGTTCCATCGGTATTCATAGTCGTGCTTACGGCGGTACGATTTTCGGTCATTACGATGCCAAACAGCATTGCGGCAACTTGGGCGCACGCGCTTGGTACGACTTGCGCCGCGGCTGGAAAACCATTGCCGAATCGGTAATCACACAAAATCGTGATTTGTCGGTACGTGCCGGTGTCGGCAAAGGCGGAATGCAGTTTTCGCTGGAAATTTCCAAACCGCGCGAGCAACCGGTTGCCGTAAACTTTACGGTGGCCAGCAATTTGGCGCGTTCTCATACTATATGCGGTCACAAATAATAATTTAAGGGGTAAAATCATGTTAGAAAATTTGAAAAACAAACTCATTCAAAGTGCAATCGTCGTCAGCGGTTTATTTACCGTCGGTACGGCACTGTCAAGCTGTGATGAGCTTAAATCACCGCAGCAAAAAGGTAAGGAATTGGTGCAAAAGCGCAACCCGACAGCCGACTCAATTAAGGCCGCACCATATAAAATATGTCGGTACGAGAGGAATATGCCGAGCGCCGTACAGATTCTGCCAAAATCAAACTGTTACGAGAAAAGTATCAGTTTCGGCTGACGCAATATCAGCAAGCTCTCGACAGCTTGAAACAAATGCAACAGACGGTTGATGCCGAGTTATTGCAGGCGGCAGCTTGCGGCGACTTGGATGGCGTTAAAACCGCACTTGAAAACGGTGCAAATGTCAACGCTCAAGGCGAAAAATCCGGCAACACCGCCTTGATGAACGCAATTGAGCATTGTTCCGACACGCAAAAAGCCTTTGATGTTGCCATGTATTTGTTGGGCGAGTCGAGCATTCGTACCCAAATTGAAAACAAACGCGGTATCAGCGCCGTAGATTTACTTAAAGCCAAACTCAACAGCGGTGAGGCCGAATGGGAAACGATTGCCCGCAAATTCGGCGAGCCGACGACCGACAATTCGCGCCAACGCGGCAATTCCGAAGTGGATAAATTTGCGGCTGAAGTTAAGCAAACTTATAAACAACTGGTCGAAAGCTACGGCAAGGAAATGCGTGCCGCTTTGGGTTACGTTTACATGGGTAAAGATGTTCACCAAAACGAAAAAGGCGAGCAAATTTACTTTATCGGCGGCTATGGTGACGAATATCCTTGCGGAGTTGAAATTACCACCAATGAAGACGGCAGCAAAGACACCACGGCGGTCAATCCTTATGCCGTGCATCCGACGGTTAAGGCAAAACTATTGTTGCGCGAGCCGCATGAAAAGTATTTGGTACCGGAAGAAATCGGCACGCAAGTCGTGCATAAAAGTCGGCGCAAAGGTTACGGTATCGGCCATCGCTATCACAAAACGGTTATCGATACATACACCGTAACCACAACCCGCGACGGCCAGCAACACTGGGTAAAAACTCGTGAAGGCCGGTAATTATTTTGTTGCTTATTAACACACCCTAAAAAAAATGCACCGATTCTGATTTTGGACGAGGCTACGTCGGCGCTTGATAACAAATCGGAAAAAATCGTGCAGCAAGCAATTGATAATTTGATGAAAAACCGCACCGTGTTGGTTATAGCACACAGGCTTTCTACAGTTCGCAATGCCGATTGTATTGCCGTGATTAACAACGGAGAAATTGTTGAGCGCGGTACCCATGAGGAACTACTCGCCAAAGACGGCGAATATGCCGCGCTTTACAAAACTCAAATAGCTTAATCGGTGTTTATATTGATATCCGCTAATTTTTACTAGACACTTTTAAATATCTGTCTTATGATGTTGACAGACAGGGAGGCCTGTTCGGGGTGTGGTAGCCTCTGCAATAGAAAGTATATAAAGACGTAAGGTTGCACGTCTACCGGTCATGTATATATGATATGTGGCTGGAAGGCGGCAAAATACGCCGTTTTAAAACTACATATATATGCTCGAGCGATATGTGCCGGTTATGGCTAATATGTCGCACAATCCTATTGCATTGTTACCAACTTCCAGTCGCTTTTTTAAGCGGCTTTTTGTTTGTGGCTTGAACTAAAGGAAGTTGTGATGAAAAAAAATAACAAAAAGATAAATTCAAATATAATCACCGTTCAAAACGCGGAAGGCGATGCTAATACAAAAGCGGAAATTGTGGTACAAAATCAGATAAATTACACACCGAAAGTATCGGTGATTATTCCGGTGTATAATGTGGAACAATATCTGCGAGAGTGTCTGGACAGTGTGGTTAATCAGACACTGCGTGAAATAGAAATTATCTGCGTTGATGACGGCTCAACGGATTCTTCTTTGGATATTTTAAAAGAGTATGCTGCAAAAGACAAGCGCGTTACCGTTATCAAACAAGAAAACTTGCATGCCGGAGTCGCACGCAACGCCGGTTTAGCAGTGGCTAAGGGAGAATATATTCATTTTTTGGATTCTGATGATTGGATTGATTTAGATACATATCAACAACTGTATAACCTTATTCAGGAGAAACAAGCTGATTTTGTAAAATTTAAATCTTATACCTATGATAATGAAGAGCGCAAAATAGTTAGTTCCTATTTTACGAATATGAGCGCAGTTAATGACAATCATTTCGGAAGATTTAATGATTGGAAAACGGAATATCAGACATTAGTAAATGTTTCTGATGCCCCTTGGTCTGGCATATATAATCGTGATTTTTTGATTTCAAATCATATTTTATTTGATAATTTGTTATGCGCAAATGATACGTCTTTTTTCTATAGATGTCTAGTTTCTGCAAAAAAGATATATCTGGAGCAAAGACGTTTTGTTTATTATCGAATAAATAACTCTGCATCTTTAATAAATATCAGAGCATATAATTTTGATTGTCAAATCAAGCAGTTTTTCATCATCCAAAATATTGTTAAAGATGTTCCAGATAAAATAAAAGAAGTATTTCGCAAACATTTAATAAGTGCTTTATTTTACAGATATTCTCAATATAAAAATAATACGGAATTAGCTCCCAAAGCAAAACGAGAAATATATAGACAAATTAAAAGATTTATTTATTATGTATCTGAGATAGAAATTCCAGCGAAATATTTACCTTATTACTATGAAATACTGGAAAGACCTTTAATTTCTGTTATTATTCCTGTCTATAATGCAGAAAATTATTTGCACGAATGCTTAAACAGCGTTGTTAACCAGACTTTAAGAGAAATTGAAATCATTTGCGTTGATGACGGTTCTTCCGATTCATCTTTGAAAATATTGCAAAAATATAAAGATATAGATTCTCGTATTAAAATAATTTCACAAAAAAATAAAGGCTCCGCATCTGCTCGAAATAATGGTATGAAAAACGCCTTAGGATGTTATATTGGATTTATAGATAGTGATGATGTTGTTTCTGCAAATTATTTTGAAGCACTTTTAAATTGTGCTTTATCCAAAAGAGCAGACATCGCAGCAACATCCAACGTTCAACTATTTAATACTCATGGTTTTCAATCCTTAAAAAACATGGGATTTCAAGGTAAAAAAATCATAGAATCGGTTGAAGATAAAGGCAATATTATTATAACCACTGGGGTATCTTGTAATAAGATATATCGCAAAGGATTTCTAGATACTGCCGATATAAAGTGCTTAGAGATAAAGAATGCTGCAGAAGATAATTACTTTACTGATACAGCTATAATCGCTTCAAATAAAATAACCGTAGTAGATAATGCTATCTATTATTATAGAATTAATCAGACATCACAAACTCAAGTGCTTAAAAATAGAACACAATTTTTAATGACTAAAATTTATCAAATGATAGATAATTACATTATAAATCAGCATTTAACTCAAACAGAAAAAGACCAATGGTTAGAAATTATAAACAAACGAAAAGTTAAAGACTTTATTTACTTTAAAAATACTATGCAATCCATATATATAAAAGATTTTCGAAAACATTTTATTTCAGTGTTTCCAAATTTGAAAAAATATGTAGCAGAAATTATAGTTTCTCTCACTTCATATCCGGCGCGAATAAAGACCGTGCATCAAACAATTTATTCCTTGTTGACACAGAGTGTCAAAGCCGATAAGGTTATTTTATGGCTTGCAGAAGAACAATTCCCGAATAAAGAGAAGGATTTACCACAAGAATTGTTGTCTTTGACCAAAATAGGCTTAGAAATTGATTGGTATCATGATATAAAAAGTTATAAAAAATTAATTCCGTCGCTTAAAAAATATCCTGACGCAATCATTGTAACGGCTGATGATGATTTGCTTTATGATAAAAATTGGTTAGAAAAATTACTCCTTTCATATTGTAAAACAACAAATGCAATACATTGTCATCGCGCACATATGATGAACTTTGAGAAAGGAGTAGTATTGCCATATCGGCAATGGACGCAAAACATCAAACAAAACAAAACTCTTTATAATACGTTCCAGACCGGAGTTGGCGGTGTCCTTTATCCACCGCACAGTTTGTATAAAGATGTTTTAGATGAAGAAAAATTTATGCGCTTATGCCCGCAAGCCGATGATATATGGTTTTGGGCAATGGCTGTAAAAAACAATACACCTATTAAAGTGGTGGAAAATAATATTACAAAGCTTAACTATGTTGACGGCACACAAAAAACTGCTTTATGGCATAGCAATGTTATTGAGGGACAAAATGATATACAACTGCAAAATGTATTAAAAGAATATCCCGAAATATTAGATAAACTGGATAAAACCATATCACCGACACAACCGAAAAATATTGAACAACCGCATAAAGCTGTTGTTTTATCAGCACATGTTCAGTCCGAACCACTTATTGCGCCGCAATTGAAAAAATATGTTTTATCGTACAATTTGTTCGGTTTTTTACCACTTTTTACATACAGACGTCGGGGAGGAAAAGAGGTTTGGAAAATTTTAAGTATTCCATTCTGGAAAGTGCGTAAAGTGGAAAACGGCACAATCAAAAAATACTATTTTCTCAATTTACCACTGCTGAAAATATCCGATATGTAGCAACTTTATGACGGCTCAAAATAAAGGAGAAGTTTTATGAAATTTCATAAAAATATGATTTTGATAAATTAACCATGTGTAGATTGTTTAGGCTGGTGATAAACCATAATGCTTCCCAAAAAGAAAGAACAACAATCTATAAATGTTTGGGAATTCAAGTGTGGAAAATATATGAAACCACCGGAGAATCGGATAATATTGTAATTAAAACATATTACTTTTTGGGAATACCTGTTACCCAAATCACCGATGTTTCGGAATATTATTGTAATGAATACGATGAGCTAGATGAGATTTAGGTGCTATTGTCGCTTTATACTTACAAAAAGCGCTGTGGAAATCAGGTGTGGAAGATTTTTGGGTTGCCAATATGGCGGATTTGTAAGATTTCTGATTCCGTAGCCATCAAATACTATTTATTTGACTTGCCGCTTTTTACAATTGAACAACAAGGCTGTAAATTTTAACATTATTAGAAAGTCATAAGTTCGTCACTTACAAAAAAGCACGTCATCATTGTTGATAACGTGCTTTTTGCTAATAAAGAGCCCTTTATTTTTTCAGCGTCAGTTTGCCGTTGTCCATTATGGCTCTGCCGCCGAGCGGAATGGTGATAATCGGTGTTGTATGACCGTAATCGACATTTGCCAGCACCGGAATATTTTTCAGTTCCGGCTTATTGTTGATAATAAACTCCAGCATTTCACGCGACATTTTCGAGCCTTTTTGAAAGCGTCCGATAACCAAACCTTTAACGTTTTTAAAATCCGGTTGATGGCACAAGGCCTGCAAGTCGCGGTCAAACACCACATCACTGGTGTCGCAGGCATCTTCAATCATCAAAATCGTATCTTTAGGAAATTCCGGTCGATATGACGTGCCGAGCAGCAAATTAAAGGTGCATAAATTACCGCCGACAATCGTACCCTCGGCCTTGCCGTTGTGAATATTCCAAAAGCCTTCATTTTTGATAAAATCGCGTTTTTCTTGATCCAAAAACCACAAATCATCGCTCCATTCGACAGACGGACTTACTTCCACCGGCGAATCGGCAAACAGCATTTTTTGCAAATAGTCAAGTGTGTATTCGCAACCTTTTTTCATACCGATTGAGCTGAAATGCGGCCCGTAATAGGTTTCTAATCCGGTGCGGGCGGAAATAGCGTCCAGCACTGCCGTAATATCCGAAAAGCCGCAAATAATCTTCGGGTTAGCTTTAATCACATCATAATCCAAATGCGACAAAATCTGATTGCTGTTAAAGCCGCCGATAACCGTAAAAATCGCCTTAACCGACCTATCCTTAAAGGCGGTCATAATATCCGCGGCACGCTGTTCAATCGAGCCGCAGCCTTGCATATTCCAATTTTCGTCGGTGGTATTCGGGGCAAATTCGACTGTCAGTCCCATATCATTAAAGCGTTTGACGGCAATTTCCCGACAATCCTGTCCGATAAGTTTAAGCCCGCGTGACGGAGCAATTATCATTATTTTATCACCTTTTTGCAACTTCTCCGGAATAATTTTTTGCATCTATTTTTCCTCCTGTTGATGGTTAAGCGGTTTACAGCCGCAATAATTTTGATTGTATAAGTTTAATTCTTTGATAAGTGCAGCGCGTAGTTCCTGCATTCCGTGTTTGCGCCCCTCAATTTCCAAATACGGAAAATCCGTTTCCGCCGCCGCTTTATATGCCGCCTCATTAACCTGTGCCAGATTTTTCCAGCGCGACACGCCTAAAACCGATGCCACCGCTGTATAACCGCTGGCTTTGGCATATTCCATTGCTCTTTTCAGGCGCATATAAAAGCAAATTGAACAGCGTTTGCCACGCTCCGGTTCGTTTTCCAAGCCGCGGGTTAATTCACACCATCGTTCGTTATCGTATTCCAGCTCAACAAACGGCACACCATAAAGTTTGCACAAACGCTCATTTTCATTGCGGCGCTTAAGATATTCAGCATAAGGGCGAATGTTGGGATTATAAAACATCACCGCAAAGTCTTTCTTCTGTTCTGCCAGCGTTTTAATCACGGCGCACGAACACGGTGCACAGCAAGAAAGCAGCAATATTTTTTCGGTTTTATCAGTCATAATTCAAACATATAAAAAAAGCTAAAAAATGCAAGTCTAAAATTTTTGCTTGCCCTTTTATTGCAAATTGTTTAGTATAATCTTGCAGGCAAGAGATTGTCTGCGGAGTGTCGAAGCTCCCAAGAAGAAAATAGCTCCTCATTGGTGGGGAGCCGGCGGAATATATTGAATACGCCGGACTGACTTCTTGCAGTTTCGAACTCCCGACCACTTTTTTGAGTGGTCTTTTTGTTTTAATTACAGAGTATGTAACAAAAACACCGCGTTAAATATTTTCGTTGCTTTTTGTTATATTTTCTGTAATATGGGAGTCGCAGGCAAGAGATTGTCTGCGGAGTGTCGTAGCTCCTTAAGAGAAAATAACTCCTCTATTATGGGGAGCTGATGAATATATTGAATAAATCAGACTGTTCTCTTACAGTTACGAACTCCCCACCTTAAAGAAATTTAGGGTGGTTTTTTAATATAACAAAAAGGAGTTCAAAAATATGAGTTCACATAATTTGCTTAGTAAAAAAGTTTTAACAGATATTTGTTCGCGGCTTAAACAATTGCGTCTTGAGCGTCAACTCAGCATAGAGGATTTGCAAGCCGCCACCCACCTTAAACTCAAAACATTAAAACGTATGGAAAATGGTAAGTGCTTACCTTTCAGATATTATCGGCGTTTACTCAATTTTTACGGCAAAGAAATACGAATCGTGATTGAATAAAGCCATTTATTTCAACTTGCCTTTCAGATATTTGCCGGTGAAGCTTTTTTTATTTTTCGCCACTTCCTCCGGTGTGCCTTGGGCTACAATCGTACCGCCGCCATCGCCGCCTTCCGGTCCGACATCAACAATATAATCCGCCATTTTTATCACATCGAGATTATGTTCAATCACCACTACGGTATTACCCTGTTCTACCAACATTTCCAAAACGTCAAGCAAATGTTGAATATCTTCAAAATGCAAACCGGTTGTCGGCTCGTCTAAAATATACAAAGTTTTACCGGTGGCTTTTTTGCTAAGTTCTTTAGAGAGTTTGATGCGTTGCGCCTCGCCTCCGGAAAGTGTCGGTGCCGGCTGTCCGAGTTTAACATAACCCAAACCCACACGGCGCAATAAATCCAACCGCCGTTTTATTGCCGGAATATTCTCAAAAAACTTGTAAGCGTCGTCAATTGTCATATCCAAAACATCGGCAATCGACTTATCCTTAAATTTGATTTCAAGAGTTTCGCGGTTGTAGCGGGTACCATGGCAGGCATCGCACGGAACATACACGTCCGGCAAAAAGTTCATCTCGATTTTCATTACGCCGTCACCTTTGCAGGCCTCGCAACGACCGCCGGCAACATTAAACGAAAAATAGCCCGAAGTATAGCCGCGCGCTTTAGCCTCCGGCAATTCGGCAAACCAATCGCGGATATTGGTAAACACACCGGTATAAGTTGCCGGATTAGAACGCGGCGTGCGCCCTATCGGCGATTGGTCAATATCAATCACCTTATCGATATTTTCCAAGCCGATGAGTTTATCATACGGCCCCGGCGGCACACGAGAGCCGTTCATTTCTTTATCCACCGCCTTAAACAGCGTTTCTAAAATCAGCGAAGATTTACCGCTGCCGGAAATACCGGTAACACAAGTAAACGTGCCAAGCGGTATTTTTAAATCAACATTTTTCAAATTGTTGGTGCGCGCACCTTTGAGCTCCAAAAATTTACCGTTTCCCTTGCGGCGAATCGGCGGCAAGGCAATTTCTTTTTCACCATTCAAATATTTGGCAGTGAGGCTGTTCGGATTATGCAAAACCTCGTCAACCGTGCCGGCGGCGGTAACTTCCCCGCCCAAAGTGCCGGCAAGCGGTCCCATATCCACCAGATAATCGGCGGCGCGCATGGCATCTTCATCATGTTCCACTACAATCACGGTATTGCCGATATCACGCAGACGGCGCAGACTGTCGAGAAGTTTATCATTATCGCGCTGGTGTAAACCGATGGAAGGCTCATCCAAAACGTACATCACGCCGGTTAAACCCGTACCGATTTGTGAAGCCAAGCGAATCCGTTGAGCCTCACCGCCGGAAAGAGTTCCCGACTGGCGCGACAAAGTCAGATAATCAAGCCCGACATTATTCAAAAAGCTTAATCTTTCGCGGATTTCTTTTAATATTTTGCGGGCAATTTCCTGCTTTTGCGGAGTTAATGTTGCCTCAACATTATCAAACCACTCCAACGCTTGTTTAATTGACATATTGCTGGCATCAATAATATCTAAACCGGCAATTTTAACCGCCAAAGCCTCCTGTTTAAGCCGTTTGCCGTGGCAAACTTCACAAGGAGCGGCCGATTGATAATGCGAAAGCTCATCACGCACCGCTGCCGAATCGGTTTCCACAAAACGGCGTTCTAAATTAGGAATCACTCCTTCAAACGGTTTATCCGATACCCATTTGGAATAAACCATCGGCACGCAGCGATTACCTGAGCCGTAGAGTATTGTTTCTTGTGCATACTCTGGCAAGTCTTTCCACGGAGTTTTGTTGGATATATCAAGATATTCACATAAAGAATTTAAGGTCTGGCGATAAAAAATCGAATGACTGCTGACCGACCACGGGGCAATCGCTCCGCCTGCCAGACTCAGATTTTCATTCGGCACCACCAACTCCGGATCCATATATAAACTGGCGCCCAAACCACCGCAATGCGGACAAGCCCCCTGCGGATTGTTGAACGAAAACAACCGCGGTTCAATCTCCTCGATCGTAAATCCCGATACCGGACAGGCAAATTTAGAAGAAAACGTAGTGCGTGATTTATCACTCATATTTTCGACATACAATAAGCCGTCACTCAATTTTAAGGCGGTTTCCACCGATTGCGCCACGCGGGTTTGAATCCCCTCTTTTATCACAATGCGGTCAATTACCACTTCAATATTATGTTTAATATTTTTGTTCAAATTCGGCAATTCTTCAATGTTATAAATCTCGCCATCTATATCTAAGCGCTGAAAGCCTTTTTTCTGCAATTCGGCAAATTCTTTTTTAAACTCGCCTTTTTTACCTCGAGCAATCGGCGAAAGTAAAATAAGTTTTGAGCCTTGCGGGTATTCCAAAATTTTATCAACCATTTGGGTTAAAGACTGAGCTTCAATCGGCAATCCTGTTGCCGGCGAATACGGAGTGCCGGCACGCGCCCACAGCAAACGCATGTAGTCATATATTTCCGTTATAGTACCGACCGTTGAACGCGGATTATGAGAAACAGTTTTCTGTTCAATTGAAATTGCCGGAGATAGACCCTCTATCGAATCGACATCAGGCTTATTCATCAAATCTAAAAATTGTCGGGCATAAACCGAAAGACTTTCAACATACCGACGTTGTCCTTCCGCATATATGGTATCAAATGCCAAAGAAGACTTACCCGAACCGGATAAGCCGGTAATAACCGTCAGCTTGTTTTTCGGAATATTAACATTCACGTTTTTCAAGTTGTGCTGGCGTGCGCCTTTGATTTCGATATATTTACTTTCTGCCATTTTTTTCTCCGTTGCGATTGATATATACCAATTACATGCGTTTCGCAACTGTTTAATAAATAAAACTTGCTTTTTTAAGCAAACTGATTACAATGACTGTTGCAGATAAGAGATTGTTTGCGGAGTATCCTAACTCCTTCCATAATATATAAACTCCTCAATGGTGGGGAGCCGGTTGAATATATTGAATAGACCGGACTGTTTATGGACAGTTAGGAACTCCCGACCACTTTTTTGAGTGGTCTTTTGTTTTGATTACAGAACGTCTAACAAAGGTGATACCTTAAATATTTTCGTTGCTTTTTGTTATATTTTCTGTAATATGGGAGTCGCAGATAAGAGATTGTCTGCGGAGTGTCGAAGCTCTACCAATAGAAAATAACTCCTCGCTGGTGGGGAGCCGGTTGAATATATTGAATAGACCGGACTGACTATTGGCAGTTTCGAACTCCCGACCACTTTTTGAGTGGTCTTTTTGTTTTGATAACTGCAAAAAGGAGTTCTGAAAAATGAGTACGCATAATCTGCTCAGCAAAGAAGTTTTAACGGAAATTTGCGCACAATTTAAACAGTTAAGAATTGAACATCAACTCAGTATCGAGGAATTGCAAATCGCCACAAACCTTAGCCTCAAAGTATTAAAACGCATGGAAAACGGCAAATGTATGCCTTTCAGATATTATCGACGTTTGCTGGAATTTTATGGTAAAAAAGCTCGAGTTGTAATTGAATAAAGTCATAAAAAAAGGCTCGGATAACGCATTTTTTTACGTCATTCTGAACGGACACTTAGTGTCATCGTGAAGAATCCATTTCGTTCCGACAGAACGAAACAACACCTGATGGCGTTGCCGGATACTTTGCCTGTCGGCTCAGTATGACGGGGAAAACAACACTTTTTTTAATCGAGCGTATTTTTAGCAGCAATCCGTCTATTTAATGAGTCCAAATTTTTTCTTACCCTGAGCGATTTTAACCGCACCATCAACCATATCGGCGACGGTAATAACGTAGTTCTCATCGCTCACCGGTTTGCCATTAATCTTCAATCCGGCCTGCTTAATCAGACGACGCGCTTCGCCTTTACTCTCCACAAAACCGATTTGCAAAAACGCATCCAAAACCCCGATACCGGCATTTAAGTCGGCATTAAGCGTCGGCAGATCATCACCGGCCGTGCCTTGTTCAAAAGTTTTGATCGCCGTTTCCTGCGCCGATTTGGCTTCTTCTTCGCCGCGACAAATTTTGGTAGCTTCAAAGGCCAAAATCTTTTTGGCTTCGTTGATTTCCTTATCCTGTAATTTTTCCAAACGATAAACTTCATCCATCGGCAAATCGGTGTATATTCTCAAGCATTTTCCGACTTCGGCATCGCCGATGTTGCGGAAATATTGATAGTAGTCGTACGACGGCAGTTTATCTTCATTAATCCATACGGCATTGCCCTCGGATTTGCCCATTTTTTTGCCGGCCGAATCGGTAATAATCGGGCTGGTGAAGCCAAATAATTCGGTATCGTAACGACGGCGGCCGAGTTCGGTTCCTGAGGTTATGTTGCCCCATTGGTCAGCACCGGCAATCTGTGCACGGCAACCATATTTTTGCAACAGCACACAAAAATCATAGCCTTGCAAAAGCATATAGTTAAATTCCAGAAAAGACATCGGCTGTTCGCGTTCCAAACGACTTTTCACACTATCCATGGTAAGCATACGGTTTACCGAATAGCAAGTACCGATATCGCGCAAAAATTCAAGATAATTAACGTTTTTGAACCAATCCCAATTGTCAACCATCAAAGCATCAGTCGGGCCATCACCGAATTTCAAAAACTTGGAAAACGACTTTTTAAGCCCCTGTGCATTGTGTGCCAAAGTAGCTTCATCCAAAAACGGGCGCAACTTATCTTTGCCAGATGGATCGCCGATACGCGCGGTTGCGCCACCCACCAATGTCAGAGGTTTATGCCCGCATTTTTGAAACCAGCGCAACATCATCAGCGGCACAATATGCCCCACATGCAAACTATCGCCTGTCGGATCGGAACCTAAATATCCCACTGCCGGTTTGCCTGTCTTTTCGCACTCATAAAGGTAGATATCAAACCCCTCTTCATTGGTGCATTGATTATAAAAACCGCGCTCCTGCATAATATTCAAAAATTCCGATTTAAATTTTGTCATGGGTTATCCTCTGTCCTTTCGTATTTATACCAATTTTTAACGTATACTAGCATATTATTTTACCATTGCAACAGGATTTAATTTTTAATGATAATAAAAAGTTTAAACGCACTCGGTGTTTACGGCAATGCCTCATTGAATACGGCGGATTTGGCACTTATTGCCACCGACGGTGTCGATGTACAGCAATTTATAAAAACACAAACAGTACATTATCCGGAAGAATTATGTATAAAAATCAGAGAGATTGCAGCGCATCGCAGTTGGAATTATAGCGAGCTCAAATGCAATCCTGAAGTGCAGAAAATACGAGAAAACATAAGTCTGTTTTATGCTGCTTGCATAAAAGATTTCGCAGATGATATCAAAGTCGATTGCTGCGGTGTTGACGGGTTGACAATCTTCAGTAATCCCGACGAAAAGTGTTCGTATCAGCTGGAAGACGGGCATATTTTAGCGAATAATTCCGAGTACGAGATTATCACACATTTTCATAGAGCGGATTTGCTTTCCGGAGGACAGGCATCTCCGTTATATCCGGCTTTTATCAACTGTTTGGGACAAATGATAGAAAAGCCGGCACTATTTATTACGGTAGATACGGTTGCCAGTCTGGTTTATCTCGGTCAATCCGGTGAAATTGCGGCTTTTGACTGTGCACCGGCAACCGCTATGATAGAAGACTGGTGCTTCCGCCATGCCAATATGCAAACAGATTATAAAGGCAAGTTGGCTATTACCGGCAAAGCTGATACGCAGATTATGGAATTGCTGCTTAAACATAAATTGCTGAAAAAAATGCCGCCGAAAGCACTCGATATTATGTGTTTTGCCGATAAAAAAGAACATCTGGAGGGATTATCGCTTGAAGACGGTGCCGCCACCGCTACTGCATTTATTGCCGAAGCAATTTATCAGGCGGCTTTTGATTTTCTGCCAAACATTCCATCAAATATTTATATCTGCGGCGAAGGGTGTAAAAATCCTACCTTATTGCGTTTTATCAAACAGAATTTTGCCCCGCGGCAGGTTCTTCCGATTACTGAACTGAATGAAAACTTAACGGCTGCCGGCGCGCAATCTACAGCTTTTAATGCCGTGCGACGTCTATACGGACTGTCTTTAACTTACCCTACAACAACCGGCGTAATTGAGCCGATGAGCGGAGGAGAAATTTATGAAAAAATCTGAAAAATCAACCATCATTGTTAAAGATTTATGCAAAAATTACGGTAATATTCATGCCTCGGATAAATTGAATCTTAAGGCTCAGACCGGCGATATTATTGCCCTATTGGGACCTAATGGTGCCGGTAAATCGACTCTAATGAACATGATAGCGGGCTATTTGGCTCCGACTTCGGGTACAATTGAGATTTTAGGCAAGGATATCAGGCAATTTTCGATTTTTGCCAAAGCCCATATCGGTTTTTTGCCGGAAGGAGCCCCACTTTATGCCGATATATCGGTCAAACGCTTTCTCTGTTATATGGCGGAGTTACGCGGTCTCGATAAAGATGCGGTACTCACTGCGGCTAAGACGGCAAATATAGTCAATGTTATGTCGCAAAAAATAGAAACATTGTCCAAAGGCTATCAGCGCCGCGTAGGATTTGCTCAAAGCATCTTAAGCAACCCGCCGATTTTGCTTTTAGATGAACCTACCGACGGACTTGATCCAAACCAAAAAGATTATATCCGCTCCCTTATCAAAAAAATGGCTAAGGATAAAACCATAATCATTTCCACTCATCTGCTGGAAGAAGCAGAGTCCGTATGCAACCGCATAATCGTTTTGGACAAGGGCAAAATCAAATCAGACGGTACTCTCGACGATTTATTAAAGCAAACAAAAACTCGTTCTATTGCTGATGCCTTCCGTAAATTAACTCACAAGGAGAACCATGATGCTTAGTAAAATTATGACAGTTACCAAAAATGAGCTTATCCGTTATTTTGTTTCACCGCTTGCTTATGTTTATTTGTTTTGTTTTGTTTTGTTGAATGCATCTTTTACAACTTATTTCGGTGATTTTTTCAATCGAGGACAAGCTGATTTGTTAGCAATGTTTGCTTTTATACCATGGCTGTATTTGTTGTTTATTCCTGGTATATCCATGCGCTTGTGGTCAGAAGAATTTCGCTCCAAGACCATCGTGCAAATTGCAACAATGCCGATATCAATTACGGCTTTGGTATTGGGCAAATTTTTTGCCGCGTGGATTTTTTGCAGTTTGGCATTGTTATTCACTTTTCCGTTTTGGATTACGGTTAATGCTCTCGGTGTTCCCGATAATTTTGTAATTTTCATGGGATATTGCGCCGCTTTTATTTTGGCCGGATGTATGCTGGCAATTTCACAGATTATGTCGGCTCTGACTAAAAATCAGATAATTGCTCTGGTACTTTCGGTTATTGCAAACCTGATGTTCTTTTGGAGCGGAATGGAATACGTGTTGTCGTTTTTCAGAATGTTTCTGCCGGATTCAATGATTGATGTCGTGGCTTCTTTCAGTTTTATAACACATTTTGACAAGCTTACTCACGGTTTACTTGAACTGCGTGATATTATTTTCTTTTTATCACTGATCGTATTCGGTAATTATACAACCATACTGATTATTAACTTCAAGACCGCCGGCACTTCAGGCTGGCTCAAATCAAGCAGCCATATTTATACGGTTTCGGCATGGTTGATGCTGCTGATTGCATTTTTTGGCATTAATATTCTTGCCAATAATCTTACAACAAACTTTCAATATGACGGCACCGCCGAAAAAAACTACACCTTAACGCAAAGCACCGTGGATATTTTACAAAACATAAAAGAACCTATTGTCGCCAGACTGTATTTTTCTCCGATTTTAGGACAACGCAACCCAGATTTACGAGAACAATTCGACAATATACGCATTTTGCTGCATAAATATAAAAGTAACAGCAACGGTAAATTTGATTATAAAGTTTATTATCCGGAATTCTTAAGCAAAGAAGAAGATCTTGCCATAGCCGACGGTTTACAATCAATTCCGCTGATAGATTTGAATCAGAGCGCCTTATTCGGTATGACTCTTGAGGATAGTTTGCAAAACAAAGAGGTTATCGCATTTTTTGCAACCGATCAGTTCGGTCGTCTGGAACAGGATATTTCAACCAAAATTCATCAGCTCGGCAAAGTTAAGAAAAATTTAGGAATATTAACAAGTCTGCCGATTTTCGGTAGAAATTCCGATGATCCAAACATTATGCTGGACGGCGCTTGGGAAATTATAAATATTTTGGATAAAGATTACCGTATTCACCATATTACCGCACCTCAAGATTTTGAAAAATATCAATTTGACGCCGTGTTGATTTTTTACCCAAAATTTTTAACCGAAGAAACATTAGAAAAAGTTAAAATCTATGCCAATCAGGGAGGAAAAATTGTTTTGGTGCTTGATCCGGCAAACGAAGCCTCACGATTATATGCTCCGATTCAACAGTTTCTTTCCGCATCGCACTCCGACTTTTTTGAAAAAATATGGAATTTTAAGTTTTACAAAGATTTTGTGGTCGCAGATTTGCAAAATTCAATTACGGTTGATGCTACGACGGATTATACTCAAAATCCTGTATTTTCCCAAGACGTAATCCAATTCCGCCTGCATCGGGACTCCATGAATCCAAAACACCCGATTACTAAAAATCTGCAAGAGGTTATGTTGGCTTCCGCTTCGGCAATTATGCCTGATTTACAAAAATACAAAGACGGGAAAATTGCCTTTTATCCGTTGCTCAAAGCCGGAGATATCTCGGCAATGGTATCATCAAGTGTTGTTATAGACGGCTTGAATCCGCAGGAAGTACTGAAAGATTTTCAGCCTGATAATAACAATAAATTTATGGCAGCGGAAATTATCGGTCTGGAGCCGGATAATCCCTATGACGTGGTTGTTTTTACCGATTCCGATTTTTTGTACGACAGATTTTGGATGGATAAAATATATTTGCTTGACAGCGAATATGTTACATCTGTGTTTGATAATGCCAATATCTTGCTCAATGCTCTTGACTATCTGACCGGAGATAAATCACTTATCGGTCTTCGCGGCAAACGTGTTCCGGCGCGAAGATTCGAAGATATTGAGCTGATTCGGCGCTTGGATTCATTGCAATACAAACAGCAAGAAGAAAAAATTTTCGAGCAAATTGACGCAGCCAAAAAAGCTATTCAGGAAGTTTGGGGCAAAAAAGAATTTGAAGGGCGTGATAATTTCACGGCCGACGAGATGGCTGCCATCTCCAAAATAAGAAACCAGCTTAATGACTATAAAAAACAGTTGAGCGAAGCACGTACCAGAGCTTATGAGAGTATCCGTACCGTGGCGGCCCGTGTCAATTTTATCAATATCTGGCTATTGCCTTCAATCGGCGGTATTATTTTGCTATTGTTTTTGATTGTTCGTTTGCTGCAACACAAATCAGCTTATTCATTTACTCTTAAGATTAATCGGCAATTACTGATTTTGAGCGGTATCTGCCTGCTGATTTTTGCAGGGGCATTGCTTTCAATTTATGCGGTTAATCGCAGCAGTATAGATGCTTATGAAAATAAACAGGTATTTCCGGAACTGTCAAAAAATTTGAATAACGTAAACCATATTGTGCTAAAAACGAACAAAACCGAATTGAGTTTTCGTTATGATAACGGTGCTTGGACACTCGATAGCATGCCTGATTTACCGGTATATCAGGAACGTATTCGCCGTTTATTGACCACACTTGCCGATGCACGCTATTTTGCACGTAAAAGCAATAAGGCGGAAAATCTGGCACTTTTCAATCTGTTGCCGCTTGAAGATGAAAACTCCGGTGTTATTTCCGTAAATCTGCAAAACGGTGATGACTTGATTCTCAGTTTTTTGCTCGGAGATATCAATATTGATATCGGGCGCAGTGCTAAAGCTGCATATATGCGTTTTGACAATCAATTTCAGGTTTGGGAAATAAGTGCCGATTTTGTAGATATGGATTTGGATTGGCATAAATGGACTTATTCCAATGTGTGGGATTTGCGTTATGGCAGGCCTTATGATCGTAGCCAAAATCCGGAAGATGATATGTATTTAACCGATTTAATGAAGGTTTTGCTCAATGTGCCGTTTATTGAAATAACCGATAAGCCAACCACAACACCGCAAAAAACTCTGCATTTAGATATCGAAGGCGGAAATTATGCTGATATTGAATTTTATAAAACATCTGATAAATCTTATGTGGCTTATCGCCTTGATAAAAATAATCCGAACAAGCACTTGAAACTGTTGGCGCAATTTTTAGGTAATAAAGCTGCGGTAATTGATAATGATAAAATGGAGATGCTTCTTGAAATCATCAAATAAAAATTTAAGCGAATCGCAGTATAAGCGTGCAGCGGCAATTGCCAGTGTTACGACAGCTTGTTTATTAACCATAATAAAAGCTGCGGCAGCTTTTACAACCGGTTCTCTGTCAATACTTTCTTCAACGGCGGACAGTTTGGCTGATGTACTTTCTTCCGTTATTACTTTCATGGCCGTAATATATTCGGACAGGCCTTTGACCTGTGATCACCGATATGGCTACGGCAAAGCGGAATCCGTGAGTGCACTCATTCAGGCGGCTTTTATCAGCGGCTCTGCTTGTTTTATCTTATATGATGCCTTCTATCGTTTTTTTCATCCGGTTATTCTTACACAAACTTTTATCGGTGTGTGTGTTATGATCGTAAGTTTGTTGATAACCTTACTTTTGATTATGTTTCAAAAATATGTTATTCGGCGCATTCATTCGCAGGCAATTGAGGCCGACAGTTCTCATTATGTTATAGATTTGGCTGCTAACATTACAGTTTTATTTTCATTATCGGTAGTACACTGGTTAGGCTGGACATGGTTTGATATATTGGCTGCTGTGCTTGTGTCGTTTTATTTGATTTTTACCGCTTTCAAAATTGCCGAAAAAGCTTTGGCTGAAATTACCGACAAAGAAGTAGATAATTCAATAAAAGCCATAATCGTACGTGAGATTCTTAAGATAGACGGAATAAAAGGATATCATGATTTGCGTTCCCGCATTTCCGGCTCCAGATTATTTTTCGAAATTCATTTGGAATTTGACGGCGAGCTTTCACTGTTAAAAACACACGAAATAGCCGAGCGCGCCGAACATAAAATCGTCCAAATGTATCCGAATGCCCAAGTCATTATCCACCAAGACCCTTATGGAATTGAAGAAAAACGCATAGACAATGATATTATCGGTCCATGTGCTTTATGATTTTTTGCGCTTACCATGGCGAAGCGGTATTCTTATTTTAAACTCCGTACCTTTACCGACGTTGCTTTTTACCGAGATCTTACCATGAACTTTGGAAACTAAGCTGTTGACGATAGCTAATCCCAAACCTGAGCTTTTAATTTTGCTGTTTGCTGAATAAAAAGGCTCAAAAATACGTTTTAATTTTTGCGGCTCGATTCCAATACCAGTATCGCTAATGGTTATTACGGCATTACTGCGTTTATTTGCCGCGGTAACAGTAAGTTTACCTCCGTCAGGCATTGCTTTCAATGCGTTCTGAATTAAATTTAAGAGCATCATCTTAAAATCAGTTTCATTGCCGCTGAATATTAAACCGTTTTCTATTTCTTGCACACATTCAATACCGTTGCGTTTAGCTTCATAATCAACCATCAGAAGAATATCCTTAACGGCCGCAGCAACATCTATGGTATCTATTTCTTTATCCGAATATTGCGCAAGTTTCAATAATCTCTCCGGTATTTGAATGACTTCATCCATCTGCTTATAAGCCATTTGTAGGTATTTTTTATATTCTGCATTGATTATATCTTTGTTTTCATCTTCACTTAAAACAGCCTCCAAAATCAAGCGAATTGCCCCTAAATTGTTTTTCATCTCATGTGCCAAAGAAGTAGAAAGGAATGCCAAAGAAGATACCTTTTGCTGATGTGAAAAACTTACATCACGGCTTAAATCATGTATAGCTTCAATAATATAGTATTCATTATTCTTTTTACCGAAATGCAATTTTGCCGCATTGACATACAACGGCATTTTACCAACTTCGTGAATGGCATGAAATACTTCTTCTTTATCTTTAGTATATTTTATTGGACAATCATAATGGCTTTGCGGGCAAGTATCACATTTATAACCGTAGGCAATATGGCATTTTTGCCCAATACAGGATTGTCTCAATTCAAACAATTTATAAAATGCCGCATTGGCTATGACTACGTTATAATTTGTATCTATCACACGAATACCGTCGGGAATGGCATCAATAAGTTGTTGCAAAAATTTTTCACGCATCTTGGTTTCTTCAATATTATTTTCGATGCTGTCCAACATTTGGTTAAAAGTTTTATAAAGTATATCAAATTCGTCTTGAAACAGGCGATGTTTTTGCTCCGGCAAACGGCTCGAGAAAATTCCTGAAGAAACTGCGTTACTGATACTGATAAGTCCGGTTAAAGGATGTATTACCCAGCGGTTCAGAAATATCAAAATGATCAGAACCAATAATAATACCACCGATAAACCGATTACGACGATTTTAGCTCCGATTATCACGGCTTCTTGATTGCTGCTATAATTTTTGCGCAATTCTTCACTTAATTTTTGTTCTTTAGTCAGCTCACGCTGAGCCAAATCAATTTTTTCACCGCTGATATTATAATATTTGTTTTGCATCAGGTGCGGACTTCGCTGTGCAATTTCGGAAATAATGCTTTGCATCTGAATATTGTCCATCAGCAACTCAACCACATATTGATTCCGTAAATATACCGAATTCCGACTATCTTGCATTTTTTGATTATAAAAGTTTATGAAGATGACAAAAAATACGATTATCAGTAAAACCGTAAAAATTGATAAACTGTATAAAATTTTTTTATTCAAACTGATAAACATTGTTTATTCCTTGTGTTCTATTTTTGCTCATCGGCGATAAAATCAACCAATCGCGGAGACGAATCCGTATATTCCAATTTATAGAAAGAAAGCGTGTAATCAATCATACCACTGATGTTTTTTACGTTACTGTCAAACATCATCTGTGCAGCCAAACTTACACCGTTGGGATCTTTTCCCATTTTCCGCTGATGTAAACGCGTATGGCGAAAATAATCATAATTGATATGAGAATTTATCTTTAAAGCGCGCGCTCTGATACAATCTTCCAGATCGGTATATATTTTATATCGGTAATCACCGTCATCGTCATCCTGCGGTTTGCGCCCTTGATTGGTGTACCAAACTTCATCTTTATAAAGAGAATTATCTTCCACAGCTAATTTTGAAGTTCCCCAATTTGAATAAATTACAGCAGTCGAAATCATAATTGAAGGAGGCACGGAATCTACTTTATTTATCAGCTGCTTTATTAGAATTTTCAGTCCTTCAGTGCCTTTCATAGGCGTATAAGCATCGTATGCCACAGCAAGTTTTCGAATATATTCCTCGTCTTGCTTAGAAAGTTGGCCTTCTATATCAAGCTTACCGTAAAGTTCAATAATTTTATTTCTGTCTTGTAATATTTCTTCATTTACTTTTAAGACAAGCGGCAGCAGAATTCGAATAAAAGTACGGTTTTTAGCTGCATTTTCCGGTGTTAGATTCCAATCGTACGGCAACTTCTTAAAATAAATTTTAGGTATTTCCGCCTGTTGCACTGCATATTCATAGGGGTAGCGCCGAAAAAAATCTTTGGCTTCATTTGTTGAGGCTTTCTTTATAATCAAAGCGCCATCTTCATATTCTGTGATCATTTCTGCCGAAGCGGTTCCGATGATAAAAGGGAAAGAAAGCAAACATACGATTAGTGTTTTCATTTTTTCTCCCGTAATTTTATTTCCGTTATCTGCGGCAAGTAGCGCATAAAAGTTTTTGCAACCACATTATGTAATGTGTTTTGTGCATAAGGGCAACCGGCACAATGCCCGGCAAAAGACATTTCCATTGTTCCGTTATCGATATTGTGAATGATGATATCACCTTTATCGCGCTTTAAGGTGGGACGAATTATGGCATCTGCCAAAGCTTCGGCATAATCTTTTATGGGTAAATTATCAGCCGGACCTGATACGCAATAAGGAATGGTAAAATAGTCATCAATTTCCGCCATAATCAGCATCTTGAAAGTTTCAATATCCGTTGCGGTATGCTTTACGGAAATTAAATCTGCTGTCAGCAAAATCCGCATTGCCGCATCCAGTTCCAAAATATTACGACACAATGCGGCAGACGGTATAATATTTTTGTTTGCCACTAAAATTCTACCATCAACATCAATTGTCTGCTGCGGATAGAAATTTATGATATCACTAAGTTCTTCTACTTTAATCTGCATTTGTTTCTTCCGATAATCCAAGGCGAATTCTCTCGGCAGAGATTATCGCCCGTTGCAAATAAAAATTCTGCATCAACAGATGATTCGGCACAAATGTACTGTCCGAAGTTCCGTTACGTACTACAAAAGGATCAAGTTCCGCAGCTTTTTTGAGAGAATTAACCAAATATGTCCACTCGATATAAAGATTATTTTTCAAAATTATCTCCTTAAAATCAGCACCTGCCGTTTTAGAAATTTGCCACAGCGCAAAAGCATACCCCTTACCAAAATAAAACAAATCGTCCGAAGTGGTATCAATCCAGTCTGATGACTTTTCGCGTTGTTGTTCTGCATTGCGAGTCACTATATTTTGCAAGTTTTTACTGATTTTTTGTAACAAAATATCTAAATCTTTGCTTATCGAAAAAAATGCTCCGTCTTTACCGAAACGATGTAATTCCGCTGCAGCTTTGCGATATTGCGCATTAGACGACGGAGCCAAATTAAAATTGCCTTTGCGTGACATCAACCATATATCAGGTGGATAAGCGAGCAATTTATAAGCGTACTTTATATCTTTTCTCTGGGCATCGGTATTGCGCTCAAAATTGCGAATCGCCGGAATTACTTCTTTTACTCCGCGGACAATTCCAATTTGAAAATTAGGCATATTATCCAGTACATAGGCCGGAAAGATAAATGGCAAATTCGGGGTCCACATTTTATCATCAACTTCTCGTTTGAGTAAAAAAGACATCGTTTCTGCCGTTTCAAACATCGGCAAATGCTTGGATTGCGGTTTATATTCGGTAGAAACGTCTATTTTTTCGGCGATCATACTTCCCGTTAAGTAGTAGAAAAATATAAATGACGGCAAAAATATCGTTAAGAATCGCCAATGGCGAATCAGTTTAAGCAACCATTTTTCAGCGCTTAGAAATTTCAGTTTTATTTTGCCGGAATAATTTCGAACAGAATTAGCTGCGTTTGGCCAATAGTCTTGCCGAAGCCTTTTACCGAAATCAATAAACTTTCGCCGAACTTTAGCAAAAGACAGCGTTTTTACAGCCAAGAAATTGATATCAAACCTATCTTTCCAAGTCGCAGTATTCTTATTATTATCGCGTTTTGTTGCTTTAGTCATGCTTTCTCCTTGCCATATTCAACAACTGCCGAAAATCTATAATATGCAATATTTTAACCATTATCAGCAAAATTACAAGTGCAATTATACCGTCAACCGCCAAACCGCAGAAAAGATACATTTTGCTCTTAAGAAACAGCGAAAAGTGCTGCAATAATAAGGCGTTTGATAACCAAACCCCTACTCCCATAACAAACGATGCGACGATAATTTTTATCGTTTGCTTGATAAGTGGCGCCGTAAAATGCCAATAACTGCGTTTTTTAAGTCCGACAATATATTGTCCGAGCGAAACAAAGGCCGCAATCGTCGTTGCCATGGCAATCCCGACATGTCCGAACTTTTGCATCAAAATAATATTGAATACTAAATTGGTAACAAAGACCCAAAAGCTGTATTTAACCGGTGTTACCGTGTCGCCTCTGGCAAAAAAATTAGGCATCAAGGCTTTGGTCAAAACATAGCACGGCAACCCTATAGAATAGGCTATTACCGCATATGCCGTCATCTTTGCATCATTTGCGGCAAACGCTCCGTGTTGAAACAAAAATTTTACCACCGGGTGAGCCAACACAATCAGCAGCACAGCCGCCGGCAGTGACAGCAACAAGCCGTATTCGATTGCTTGGTTTTGAGTGGCACGCGCATTTTCTAAATCATCCGTTTTCAAATACTTTGAGAGAATCGGTAAAAGAGCAACACTGATTGCTGCTCCGACCACACCGAGAGGTAGTTGTTGCAAACGGTTGGCATAGTACAGCCAAGAAATTGCTCCGGTTCCGGCAAGCGATACCAAAATCGTATCAACAGCCATATTGATTTGATATATACCTGCCCCGACAACTCCGGGTGCTATGCGCTTGAATAATGTTTTAATTTCCGGATTACGCATAATTTTAATCAAATGCAAATACGGATGCAGGGTAACTCCAATACGCCGCAAATTAAAATACAACCAAAGCATTTCCAAAACACCGGCAGCCGTTATACCGAGTGCGAATCCGTGTGCTGCAGTCGGCATGAAAGGCACAAACACAAATGCCGATAAAATCATAGTTATGTTCAGAATTACCGGCGCCACTGCCGGTGCCGCAAATTTTTCAAACGAGTTAAGTATTCCACCCTGAAAAGATACAATGGAAATCAACAGTAAAAACGGAAAAGTGATGCGGCAAAGCTGTACCGCCAATTCGATTTTGCCAGCATCATCATGAAAACCGGGTGCCAAAACTATTACGACATAAGGCATCAGTAATTCAAACAAAAGCACCAACAGACCGACAATCACCGCCAAAATCATCATCGCCTGCGCAGCAAAAAACACCGCTCTTTTTTTGCCTTCCCCCACCAATTTTTGTGAAAAAAGCGGCACAAACGCACTGGTAAAAGCACCTTCGGCAAACAGACTGCGGAATAAATTAGGCAATTTAAACGCTACCACAAAAGCATCGGCCATGGCACCGGCTCCCATAAAATATGCCAACACCATATCACGCACAAAACCGGTAACGCGGCTGACAAGGGTAAATCCACCAAAGGTGGCAATCGACTTAAATAAAGACATATTAATCGTTCCTTTTATAGGTTTATTTTACGCAGATTTTACGCATATTTCGTAACAAAATAGTTACTTTTATCACAAATTATAATTTTTTTTCGATTTCTCTTGACAAAATATTTTATACATGTTAAAGTTAGACAAAAGGATGAATTAGTTTCATCAAATGTTGTTTTTAAAAGGAATTTGAGAGATGAGTGGAGAGAAAGCACATATATTTTCGTTAGGAGGTGCGAAATTAGTCGAAACCAATATTTCGACAGCTGAGAGAAAGCTATCCGGTGCGCCCAAAGAAGCATTGGAAAGTAATTACGAATTACCGTTAACACCGATGAAGGATTATGCACAGGCAGTTGAACAGTATTCCGGTGCAAGTTTGAATGCGTTCAAAAAGATTTTTGCTCAGCCGATGGTGCCGATGCAGGAAGCAGAAAATGTTCCGTCTTTACAAAATCCGCTGGTGGAGGCTATTGAACGCGGCTTTAACAATCCGCTGCTGATTAGTGAGCAAAATGATTCTCTCAGTTTATCAGAAAAAGCAAGAGCTGCCATTGACGTTCTCTTTGCCACTCCAAAATCTTTAGCTAAGTATGTTGAAGGCAAAGCGGCTGAATTTCTGGTTAACAAAACACCGGTAGGAGCATTGGTAAAGGCTTTGCAAATTGGTTTATCCTCAGGATTGCCGTCAGATATTAAACAAATTTCACACGGAAGAGTTGAAGCTCTAAGCTTGAGAGAAATTGTGGCAACAAATGTCAGCGATTCAACGAAACAGGTTATGTCTCAGTTATCCAAACGCTCCAGATAAAAAAGAGAGCAGACTATTGCGTGGCCCGCACTTGCGGGCTTTTTTTATTGATTTATTCTGTAGATTCCGCTTGCAATTCAAAAATTTATGTGGTACGAAGACTCTCGAAAAACGAATCGCTTTTATGTATGAGCCATTACGGCATCCGTAGTAAAAGCACTGTATTAATCCGCTTTGTCATGCAAAGCATAGAGAAAATGAAAGGAAAACACCAATGAGACATGGTGATGCACATAGAAAATTTAATATGCCGAAAAGCCAAAGAAGAGCTTTGTTCTCTAATTTGACCGGTGCATTGTTGACGCACGAACAAATTACCATTACTTTGACCCGTGCAAAGGAACTTCGTACTTTTGCCGATAAAATGATTACTTATGCAAAAAAAGGTGATTTAAACAGTCGCCGTTTGGCTGCAGGTTTCTTGCGCAACGATGAAGTTGTTTCCAAACTTTTCTCTACTTTAGCCGAACGTTATAAGGAACGCAACGGCGGTTATACCCGTGTTCTGAAGTCAGGTTTCCGTTATGGCGACTGCGCTCCGATGGCAATTATTGAATTGGTTGATCGTGATATTAACGCTAAAGGTGCTAAAGATTTGGCTCGCGTTGCTGCTGAAAAAGCTGCTGCAGCCGAAGCCGAAAAAGCAGAGAGCGAAGTTGCGGAAAGCAAATAGTTTTCTGAAACAAATGTATAAAAATGCCGCTTAAATAAAGCGGCATTTTTAATTACTCAAGTAAAATCCGCAAACAATTCTCTTGCCTGCGGATTTTATATCAGTACACCTGCTAAAAATTGCAAGTATTTCTATTTATATGATTGAACCCAATCCTGAATGGCAGATTGAGTATTTAAGCCTACTTTAACGTCTACCTGTTTGCCATCCTTAAACAGATACATAGTAGGAATACTGCGAATCCCCAGTTGTCCTGCAATTTCCGGTGAATCATCAACGTTCATTTTATAGATTTTAACATCTTTGCCAATCTCATTATCTATTGCTTCCAAAATAGGACCGAGCTGACGACAAGGTCCGCACCATTCCGCCCAAAAGTCCACTAAAACCAATCCTTTGGCATTCAATACATTTTCGCTGAACTGGCTGTCTGTTAAAGGTTGTGTCATTTTTTTCTCCTTATATGATTAATTTTGCAATATATATAGTTCGTTTTTTTATTATATTAAATATAATCAAAATAATTACAACACTTTTTTACGCAACCCGCATTAATCTGGTTTCATTGGTCCATAATATATAGGTTTCTATCGGCTTTTGCGGATATATTTCAGCCGTCAGCTTTGCATAAGTTTCAAGCTGGTTTATATATACTCGAGGCGTATCTTCGATTGATTGACCGGCTGGACGATTGGTTTTAAAATCGACAATCATTATTTTATCCGGCAACACCACCAAACGATCTAGCTGCGCCGAAATAATCTTACCATCAACTTCGCCCATAATCGGCACTTCAGCTCTTGAATATTTACCAAACAATTCAGAAAATTCCGGATTATCAATTAGAGTCATAACTTCAGTTTTTATTTGCCGACATTCCGACATACTGAAATCAGCGGCGTATTTTTGCAAATATAAATCAACTGCCTTTTCACGATCTCCGGTGTTTTGCGGCAAAAACTGCAGCAAACGGTGAATAAGTGTTCCGCGACGATAAAAATTTTGCCCCGAGGTCAAAGGAGATGACGAATCCGGTTCTTCATCATTGTCTTCTTTAGACGGAGTATACGGTTTAGCCAAAGCTCTTTCCGGTTCCATATTTGCAAAAATCCAAGATTCAAACGGAGTTTCACTATTGGCAATTGTTTTTTTGTGTTTGTGCTTTTTGGGTATATATTCTTTTGATATTTTTATAATTTCATCACTATCTGCATCATCAGCTGA
This sequence comes from Alphaproteobacteria bacterium, assembly GCA_017444525.1. Classification (GTDB taxonomy): domain Bacteria; phylum Pseudomonadota; class Alphaproteobacteria; order RF32; family CAG-239; genus RUG410. The sequence goes on from JAFSWL010000022.1 coordinate 106,928, forward strand.
AGCAAGGGCGTTGCGGCACAATTCATACCATGATTCTGCATTTTTCTTACCGTATGCTCCAATAATGAGCTGATCTTCAGCACGAGTTAAGGCCACATATAGCAATCGATGATATTCTTTCATCGACTTTTGCCGATTTTTTCGGTTGATTTCGGTACATATATCATCATAATATCCTGAATTAAGTGGATAATAACCTAAATCATCATCTTGCAAAAAATCATTGGATCTATCATTTTGCGGTACAGTTCCGGTATCCGGCAAAAAAACTACAGGAGATTGTAATCCTTTAGAGTGATGTACCGTCAATAAGCGCACGGCATCGGTTTCCTGATCATCGCTCTCGCGTTTTATTTCACGCTTATATTCACCAAACCACGCAATAAACCCTTGTAAACATGGTATTTGATGCTGTTCATAATCAATGGTTAAATTCATAAATTCATCGAGTGCATCTTCGACTTCGCGTCCCATTCTTTCAATAAATTTGCGTCTTCCCCCCATCTGCGATAACACCAAATTAAATAACTCATACGGTCGTACATAGTCCAAATTATTTAGGAGAGTTGTCAACTGACTGTATATTTCAGCACAACGCGGCTCTTTCCGCATTCTGTCCCATAGTTCTTCTCCGCACTCACGTCCGTAACACAAATCCTCCAACAATTCTTCATTTATGGAAAATAGAGGAGAAGTCAGAACCTCGGCTAATGAAAGACTATCTTGCGGAAATAATAAAAACTTGCCGAGGGATATTAAATCCTGAATAGCAATATGTTCAGAAAGAACCATTTTATCTGCACCGGATATATTTATATGTTCCTTTTCGCAAGCACGGATAAATTCTTCAACAAAATCGTTTCTGGTGCGAACCAAAACCATAATATCGCGGTAATGCAAAGGTTTTAAAGAATCTGCACTTTCATCAATCATCTGCCGTATTTTGTGAGCAGTTTTTTCAGCCATCTGTGTTACTAATGCAGTTTGATAAACTCGTTCTACCGGCGGTCGCAAATATTCGTTTTCAGTATGCACCTTTTCGTTTTTTTCCGGTTCGAGCAGCGGCATTATCGTAACTTTGGCAAACTGCCCGACGCGATACGGTTTATGCGCAACTTTATGATTTTCAATTACCACACCATCAGCAGCTTGTTCGGTAGCAAAAATTTGATTAATCGAATCCAAAATCGCCGGCGCAGAACGAAACGAAATTTCCAAATTTACTCGTTTAAACGGTTTATCGGCTTGCTTTGATTTGTCGGCAAATTTTTGGGACATTATATCGAATTTATCCGGATCCGCTCCTTGAAAACTATAAATGGATTGTTTGCGATCGCCAACCACAAACAGGGTACGATTAATATCACGCTGTCCGATACCGCTGAAAAAATCTTCACTCAGGCTACCGATTATATCCCATTGCTCCGGCGAAGTATCTTGCGCTTCGTCTACCAAAATATGGTCAATACCGCCATCAAGCTTATACAAAACCCATTGTCTGGAATCGGATTTTTCCAATAAATTACGCGTATGATAAATCAGATCTTCAAAGTCCATTCCGGACTGTGATTTTTTATATTCCTCGTAGCGGCGATTAATTTCCTGTGCCAATATAAAAGCAGCCTTGGTTGACTGATAAAGTTTCAGTTTCAAACGTTTTTGCTCAAAATTTTCCAAACGTATTGCTTCCTCTTTTAATCTTTCCAGTACATTTGCATCAATCTTTTGTGCTTTTTGCGAAGCGATAAATTTTTCATCTGAGAATACGTGGTTATCTGCCTTTAAGAAACAGCCTTTATAACTGTCATAATCGTCAGTGCTAAAGTTTCCGGCCACTATATCCGCCAATTTATTTGCTTTGGCAACATCACGTACACCGCCAAAATTTAAAGCGGAGATATTGGCGCGTATCTCCGACAGTTTTTCACGAAGCGAATCCATAAAATCTCGCACATAACTTTCGTCGGTATCATCATCTTTAACACCTAATTTGACTGATAATGCCTCTAAGAATCCGGATAAACCCCTATAATTTGCCATAACTTTTCCCATCTTGCGGCGATTGAAAATAATTTTCTGAATCATGGTGGCAAATGTAAATTCCGAAGTATTGTTCATAAGATAGGTGCGCGCATTGACAAGCAACTGATCTGCTGCTGTTTCATCCTCGCTTGCTATTTCTGCTTTAATCTGCGTCAAAACTTTTTGCACCTCTTGCTCCTCCAAGACGGTAAAATATGGAGAAATGCCGGCCTCCAGCGGAAAGCGTTTCAGCACATCGGTACAAAAGCTATGCAGCGTTTGAACTTTGATTCCGCCCGGGGTATCCAACAGCTTGGCAAACAACGTCCGAGCTTTTTGCCGATAATTGCATAATTCCGCAGCAGACTTAATTTCTTCTCCCAATAATTCATTCAGACTCTTTTCCAACTCGACTTCATCTTCCACCGCCCATTCGCTCAAACGTTGAGAAATACGAGATAACATCTCGACAGCAGCAGCCTTGGTATAAGTGAGACACAGCAAACGAATCGGATTAACATCATTTAGGAGCAAACGTAAAACTCTGTCCGTCAAAACTTTGGTTTTACCGGTACCGGCAGAAGCTTCTACCCATACCGATTTAGCCGGATCTGCCGCATCTCGCTGATCTCGGGTAGCATACTTTTCAAGCTCTTTTTTTTGTTCGGTAAAATATTGTTCGTCCATCTTTATTCCTCCGTTTTATTGCCGTGAACGCACCATTCATCCAAACGCGACAGATGATCATAATCGGAATAGCCATCAACATCAGACGGACGAGGCTTTACCAAATACGGCTGTTCTTCTTTAGCATAAGCATTTATCAGATTTTGGATGGTTTGTTCGATTATTTCCATTGATTTAAGACAATCTGCATCTTTAACCTCATATAAGGTTTCATCTTTCAGCGCCCAGTATTGTAAACTGCTGATTTGTGCCGGCGCAATATCCTTAAAGCCTCCCTTTTGTGCTATAAGGCCTTCTATCGGCAACTGTGGTGCTTTTCCGCCGATTACTTCATTTGTTTTACGACTGTCATTTCCGGTTTTATAATCAATAATATTAAGTGTGCCGTCTTTTAGTTTTTCGATTCTATCGGCATCGGCGAAAACTTCGAAGCTCCCCAGCGGGCCGGACATAGATATCTCTCCGCGGCGCTCATTGTATAGCTGCGCAATATTTCCGCGGCGGACTCGTTCTTGAGCTACTACCCATTCCATATTTTTAACATAGCGCGGCCACCAAAAAGCCATGTTTTCAGGCGGAATTTCATCTGCGGCAAACGCTTCCCTGCCACGCTCAAGTAACTCTTTAAGCGCATTATCGGGATATTTGTCTTTATCGTGCGAATTGTTGTATTCTTTTAAAATATTATGGACAATTGTGCCATAGTTTCTCATATCGCGTTCAGTATCCAGCTCATCCAGCGGACGCAAATTCAAAATATATTTAGCGTAAATCTCATACGGATTGCGCATCCAACGCTCAATATTGGTTGCAGACAATTTTTTAGGTCGCCGCTCTACTTTCGGACACGGACGCGGCGCGGATATAGGATGATATTCTTCCATACGATCAAGCATCTTAGCCCAATATGCATAAGGCTGTTCATAAATAAATGAATAAGCATCATCTTTGGTGCCGAAATTTGCCTCTAACACCGTTTCAAAGCGCAACCACCACCGCGATTTATTTGTAGGATCTTTACCTACTTTTTTGGCACGAGTTATATATACCTCCGGTGCATTCAACAAGTGAGCAAAATCAGCGGCCATTACACCGATTTGACGCTCCGGCAGCGGAAAACCGAAACTTTTTTTCATCGGACGCGACATCCACATATCAGCTTCCGGTATTTTCGGCCATATACCCTCGTTGGCCTCACCGATAATGGTAACGTCATATTGAGTGAGTCTGGCTTCAATCGGTCCTAAAATCTTAACCCGCGGATGCGTTCCGTAACGTGCACGAACACTTTTTTCCGAAAGCATCATTCTTATAAACGCGCTGTATTCAGATGTTTTTATGGTTTGCAATTCAGCACTGCGTATCGCAAAATCGCTTACCCATTCGGCTGCGACATTACCGGCATCATTCTTCCAAATAATCTGCGCACCTTTTTTATTGTCGGTGTCAGCCAAATTCTCGGCAACCCTGATATGAGTTTTAAATATGGTTTGTAAATTGACAACAGGCTGTTCATATAAGTCAATCAATGGCCTGATACGAGCGCAGAAATCATCATAAAAGTTTTGAAGCTCATCATCAAAATCGATACCTGAACGCAAAGCATACTCTAACTTGCGCACATTATGATAAAATATCGGCACAGCTTTTCCACATGCCGTAAACGGATGCTTAAGCAATGAAATCATCGCCGTATCGGTACGTTCTTCCATATATTTGCATATAAGCTGCAAATAAATACCTATCGGCGACAGGCTCAGCGGTTTTCCGGCAGAATCATCGGCGGCAATATTCCATTTTTGCAATTCGGAAACAACACGGCGTGATAAATTTCTATCCATTGTAACAAGTGCCGCAGTTTTTTCCGGAGTTTCCAAAGTATGACGGATTATCAGCGCAATAGCCTGCGCTTCTTGTCTGACATCATCGCAATTGACCAGTTTTATATGCGTAAATGCCTCTGCGGGCAGCGGATGTAAAGTTAAATCACGCCATGCTGCGGTTGTTTCGGCCGGACGCATGGTCTCAGCCGCAATTTTTTCACGAACGGTAAAAAACGCGGTATCGATATTTTCCACTGCATCACGTGATATATGAAGATATTCCAACAATTCTTTAAGCTCATACTGCGGATGATTCTCATCTATTTTATCCCAATCTTCCGCCGATAAATATTTATCCAATCCGTATAAATAAACTTCTCCGTTCGGTAAGTTCAATACTGTATTGGTAAGTTGTTTCAATATCGGAAACGCTGCCGTAGTTCCGGCAACAACAATCCGCTGAGAAGTTTGCATTTTTTGCCATAAGTCCATCTCTGCAGATAACAATAAATTACGCCGTTCCGCCACATCATTTTTTTTGTTTTCGCGCAATATTTCCGGCCAATTTCGGATAATAATTTCCAACAATTCCAACGTCTGTTGCCAATGCGCCGCATACTCGGCATCTACCAACTCTTTGATTTTATCAAATTTAAGCTGTTCGTTATAAGTCATATCAATCAAAGAAGCAAGATTTCGTGCCAAAACATATGCTTGAGCCAACGTTACTTTATCTAGCCCAAGCTCCGATTTTTTCATAATCAGCTTGGTAAATTGCAAAACCCTATCGGTTTCATTGATTGCCGGAAGCAAATTTTCCAACACCGAAGAATCCAAAGTCAGAAGAACTTCATCTTCATCAGCCTCGGCAATAGGTTTTATTTGCGGCAAAATGGTCGGTGTTAAACCGCGGCAGCGTACAAACGCATCGGATAAACTCTGGCATGCCCGGCGGTTTGGCAATAAGAACAAAACATTAGCCAAGCCTTCTGGATTGCCTTCATATTCTTTCAGATAACGCTCAGCCAAAACATCAACAAATGAGCTTCCCGCATTGATGTTAAAAATCTTTCGTTTCATTTTAAAGTCCTTACATGGAAGTCAAAAAATCTTTAAACTGACGCATAGCTCGACCGCGATGCGATATTTTATTTTTATCTTCTTTAGACATTTGGGCGAAACTGACATCATAACCGTCTGGGATAAACAGCGGATCGTATCCGAAACCTTCGGCTCCGGGCATTTTATGTTCAGCAATAACACCATCAACACGACCTTCAAACAAATTATATTTACCATCGGGATAAGCCAACGATATAACGCAAGAAAAGTGAGCTTTGCGACTTTTATTCTCACTTTGCGCCATTGCTGCCAAAAGTTTATCCATACCCTTATCAAAATCACGATTGGGAGCATAGCGTGCCGAATATACTCCGGGAGCACCGTCAAGAGCATCAACACACAATCCCGAATCGTCGGCAAGACAAGGAATACCGATAGCTGCAGCAATAGTTTGAGATTTCAAAAGCGAATTTTCGGCAAAGGTTGAGCCGGTTTCTTCAACGTCGGGAAAATCCATATCCGCTGCGGTTTTAACACTGATACCCAATGGTTCCAACATTTGCTTTATTTCTTTTATTTTTCCGGCATTATGACTGGCAAACAAAATTTCGCTTATTCTCATTTTATTCTCCTAAAACTTTTTTCTGCGCGCGAATAATTTGGTGAATCCCTGATTTAGCCAAGCGCAGCAATTCGTTAAACTCAGGTTCACCGAACGTAGCACCTTCAGCTGTTGCTTGAATTTCCACAATCCTTCCACTTTCGGTCAACACAAAATTTGTATCGGCTCCGGCACGCGAATCCTCAATGTATTCCAAATCGAGAATCGGTTCTCCGTCATAAATCCCGCAAGAAACCGCCGCCATATATTCGCAAATCGGATTACGAGGCAACTCACCGTCTTTTACCATTTTTTGCATTGCTTTATATAAAGCCACAAATGCGCCGGAAATTGACGCAGTTCTGGTTCCGCCATCTGCCTGCAGCACATCGCAATCTATTTGCACACACATTTCCGGCATTGCCTCCAAATCCGTAACCGCACGTAGGGAACGTCCGATAAGGCGCTGAATTTCATGAGTACGTCCACCAACTCCTTTGGTTTCTCTTGAAACACGGGTTTGCGTGGCACGCGGCAATAGTGAATATTCTGCCGTTATCCAACCGCGATTTTGTCCTTTCAACCAAGCCGGTAGGCTGCGCTCAACGGTTGCGGTGCATAAAACCTGGGTGTTACCTACTTTTATTAAACATGATCCCTCGGCATAAATATTAACGTCAGGAATAATTTCCAACGGTCGCATTTGTTCGGCCGTGCGATTGCTCGGGCGCATTTTCTTTCCTCTGCTGTTTGTTACGTTTATAGAATTTGTTTATGGCGGCAACCACATGACGCACGGTATTTTCCACTCTTTCATCACTGGTTTCCACCACAATATCAGCTTCGGAATAATACGGATATTCTTCTTTGATATATTCCTGAAGCTTATTTTTTACGGTATTATTATCACCCAGCAAAAACGGACGACGGGTACGGCCGGCAGTGCGATGATAAAGTGTATCTATGTCAGCTTTAAGCCAGATTGTCAGTGCTTTTTCTCTAGCCAATCTGCGAGTTGCTTCGGCAACAAACGAACCGCCACCAGAAGCGAGCACACACGGTGCTCCTTGCAACAAACGCTTCATCACACGCTCCTCACCGGCACGATACTCCTTTTCGCCGAAACACTTAAGTACATCAACAAGTGATAAACCGGCGGCTTTTTCAATTTCCTGATCGCCGTCAACAAACGGTAAAGACAATCTTCGTGCCAAACGCTTTCCGACACTTGTCTTTCCGCTCCCCATCAACCCGACCAGAAGTATTATTTTATTTATTTCTGGCATTTTCATTTCTTTTATATTCTTAACTATTGACCTCAGCATATAACATTGTTAATATATAATCAATCTTTTTTAATACTTATAGGAAGGATAAAATGAAAAGCTATTACAACAAATCAAATAATTCACGCATTATTGCATATACCGTTTTAATCGCGCTCGTGTTAGGCATAGGCTTTGTTGTTATTCAAGATATACAGGCGCCTACCGAACATATTTTGCAAGAGGTTACTGTCAGTTTAGATAAATAGACATGCTCGGACAAGATATTGATAATTTTTTGCAAATGATGGCGGCTGAAAAGGGCGCTGCCTGCAACTCAATTGCTGCATACGAACATGACTTGCAGCAATTTTTGCAGTACGGTAATTTTGAAAATGCAGTCCAAATTACCAAACAAAGCATTGAAACATATATACAATATCTGCATACACAACTGTTCGCTCCAAAGTCTATTGCTCGAAAACTATCTGTAATAAAAGAATTTTGCAAATTTTTATATTCTGAGAAGATTATTAACGAAAATCCGGCGCAAAATATTTTAACTCCTAAGCAGGAAAAACCGCTACCGAAATATTTGACAGTAGATGAAATTAAGCTACTAACCGAAACCGCAGCTGCAAGCAAAGACTATCGCATTCAGCGAATCGCAGTTATGATAGATTTGATGTATGCAACCGGAATGCGTGTTTCCGAATTGGTGGCACTACCGCTGACGGCAATCAATTTCAGCAAAGGTCAGGTTACAATTTTCGGTAAAGGCAGCAAAGAGCGCATCGTACCGGTTGCAGCTCGCTCCGTCGACACATTGAAGAAATACGAAAGTTTACGGCAAAAATTTATGGCAAAAAATGCACCATCCAACTATCTTTTTCCATCATTAACCGCTGCAGACAAGCATTTTACCCGCGATGCTTTCTACAAGGACTTAAAAAAATTGGCTGCGGAATGTGGTATTTATCCGTCACGAATTTCCCCACACGTATTGCGTCATTCGTTTGCCACGCACTTGCTCAATAATGATGCTGATTTACGCTCAGTACAAAAAATGCTCGGACACGAAAACATAACAACCACGGAAATTTATACCCATATTACGTCGCAAAAATTATTTAATACAATATGCCAAAAGCATCCGCTGATGCGGTACACCGAAACAATCACGAAAAAGGATACAGAATAAATGGCTCGTAAAATTACCATAAATACGGAGCACAATGCCAAAGGCTTGACCAGCATTGCCCAGACAGCACTGCCAATTACCCGTCAGCTTTTGGGGGCAAACGGATTTATGCAGGCAGAACTGTTGTCTTCATGGGACAGTATTGTCGGTACGGAAATAGCTCAATACAGTTTGCCGCAAAAATTGGTTTTTACCCCAAACATGCGGAGCGACGGCTGTTTGACAATTGCGGTTCCAGCCGGTGCTTTTGCTATGGAAATAAAACAAAACGAAGCAAAAATCATAGCTCAAATCAATGCTTTTTTCGGTTATCAAGCCATAAGCAAAATTAAGATACTGCAAAATGACAACCCTGAGAACTTTTCCATCGGTAAAAAACCGATTGATAAAGTAAAAAAAACTGTTGTATCTGCCGATGAAGAATCATATATTACCGAATTAGTTAAAAACATTGAGCGTCCCGAACTGCGCGAGGCAATCGAAAATTTGGGACGTGCCGTTTATGCCGATAACAACCATCAGGAGTGATATTGTGGAGGAAATAGTAAAGAAAATAAGTAGCACACTTTCTTTGATTGTAATGTTCTTTTTATCCGCCGTGATTTATTTTAATTACAAAGGGTTTGTTTATGAAAACGGGACGGTTGTCTTAAAAAAGCAAATAGCTGATGCCGCTGAATACAACGGTATTGCTGTTGTTTTACCAAAAGACATTGCTATCAACGTTTCACAAAAATATGCAGTAGGTTCTGCAAGTGCTCCGTTGACAATGTTTGAATATTCCTCACTTACCTGTCCGCATTGTGCCGATTTTCATTTGGATATAATGCCTTTCATTGTCAGAGAATATGTTGATAAGGGATTGCTGAGGGTAATATTTGTTAATTTTCCTCTTGATAAAAATTCGATGAAAGCGGCATTGTTGTCGGAATGTATGACTTATGATAATTATGCCGGTTTCTTAAACGAACTGTTTTATAATCAGCGTTCTTGGTGGATGGATGACAAAGACGAGCGTTTGCTACGTTACGCAGCGCAATTCGATTTAAGCTATGACGAAGCTCAGGCATGTATTAAAGATAAGAAGAAAGCAGCTGACATCGTAACAACCAGACACGAAGCACTTAAGCAACTGAACATGCAGGGTACACCGGCATTTTTAATCAGTGGTGCGGACGGAAATGAAATTATTTACGGTGCTGTCAATTATTCATCATTTAAAGAATATTTGGACAGCAGACTGATACGATTGCATAATTAGGAATCAAGAATGAACAACTTACCGAATGACATTCAAGAGATAGATAAACGCATTCGCAATCTGAAAACAAAATCGTCACAAAACGCGAAGCCTAAATATTCTCGTCTGCGTTCGTTCTGTGAATACGCATTTCGAATGGCAGCAGATTTTGCCGCACCGGTTATCGTTGGCTTGTGCATCGGTTATGTATTTGATAGACTTTTAGGCTCAAAACCTATAGGAATGCTGGTTTTGGCAATGTTTGGAGTTGCGGCCGGAACGCTTAATTTATATCGTGCGGCACAACAAGTTGATAAAGATATGAATAAGGAGTAGTTCAGATGGAAAACCCTTTGGAACAGTTCGAAATTAAAAAAATATTTCCGATTGATATAAACGGGACTGATATATCTTTCACAAACTCTTCTTTATGTATGGTAATTACGGTAGCAGTGATATTTTTCGGACTGTGTTTGTGTTTGCGAAAACGTAGTATAGTACCGACAATGGGGCAAGCATTTTCAGAGGCTATTTATGATTTTGTTCAAGGTATTATCGGCGAAACATTGGGCAAAGAGGGTGTTAAATTCGTAGCGTTTGTATTTACGTTATTTGTGTTTGTAGCTTTCGGTAATCTGTTGGGATTGTTCCCATACAGTTTTACCTTTACTTCGCATATTGCCGCTGTCGGCACACTTTCGATGTTTTGCTTTGTATTGAATATAATTTTGGGAATTAAGCATCGAGGTCTCTCCTATTTTCATACTTTTTGTCCGGAGGGATTGCCGATATTTATGGCTCCAATGATTATTCCGGTAGAAACTCTTTCACTTTTGGCCAAGCCATTCAGTCTGACGCTGCGTCTTGCCATAAATATGTCTGTCGGTCATATTATGCTGAAAGTTTTGGGTACATTTATCATTGCTATGCAATTTTTCGGTTTTGTACCGTTAATTGCGGATATGTGTATCATTATGTTTGAAATGTTTATAGCTTTATTGCAAGCTTACATATATACAATTTTGAGCTGCGTTTACCTGAGCCAGGCAATCAGCAACGAAGAATAATTTAACTAACTTTAATGAAAGGATAAAAAAATGGAAAACGAAATTTTACAAGACAAGTCTTTGGCATTCATCGCCGCCGGTATCTGCGCTTTAGGTATGAGTGTTGCTGCTTGGGGTTTGACTAAACTTTGGACTTCTTTGATTGAAACGGTTGGTCGCAACCCGCAAGTCAAGAAAGACGTAACCGTTTTCGGCTTCCTCGGAATGGGTACTATCGAATCCATTGCTTTATACATTCTGGTTATCGCTCTGTTGATGATTTTGTAATAAATAGCCAAAGGATATACTATGCCGCAATTAGATCCGTCATCGTATATTTCGCAGTTCTTTTGGATGCTCGTCTGCTTTTGCACCCTGTGGGCTCTGCTTTCGCTTTTTGTGATTCCGAAAATCGCTGATATAATAGAGCAACGCAAGCGCAAAATAGATGAGTATATCCAGAAGGCCGATGCTTTGAATAAGCAAGCAAAAGAATCGCTTGAAAAATATCACGCGGTTTTGGTACAGGCAGAACAAACATCGCAAGCCGAAATGCAAAAGGGCAAAGATGAATTAAATCGCTATTTGCACAATGCCGAGGCTGATTTATCGCAGCGGCTCAATAAGAAAATTGCCGATAACGAATTCACTTTGGCGAAAGAAAAAAAGGACACCTTGCAACAAATTGAAACCATTGCCGTTGATTTGGCATACGAAATTGTGCAAAAACTCGGTTTCTCGCAAATCAGCAAAAAGGATGTTTATACGCAAGCTCTAAAGGAAAAAACGCATGAATGAAGAAATTATATCGGAAACAGATGGCGGTGCTACTGCCATCTCAACCGGTCAAGAAATAATTGATGCCACACAAAATATCATTATGGATGCGGCCGAAAACGTATCCGAAGTAATTTCTGTAGGCAAAAACGTGGCTACGGAAATTCATGAGGTTCCATTTTATGCCGAAGTGGAATTTTGGGTGGCAATGGCATTTGTGCTTGCGGTATTACTTTTGCTGAAACCGCTGTCAAAAGTTATACGGAGTTCATTGCATAATCGTATCAATAAGGTTTTGCAAGATATTGATGATGCTTCTAAACTGCGTGATGATGCTCAAATTCTGTTGGCAAACTACGAACGAAAATTTGTTGACGCACAAAAAGAAGCAGAACAAATTGTACAGAAATCAAAAATCAGTTTAGAAAACCTAAAAAAACGCGAGTTAGCAAACTTGAAAAATGAGTTAAAAGACAAAGAAAAAGAAGCGGAACGACGCATATTAGCCTCTACTCAAAAAGCACAGGGAGAAATAAATCTTTCTGCAAGCAAAGTCTCTGTGGAGCTGGCACAGAAAACCATTAACCGCTATTTACAAAACACCGATAAAAGCAAGCTGATTGATAATGCAATTGCCGATTTGGATAAATTTGTTTCTTAGAAGAGTGTTCTCTAAAAAAATCCCGCCATAATGAGCGGGATTTTTTAGCATATAATATTCCGTCCTTTGTTAATATCTTCCGCATTATATTGCCGTTGCCGCTCGCGCCCGTCTATCATACAGACAATATCAATAATCAAATCACTGCGTTCCTGTTCATTCAAAAAAGGTGCTAACTGTTTCAGTCATCTATCCATTGTAATCAACGCAATATTATCCTGTTCTTGTTTAGAAAAAGTATCTTGTTCTTTCAGTTCACAATCATTGGTGATTTGCTGTATTTTTTTCTTGGCCATTTTTTTCTCCGTAAAAATTAAAGACTATGACGTCATCTGACGCGCATAGTCCGATTGTTAAACAAAAAAAGACCACTTAAAAAGCGGTCGGGGAATTCAAACAATCCTAATCAACAAGAACCGTTGCGGTTTTTAGGTATACCTTGGACATAGCCGCAACTCCCCCGACCATATTGTCGAAGAATTTATCCCTACTTTATAGTCGGGGATTATTTAATGTTGATTAAGGGATGTTTGAAGTCCCCGAGTGATAAATCCTTCGGGTTCATCACTCTAAACAAAGTATTGACTACTTTGCCTGTAAAAACTTATAACAAACAAAGAAACAAAATGCAATAATAATCTTGCGTGTATTTTAAATATTTTTGTTTTATTAAGAGAAAACCGCCGGATTGCTCCGACGGTTTATATTGTTACTATCCGCTAAAATTAAAGCTCACCGGCGGCATAACGCTTTGCCATATCCGAAAGTTTTATTGCCTTAATTTTATCACCATGTCCGGCTGCACCGAAAGCAATATAACGTTCTTCGCAAACTTTCTGCATTTCCTCAATTGCCGGTTTGAGATATTTACGCGGGTCAAATTCGGAAGGTTTTTCGGCATAAACCTTACGGATTGCACCGGTGATAGCCATACGCGAATCCGTATCAACGTTAACTTTGCGTACGCCTGATTTAATACCGCGGACGATTTCTTCCATCGGCACGCCATAAGTCTGCGGAATCTGCCCGCCGTAAGCATTGATTAAATCCTGCAATTCCTGCGGAACGGAAGAAGAACCGTGCATTACAAGGTGTGTATTCGGCAATTTGGCATGAATTTTTTCAATCACGTCGATGGCTAAGATTTCGCCGTCAGGCTTGCGCGTGAATTTATAAGCACCATGCGAAGTACCAACAGCCACAGCCAAAGCGTCCAAGTGCGTCAGAGCAACAAATTCCGCTGCTTCATCAGGATCGGTCACAAGGCGTTTTTTATCAAGTTTACCTTCGGCGCCGATACCGTCTTCCTTATCCGCCTTACCGGTTTCCAAAGAGCCGATAACTCCCAACTCGCCTTCTACCGAAGCACCTACAGCGTGAGCTCGGGCAACAACTTCTTGAGTTACGCGAACATTATATTCAAAAGAAGCCGGAGTTTTACCGTCAGTTTCAAGCGAGCCGTCCATCATAACAGACGAATAACCGTTAACAATTGCCGATTGGCAAATATCAACCGAAGTTCCGTGGTCTTGGTGAACACATACCGGAATATTCGGAAACATTTCGATAGCTGCTGCCATCATATGGCGAATCATCGGATCGCCGGCATATTTGCGCGCGCCGGTTGAGGTTTGCATAATCACCGGAGCATTAACCTTTTGCGCCGCCTGCATTACAGCGATAATCTGTTCCATATTATTGATATTAAATGCCGGAACACCGTAGTTATGTTCGGCTGCATCGTCAAGAATTTGACGCATAGAAACTAAAGCCATTTTTATCTCCTAAAAAATATTTAACTGGCTTGAATATATGCCATTTGACTCTTTTTGCAAGCATTATTTATTTTGCATTGCGTATGTCTAGTCTCCTCTCATATCGTTGTTAAGCGTTATCTTTATGCCTAATACACGGATAATCGTACGTCGATATGATTTTTTAACGGAGAAAAAATATTCATACCATCTATCGACTGTTTTGCTTGCTAAACAATCTCTGATGCGCTCCAAACCGAAAAGGCTGTTCCAATTTCCGCTGCCGCAATCGGTTTTATTATAAAATTTATCTTCGTCTGATAAATCATATAAATTTTTATACCACGGCAGATGGCGCGCTTCATACGGATATCCGGTGCGAATCGCTTTATAAAAGTCTTTATTTTTCCATTCTTTCTGCGGGCGATACATCGCAAAAGTAGTATCGATTGAAGAGTCAAAAATATATGGTTTTAGCCGATTTAACCGCTTTTTGTAGAATATTTTTTCCCATTTGATTAGCAATTCCTTAGCTTCCGGTGTTCCTGTTATATCATCTGTTTTAAGAGAAAAACCTACCTTGTTGAACTCAGGATATTGTTGCAGAAGCAAATAAAAATAGTCCATAAAATCCGGCGGACAATCTTCTATTGCAATAACATCCGGATCGGTTAAGACATAATATTCATTTTCGCGCACACTTTTAAATTCATCATCCCAAAAGAACACCATGTGTCCTTGATTTTTTTGCATATAATGCACTGTGTACGGTGTTTGTTTTAAATATTTCAACATCGGCGGATAAGTTGAAGTGTTGTCTATGATGTGAATATTGTGTAAACCGTATTTTTCAAGCGTTTCTATCATCTTTTTCAAATAAGACAAACGATTAAAATTGATTATATAAATTTGTAAAGTCGACGCGTCAAAAGTCATTATCGGCTCGTGATAAGTCCTTTTAATCAGTCCGCAATAAGAATCCTTAATGATGCAACCTTTATATTTGCGCTTATACAACGGAACACCGCATAACTTATATGATTGAACAAGATTGCTTCTTTGGGCTAATTGCGGATGTTCCTGAATTAAGAGCTTATGAATCTTAAGGGTGGATTCCCGCATTTTTCGAGCCTGCATTTGAGAAGTATACCGACATATTCGCGATATTTTTGCAAAACCTCAGGAATGTTGGCAAATTTAGTTTTACCGATGAGCCGTGTCCATAACCGGTAGTCTTCCGCCGGAGAAAACTCAGACTCATAATGAATATTATTGACCGTCAAAACCGATTTTCTAATCATCGCCGACGGGTGTAAGATACTGCAATTATACATTAAATCGCGCTCAATTTGACTGTTTATAATGTATCTTTTTTTAATTTTTGTACGCGGAAAGCGTTCATACCAAGTACCGACAACACCTATTTCCGGATGAGAATCCAAAAATGCCACTTCTTTGGCAAAGCGCTCCGGCAAGGCTATATCATCATGGTCCATCACCGCTATATACTCACCGCGCGACATAGATAACAATTTGTTGCGCGTAGCCGATATACCCATATTATGCAGATTTTTAGCATATATTATACGTTTATCTTTATATGACTTTACAATATTTTCGACTGATTGCTCGGGACAATCGTCCAGAATTAAAAATTCAAAGTCGGTATATGTTTGATTTAAAATACTCTCTATTGCTTCTTTCAAATAATTTTCCGGTGTGTTATATACCGGCATTAAGACGGAAACTTTTGGTTTTCCGATTTTTTCACTGTCTATACTCATTTCTAACGTCCTTTTTGGTTACAAAAAAGCCCGCATTTTGAGGCGGGCGGATGTTAGAAAACCGTATACAACCAGACGGCTCGACGTTTTCGCGCGCAAAGCCTTATTAAGCCGACATCCGTCCAACAAAGACGTATTGTCAGTTACTGTTATTTAAAGTCATGGATCCATGACTGGTTGTATAAAGGGTTTTCTAAGCCCTCGGTCGTATTCTTTTCTAAGGAACACAACCTGTTTATAAGTTATTTTATTTTTTTATGATTGGCAAGAACGATTTTAAGTATGCGCATAATAATAAGAAAAAAGCCCTCAAAAGAGGGCCTTAAAGGTTTATAACCATTTGACTTGCAAAATTTCATACGAGCGCTTGCCCGATGGTGCCAGATATTCGGCAATATCGCCGATTTCTTTGCCGATAAGCGCCTTAGCCAGCGGCGAAGAAAGCGAGATTTTATTCTTTTCAATATCTGCTTCATAATCGCCGACAATTTGATATTCGCGTTCTTCATCATTATCGATGTTTGCTACCAGAACCGTAGCGCCGAAACGCACAATATTGCCGCTCATCTGGGTCGGATCAATCACTTGAGCGCGGCTGATAACCGCTTCCAATTCCTGAATACGGCCTTCGTTAAAACTCTGTTTTTCTTTTGCTGCAGAATATTCGGCATTCTCCGACAAATCGCCTTTTGCTCTGGCTTCGGCAATTTCTTCAATAATACTCGGGCGATCTTCTCCCTTACGTCTCTTTAATTCTTGTTCCAACATGGCATAACCTGCCTTTGTCAACGGAAACTTTTCCATTTTATCCTCCAAAAATCAAACAAAAAACACCTATATTTGTTATATAGGCATCCTCTTTAAGGTTAAAAAATCCGACTGCAGAATCACTTCGCAGTCGCAACATATTGACTTTATAATATGAAGTTTTGCACAAAAATCAAGTATTTTTTTGTATTTATTTGTTCAAACTTTGGATTTGATAAAATTCGTAATAAGCACCTTTGGCTGCCAACAGTTTATCGTGACTTCCCTCTTCTATGATTTTGCCGTTATCCATCACCACCAACCTATCCATCTCGCGCAAAGTGGAAAGCCGATGGGCAATCGCAATAACAGTTTTACCTTTCATCAATTTTCTAAGCGACTTTTGAATATATTGCTCGCTTTCGCTGTCGAGTGCCGAAGTTGCCTCATCCAAAATCAGAATCGGCGCATTTTTCAAAATAGCTCTGGCAATGGCAATGCGCTGCCGTTCACCGCCGGAAAGCATTACCCCGCGCTCGCCGACCCTGCTGTCGTACCCGTGCGGAAGGCGGCGAATAAATTCATCAGCATAGGCCATTCGAGCTGCCTTTATTACTTCTTCATCGGTAGCGTCTATTCTGCCGTAGCGAATATTTTCCATTATGGTACGGTTAAACAACGTGGTATCTTGCGGAATCACGGCAATTTGTGCGCGCAAGCTGTTTTGACGCACTTTTGATATATCTTCGCCACCGACTGTAATTTTGCCGCCGTTTACATCATAATAACGCACCAAAAGCTTTATCAAGGTCGATTTACCGCTGCCGGAATGACCGACCAGTCCGACTTTTTCGCCGGTTTTTATTTTGAGATTGAATTTATCAAACAAGTTTTCCTTACATTCATAATGATAGGTAATTTTATTAAAATTGATGGCATTGCCGCGCATTTGAATATTACGGGCATCAGGCGCGTCTTGAACCTGATACGGCTGAAAAATCAAATTCAATCCGTCTTTTACCTGTCCGTAATCCTGTGAAAATTCGCCGGCAAAAAAGCCGATATTAGTAATTTCCATCATCAAACCGTTCATCAGCGATGTCGACATTACTACATCAGCCAATTCCAACCGACCGAGATACCAAAAATAAAAAACACAAATGCACGATGCCAAATATACGACATAGAACAATGTTTTGCCTTGCAAATCGTATAATGCGTCTTTGGTGCGTTCTTCCTGTTCGGACCGTACGGCTGTGCGTAAAACACGATAAAAATAGCTTTTTTCATAAAAATAATTGGCAAAACTTTTAACCAAATCGGAATTAGTTACCGTGTCGATAAAAACTCCGTCGGCTTCAGCATGAAAACGAGCACGTTTTTCCGAATAAGAACCGATTTTTTTGCGAATAGCGATATTTACACCCAAAAAAATCAGATTCAAAACGCTGATAATCCCTCCCATCAATAAATCGGCACGGCAAATCAAAAATAAACTGGCAATTATTCCGGTTATTGGTCGCAATAAACCAAACAAAACGCTGGCATAAATATCACGAATTCCGGATACGATATTTTTGGCTTTAGAAGCGACTTTTCCCGACATTTCTATATTAAAAAAGTTGATAGATTGATGATGTACGGCGGCAAAAAGATCTTTATAAATCAAACTCGAAAAATACGGCTGAAATTTGCCGCCGAAATAACGCCAAATATAATTGGTAGTACCTTCCAACAGCAAAAAGAAAGCCATAAGCCCGATATAAAATATAATCTTGTTCAAAATGCTTTTATCGGTGGCATAATCCGGCAATATACCTATTGTCTGCGACATGGCATAAACTTCGCCTCTGTCGGCAACACTGCGGACAATCATCGCCGCAACGATGACCGAAGCCATAAATTTGGTTTTGCGCAAGTATTTTAAGATAAAGGCAAATACATTCATTCCATCATCTCTTTGCGGCGTTTTTTCAAAGCGGCCAATTTTTCGCTGACAATACCGGTATCTTTGCCGGCCTGTGCCAAGCGATTATACATTTTTTCGATTTCGTTTTCAAAATAAGCTGTGCGAACTTCGTCCTGCAATACCTGTCTATCAAAATCCGTGCCGTGCTCTTTGATAAAATCCATCCGTTCGGTGCAAGTTTCTACATCCATATCATAATTTTCTTTTTGTTTGATATAATACGGCAACTCATAAATCAGCTTTCGTGCCATTACAAAAACTTCCTTACTGTTGTGGCAATCTATTTTTTTGAGCTTCAGCCAGCGAAAAGCTATTTCCATCTCATCGGCATTATCCACCACAATAAACGGCACCGGATCGGCAAATCCTTCTTGCGCAATATGTTTCAAAAATTCGAGCAGGTGGTGGAAAAAACCGTTGATATTATAGATAATAAATGGTTTAATCGGCAACATTTCATCTTGCATAGCCACACAATCGTATGCCAACTCATCCAAAGTGCCGACACCGCCTGGGGTAAACACCACAAAATCGGCTTTCAGAAGTTTGCGCTTGCGTTCTTCCAACGTGCGCGCCACCACAATATCCATTTTGCGAATAAGGTCATCATCGCTCGGATATAAATCAAAATATTTTTTGGTGGTAATACCCTGTATCGGGAACTCACCTTTTCCTTCTTGTTTATCGTTCCACCCGTCGATAACTCCTCTGGCCACCGCCCCCATAATCCCTCTGTTAGATAGTCCGAAGTCAAGTTTAAATTCCATTTCAACAATTTTACGCCCCAGAATATATGCTTCATGAGCATATTGTTTTTCGTTGCCGGAACGCGAACCACCGGCGACAAATACTCTGATACCGGCCTTTTTATTCTCTTTTTTAAAACTTTCCAGATACTTTTCATTAACTTCGGTTTTATTTGCCATATCACAACTCCTCTATGTCTCCGCGTTTTTGATTCTCATAAAACTGCACCACATAATTATCAAGTGAGTCATTTTTTATAGCATCGCGTAAGTCTTGCATTAAACGTTCATAATAACGGATATTATGCCATGTTAGTAGCATAACGCCTAGAATTTCGTTACACTTATGCAAATGGTGCAGATAAGCACGCGAGTAGTGTGTGCAAAGCGGACAATCACAGCCTTCTTCCAATGGGCGATAATCTTCACGATGGCGTGCGTTGCGAATATTAATTGCACCGTATTTGGTAAATGCCTGAGCCGTACGACCGGAACGTGTCGGCATCACGCAATCGAACATATCAACCCCGCGCAACACTGCTCCAACAATATCATCAGGACGGCCTACCCCCATCAGATATCGTGGTTTGTCAGCAGGCAACATATCCGGAGCATAATCCAAAACTTCAAACATTTTCTCTTGTCCCTCGCCGATAGCCAAACCGCCGATAGCATAGCCGTCGAATCCGATTTTTTTCAGAGCTTCGGCAGATTCGGCGCGCAAATCCTTAAATACGTTGCCTTGCTGAATCCCAAAAATACCGTAACCGTCTCGATCAACAAATGCGTCTTTACTGCGTTTGGCCCACCGCATCGACATCCTCATTGACTTGGCACAGTCTTCATACGTTGAAGGATACGGAGTGCATTCATCAAGACACATAGTGATATTGGAATCGAGTTTATATTGAATTTTCATTGATTCTTCAGGTGACAGAAAATATTTGGTACCGTCAACATGTGAACGAAAAGTTACTCCTTCCTCTTTAAGTTTACGTAATCCGCTAAGGCTCATCACCTGAAATCCTCCGGAATCGGTCAAAATAGGTTTGTCCCAATTCATAAATTTATGCAATCCACCCATTTTTTCAACCAAATCAGCCCCCGGACGCAGCATTAAATGATACGTATTGCCCAGCAAAATCTCCGCACCTGTCGCAGCCACACTTTCCGGAAACATTGCCTTTACCGTAGCACACGTTCCCACCGGCATGAATGCCGGTGTATTTACAGTCCCATGCTTGGTTAGCAATTGTCCCAAACGACTTTTTCCCACGGTTTTAACTATTTTAAATTTTAATCCCATTTTCTATCCCTTAAAAACATGGCTTCCGGCAGGTACCGATGTGCCGAAACCTTTTTCTAAATCATTCTGACGGACATATCCTATAGCTCCGTCATCCATAATAATCTGATACCACTTCTTGTCAACAGTATATCCGACAATCCGAACAGTTTGCATTTTATAAGCATGACGCAGTGGCGAGTAACGTGCATCTGGACCGTAATAAACCACGCAATCATCTGCAATATGCCAAATATCATCTTGTTCATAAGGGTTGCTGCCTGTTTTTATAATGTGAGATTCCACCATATCAGACGGCACAAGATATCCTCCGATTTGTCGCACTTCATAATACTCGTTTTCCGTAGCTGTGCCGCGTACAAATATGCCGTTTCGCTCCATAACATATAAGGTCGATAAAAGTACACATAAAAAAATTATCAGTGGAAAAATCATCTGTTTGCGCTTTAATTCGGCGGAATTCCAGTACGGCAAAACAACTTTTTTATCCGGATGAAAATCCAGCATTTCTATAAACTTACCGATATATAACAGTGTATGCTCATCGGTAATCTGCATTGATTCGGCCTGTTTGGCATAAATCCATGCCATTTCTTTATTGTTTTCCTGTTCATAAGCCACAGCGTTATGTATCAGCAATTTCAAATTATCTCTATCATCGGCAGACACTGTTTGCATATTATAGCGAATCACCGACAATGTTCGATTAAATCCGTTTTTGTGCCACCAACCTTTAAGCCAGTTGTTTACTGAAGTGGTCAACACCATATTGCCGGCTTCACTGATATTGCATATATCTTTACGTTCCTGCAAACTTTTACCAACGCAAATACGCTGCTTTAAAACACGAAGTGCCTTATCATCATTATCCTTTTGATTTTTATAAATTTTCAGTGAACCGATAAGCGGAAAATCTTTGGCTGTGTAAATGCATGACAGCAGATCATAAATCAATCTGGTTCGCGGATTTTGCAAAATACCGTATGCTACCGATGTCATCTGAAACATATCCTGAGCGTTGGGACTGGTATTATGATCAGGATGCCAATATTTTGCTTTCTGATAATACTGTTTTTTTATTACGGAAATATCTTCAGCATAATCAACCCCCAAAATTGCATAATACCCAAGCGCATCAAAATTTGACACTATTTCTCTCCTTTTGGCAGTATTTTGCGAGCAATTTGCATAATATCGGCCGCGGCCTCGGAATTCGGATAGCGGTTCAGCAATAGAAAGCGATTGCGGATAGCGTCTCTCACTCTGGTATCACGGCGGACGACTCCCAACAATAAAGGGGTTTGCGTAATATATTCTTCACAAGCGCGGCGTAAAATATTATAGGTTTGCAAACCTTCTTCATAGGATTGAGCATAATTAACGATAATCTGCATGTTCTTATAACGCTCGGAAACCGCCGCGGTCTGCAAAAACTTATATGTAGATACCAAATTTGATGGTTCTTTGGTACACACCAAAATCAAATTACTTTCCGGCGGCAAAATATTTTGCGCTATCTTTTCCGATGCCGGCAGATCCAACAATAAATAATCATAATCGCAAGCAAGACACATTACGTCATCCCGCAAAATTTGCAGGCGACCGACAGGAGTACTCTCCAATATATTGCCTCCCGTATCACCTGATATAACATCAAATTTGCGCCGATTTACAGAGATTATTGCTTGATTGAGCGTTGCCGTCGATGACACCACGTCATTCAGTGAAAAAGGTGCCTTTTGTTCAATCTGCGCGGAAACATTTAATAAACCATTGTCCGCATCAAACAGTAAAACCGATTGTTGTAGCATATTCAGAGCGTGCGATAATGTAACCGCGAGCCATGTTTTACCCATACTGCCCACACCCGAGGTTATGGCAATTACATTGTTCTTTCGCTGCAAAAATAAGTTTTTATTTATATTTATCATCTTGTACTTTTCATTTTTCTTTTGTATTATGTTACAAAATAATTGTTTTTATGCAATCGGTTAAAATCTTTTTAACACAATTTATTTATGTTTAAAGAGACTTATGTGGCAATATCGGAGATATAAAACAGGTGCGGACAATGAAAAATTTTTGTTTTTTTATCTTTTTGTTAATTTTCGGTTTTATTGCATCCGTTTCGGCGGAAGAAACCTCGGGTATGGTTAAAGTGGAAAATTATTTCAGCACGCCTCTTTTAACCGTAGGGTTGGTAGATTATCCTCCTTTTTCTCGCTATGTTTCAAAAAGAAAAAACAGTTCAATGCTTGATTTAGAAAGTGCTTTATTGCAGCCGACAATAGACGTTTTAAAAAAACACGGTATCAACATAGTGCCTCAACTACTCACGGCAGATGAATTAGATCCCAAAATGCTGACACTTGCTGTTCGCAGCGGTAAATATCATTTATATATAGGTGCTTATTCAAACACACATCTATACAAAGGCTTACAATTGATTTTTCCGGCGAGTATTGCCAACCCGATACATCTGATTACAATAAAGGAAAACACCTCTAACATTAAGAATCGTAATGAATTGAAAAATTTGCGCGGTGTAATGTCTAAAACCGAACAAATAAGCGATTTTATAGCGCAGCAAATAAAAGAATTGGGTGTAGAATACGTAGATACTCCTTATGAAGGTTATGAAAAACTTATTATGGGAGATGCAGACTATATGCTGGGTGGGCTGTATTATAACCGTATGATGGCCAGCCATTACGGATTAGGCAGCTTTTTAGCTTATTCTCATCAACCGCTATTTAAAATTCCGTTATTTATTGCTATATCCAAAGTAACACCGCGACTTTCTCAATATATGGAAATTTTTCAGGAAGAATTTTCTAAACCGGATTATGCCAATGCCGTAAAGAAAGAAATTTTGCGACTGGTTACTGAGGAAGAAAAATTTTATGCCGGAGCGGTTCCTCCGTCCTTTGCACGGCATAATATTGAAGAAAAACAGGAAGAATATCTTGATGTCGACGATGATGTAACGGTTAATTCCGGACACATTATCGAGCAGCAGGTCAAAGAGAGATCAATTGATGATGTTTTGGAAGGAATTTAGGAGGTTATATGGTTCTTTTGGTGCATAGCAATATTTTACCGCACTGCCGTAAGATTCGGATTTTGATGGCCGAAAAAAGGATGCTGTATGTTTTAAAGGAAGAAACACCATGGGCATTATCAACAGATATAAAGAAAATCAATCCGGCAGGTGAATTACCTGTGTTTATTTTTGACGGCAATATTATCGCCGGTAATTATGCCATTACCGAATTTTTGGAAGAAACTTATACCCAAAACCGCTTAATTAACGGTAACAATAAAGAACGCGCCGAAACCAGAAGATTGATCGATTGGTTTGACAACAAGTTTTATCGCGAAGTTTATCAATATATTGTAGGTGAAAAAGTTTATAAGCGTTTTGCTTTGCATCAACCTCCCGAATCTAAACGAATCCAAGTCGGAATCAATAATCTGCGCTTTCATTTGGAATATATTGATTGGATGGTTGAGCGCAATAATTATCTTGTCAACGGCGGTTTTTCGCTGGCAGATATAAGTGCGGCAGCGCAGCTTTCCGTCATTGATTATTTGGGCGATGTGCCGTGGGAAGATTTTAAGAACGCCAAGCAATGGTATTCACAAATTAAATCACGACCGAGTTTTAAAGAGATTTTAAATGATCGAATCAAGAATATTTATCCGTCAACCCATTATACAAATTTGGATTTTTAATATGAGATATTTATTGATTTTAATGAGTTTCTTTTTAGGTGCCTGTTCCTCCTACGGCGGTAAAGGTCAAATTATTTATCACTGGGAACGCGAAAATACCGGTGTTGCCAAATTTTCACGCGACCATTCCGAATGTTTGAAGCAGGCCGAAGGCTGGTTTCATTGGCCGCACATATCAAACTGGTTTTATTCGGAAGAATATCGCTATAATATCCATGTCGATTGGCATAAAGAAAAAGGTATTTGGGCCAGTTATGTACCATACCGCGGGGCTTCGCCGCTGCTAGTAAATTCTATACGAGATTCTGCCGAGTCAAATCCGAAAGATTACCGTTTATGTATGGAAAAGAAAGGCTATTGGCATCGCAGATATGATATTCCGACAGTGAGTAACGTATTTGTTTATAAACCGCAAAGACCGGCAGACAGAATTCCGTTTGAGGATCTTAATTATCGATAAAGCTTCACTGTACAGGGGCTCCGATAGCTTTATAAAAAGCGACAAGACTTTGCAAAATCTGAGCCTGAGAGGCAATATACTCTTGCTGTGCGCTTAAAAGATTTTGTTGGGTGCGGGCAACCTCTGAAAATTCTATCAAACCATTGATATATTTTTGCTGTGTCAGTTTTGCTGCGGTTTGCATATTGGTTACGGCAGCACATTTGCGGTCAGCGGCAATTTGATTTTGCTTAAATGAAGTTTGGGCATTTTTTATTTCTGCTATCGCATTAAGCACCGTTTGTTTATAGTTTTCCGATATTTCCTGACGGATGTGCTCTTGCAGCTCAATATTGTTTTGCAACTTATTCCAATCCAATAAAGGCATAGTTAACAAAGGTGCATAATTATATGTCTGACTGCTTGAGCGAATCAATTTACTGCCACCTGATGCCGCATATCCCCATAAACCGCTGATACTTATATCCGGATATAATTCGGCCACAGCTTTGCCGACCAAAGCATTTTGTGCTATCAACTGCTGTTCGACAGCCGCTACATCAGGTCGCAGTCGTATAACATATAGTGGGAAGGAATTGAGTTCCGGCTCAACTTTTTTATGTAGCAACTTATGAGCATCGGCTTTTTTCAGGGACAATTCCGACGGAATTACTCCAACAACCGTTGCCAAAGCATTTCTATATTTTTCTATCTGCTCACGATAAACAGGAAGCTGTGCTTTAGTATTCTCAAGCAAATATTGTGCTTCGCTATAAGCTGTTTCATCGCTTAGCCCATTTTGATATTTGGTCTTTACCGTATCTAAAATATCTTGTTGTAGACGAACATTTTGTTCTGCTATACGTAAATTTTCCATATTTTGCAGCAAATACACATAGTCTGCAACAACTTCAGCAGCTACCGTTAAGCGCACATCACGTACCGTATATTCTGCCGCCGATAAAGTTGCAGCATCTGCTTTGATTTGTTGTCTTCCTTTACCCCATAAATCAAGTTCCCATG
The DNA here is from genome assembly GCA_017444525.1 of Alphaproteobacteria bacterium. Classification (GTDB taxonomy): domain Bacteria; phylum Pseudomonadota; class Alphaproteobacteria; order RF32; family CAG-239; genus RUG410. The sequence goes on from JAFSWL010000022.1 coordinate 132,816, forward strand.
ATGCATCGAATCCGGCAGAATAATAATGTGAATCTGCTGCTAATCCGATATTTTTACTGGTCTTATTATAATTATATCCGCCTTTCAAACCGACTTGCGGCAAATAATCAGCCTGATTTATCTGTAATGAAGCCCGTGCTTGCCGCAATCGAGCTATGGCAATATTAACATCTGTGCTATTTTGCAAACCTTGTTCCACCAATCCGGTTAATTGCGAATCGGCAAACTGCTTATACCAATTGCATGGTAAAGAAGCGGTGTTTTGGAGATTGAGTTCTTGCGCTATAGTTGCTTCATTATAAAACAGCGGACGCTCGTAGTCAGGTCCGACACTGCAAGATAAACATAATAGGCAAACTACGCTGCATAATAAGGCTTTATACATCGGCAATCTCCTTGATTTCTGGTTGTTTTTGAAAATATTCTTTAATTGTTTCAAAAATTGCAAAAAGCGCCGGAATAAAAATTATGCCGATAACCGTTGCAAAAATCATACCGAAGAATACCGCTGAACCAATAGCTATTTGAGAACCGGCACCGGCTCCCTTAGCTATGATCATCGGAAATACGCCCAAAATAAAAGTAAATGCCGTCATCAACACCGCCCGATAACGTTCATCTGCTCCCTTTTGCGCAGATTCGGCTATACTGTATCCTTGCTCACGGTACATTTTAGTAAATTCAACAATCAAAATTGCATTTTTTGCTGACAGACCGATGAGCATTACCAAACCGAGCTGAGCATAGATACTAAGTGCTTCTCCCATGAAAAATAAGCCTATTAACGCGCCCAATATGGCAAAAATCGTCGAGAAAATTACAGAAAGAGCCAAAAACCAACTTTCATACAATGCCACCAAAAACAGATAGCAAAATACGGCTGCCAAAGCGATGAGAATACCGGCAACTCCACGATTTTCTACCTCTTGCAAGCTTAATCCGGTCCAAGCAATATCATAATTGTCTCCGCCTTTTTCCTGAATATTTTCCAACGTATCAAGTGCCGTACCGCTACTGACTCCATTTCGCGATAAAGCAGTTACTCCGGCTGATGTATATTGATTGAAGCGGTAAACAATTTTAGGAGAAAGCTCAGTTTTGATATCCGCAAAACTATCTATTCTGATGAGCTTTCCATCTTGTGTGCGCACCTGTAAGCGTCCAATATCATCTATGCTGCCACGGTACGCGTAGTCCGCTTGCAATATGACTTTGTTCACCTGTCCGCTTAATGTGATATTATTTATATAACGTGAACCGAGATTATTCTGCAAAACTGCAAATAAGTCTGCCACACTTATTTTATAATATTCGGCTTTTCGGCGGTCTATATCGAGGTAAATATGTGGTGTGTCGGCAGTAAAAGTGGAAAAAGCATAGCTGAAATCAGGTGAGCTGTTTACTTCCAACAGATATTTATTTAATTGCTGCGCTAATTCTGAAGCGGATATTTCATTGTCGGTTGCCAAATATTCAAAGGAAATACCGTTACTCTGTCCCACTCCGACAATTGCCGGCGGAGCAAAAAAGTTTATTTTGGCTTGATTAAATCCGATAAATTCCTGACTCAATCTATTACGAATCGCATCGGCTGAAAGTTTTTTATCGGTGCGATCAGCCCAAGGTTCCAAACCCACAACACCGAAAGCTACATTTTCCCCTCCGGCCCCGAGCATACTATAACCAGCAACTGTCATAAAGTATTTTACACCCTGCGTTTTTTGAATGCGTCGGTTCATTTCACTGATTACTTCATTGGTTTGGTTGATGCCGGCAATGTCCGGTAATTGGATATTTGCAAATAAAATTCCCTGATCTTCCTCCGGCAAAAATGATGTGGGCATGAACTTAAACAACAATCCGATAACACCTATCGTTATCAAAACGAGCAATGATGTTATCTTTAGCCGCCCGGCTAAATAACCGACAAAACGCAAATAATGACCGCGCGTCCAATTCAGGAACATATCGAATTTTTGAAAAAAGATACCGACGGCTCGGGTTGTCTTGTTACGCAAAAATATCGCACACAATGCCGGACTTAAGGTCAATGCGTTAATTGAAGAAAAACTTACCGAGGTGGCAATAGTAACCGCAAATTGTTGATATATTTTTCCGGTAATGCCAGCCATTAAGCCGACCGGAATAAATATCGCCAACAAAACAAACGTTGTGGCAATTACCGCTCCGCCGATTTCATGCATAGCCTTAACTGCTGCATCATGCGCATTTAGGCTTTCTTTAGAAATAAGATATTGTACCCGCTCAACTACGATTATAGCATCATCAACCACTAAACCGATGGCTAAAATCATGGCAAATAGAGTCAAAATATTGATGTTATATCCCAAAACATAAATCACGGCAAAAGTGGCTATCAGTGAGACCGGTATCGTCAGCAGAGGGATCATGGTTGTAGTTATTTTTTGTAAAAATACATATGTTACCAATACCACTAAAATAAACGTAATAATTAAAGTATCTAAAATACTTTTGATTGAAGCCCGCACATAATCGGTTGAATCATATAAAACACGGAATTCAATGTCCGGAGGTAAACGTTTGCTTATTTCCGCCATTTTTTTACGAATATTTTGCATAATCTGTAAAGAATTCGAGTTAGGTGTTTGATTAATAGCCATAATTAAAGCAGGTGAATCATTATAGGCTGATTTCAAATTATAAATATCTGCCCCCAGCTCAATATGTGCCACATCTTTTAAATAGACGATACCTCCGGCCATGTCCGAAGTAACCACAATATTTTCGAAATCCTCCACTGTTTTCAATAAACCTTTGGCTGTCAGCGACAAGACTATTTTATTATCACTGCTGCTCGGTGCCGCACCGACACTTCCGACAGAAGCCTGAACATTTTGCGTTTTGACGGCATTCATAACATCATCGGCCGTCAATCCCAGGCTATAAAGTTTATCGCTGTTAAGCCATATCCGCATACTATATTGCGGGCCGAAAATTTGTACATCTCCAACCCCTTTGACACGCGATAACGTGTTTTTTAAATTTGTGTAAGCATAATTACTTAAAAATAAATCGTCGTAAGTATGATTGGGCGAACGCAGCACCAGCATTGCCAAGATATTGGAATTTTGTGTTTTGACATTCACACCGTATTGCGTTACTTCTTGCGGTAATTCCGACATTACCTGCTGCAAACGGTTTTGTACTTTTACCTGTGCTATATCTGCATCGGTTCCCACCTCGAAAGTTACCGTCAGTTTATAAGCTCCGTTGTCATCAGAAGATGATGACATATAAAGCATATTGTCCACTCCGTTAACTTCATTTTCTATTGGTATGGCAACCGTATCTGCCAGAACTTGAGCATTGGCACCAATGTAATTTGTGGAAACTACAATTTGCGGCGGAGTAATTTCCGGATATTGCGCTACCGGCAAAACCGCTAAGGCCAATAATCCGAGCAATATCATTACTATGGAGACAACAATCGCAAAACGCGGTCGATTTATAAAAAATTCAGAAAACATTCGTTATTTCTCCGCTTGAGGTAGATGTATTGCCACTTTTTGATTAAGCATGCGCGGTTCAATATTTTCATTAACCAAATAGGTATCAGCCGCAAAATCGTTGCGTAATACATATTGGTTATTATAAGTACCGTAAATATGGATCTTCTGAGTTTTTAAAATTCCGTTTTGCACCACATTGATATAATTACCGTCGGAGCGCATATCTACATAATTTTTGGGATAAAGAACGGCATCGTCGTAAGCTCTTTCCAACAGAATCTCAACATAGGCATTAGGCATCAACTTGCGTTTGGGATTGGCAAATTCAGCATAAACTGCGACAGAACCGGTTTGATTATTCACAACATTTTCCGTATATTGTATCACACCGGTATTTTCGTATATATCACCGTTTGCCATCTTTAATCTGACCACCAAATTCTGCACTGTCTCATTTTGAAAGTGATTTAAGTATTCTTTATCCGAAATGGAGAATACCACGCGAATCGGATCATATTGTACCACTTCCATTAAGTTACGGCTTTGCGGAGAAACATATTCTCCCACTGACATATTTATATTTCCCAAAACTCCGTCAAAAGGTGCGGTTAAATTTGTATATTCCAATTCGGTCTGCGCCGTTTCTTGGCCGGCTTCGGCCTTTTTTAAGGCAGCTGCAGCCGTCAAATATCCAGCTTCGGCATTATCCAAATCGGTTGGAGAAACAGCCTTATTACCGGCTTTTTGCATCCTTTCGTATTTTATTTTTGCATTATATAAATCTGCCATGGCCGAAGATACATCTGCTTCTGCCTGCGCAAGAGCGGCAACATATTCCGATTGTTTGATAGTTGCCAATACTTCACCTTTTTTCACAAATTGGCCGCCGGTTGCAGATATTTTGATAATATAACCGCTGATATACGGAACAATTTGCGCTTGATTAATAGCATCAACCCTCCCGATATAATTATCAGTCAAAGTTATATTCTGCGACTCTGGCAGTAAAACCGATATTTGCGGCAAATCGGTATTTGTAACAGATATCGGAGAATGTCGATGATGATAAGTCCAATATCCTGCATTTAAAATAATAACCAACAGAGCAAATGCTCCCACTCTTGAGATAATTTTTTTATGCTGTTCTTTCATAATTTTCTCCGCATTGATGACTTCTTAAATAAGTGCAATCAAATCTTTTTCAATATTGTTTACTGCATTAATTCTATGGCCTTGGTGATTTTACGAATCGAATTAAGTTCAATTTGGCGCACTCTTTCTTTCGAAATGTTGTAGACTTTACTCAAATCATCCAGCGTAATATTATCTTCGCACATACGGCGTTTATAGAGAATATCCTTTTCACGCGGATTCAGTACCGTAATTGCCCGACGAAAAAGTTTACGGCGATAATTCATGGTTTCACGGTATGAAAATTGTTCTTCCTGATTAGGTTTTGTATCATATATAAAATCCATCCATTCCGTACCGCCGTCGCCGTTTTGGCTGTCTACCGATACATTAAGCGAACCGTCATGAGCTTTAAGTCGTGTATTCATATCGGTTACTTCCTGTGTGCTGACATCGAGCGAATCGGCAATATCTTGTATTATTTTATTTGATAATTCGCGATCATCGGTTAAATTCATACTGTTTTTAATTTTGCGCAGATTAAAAAATAATTTTTTCTGGGCAGCTGTAGTACCAAGCTTTACCAACGACCATGAATTAAGTATATATTTTTGTACCGCAGCCTTAATCCACCAAAGTGCATACGTCGAAAAACGAAATCCCTTATCCGGTTCAAATTTATTTATAGCGTATAATAAACCTATATTGCCTTCGGATATCATTTCATTTATCGGCAAGCCATATCCTTTATATTTAGAAACAACTTTGATAACCAAGCGTAAGTGCGAAGTGATAAGTTTGTAAGCAATCGCTTTATCTTGAGTTTGTTTATATTTTACCGCCAGTTCATACTCTTCTTCTTGCGAGAGTAGCGGATATTTACGAATGTGTTGTAAATAGCGTCCCAAATTTGTATCAGGTGAAAAGTCCAGTCCGGTAAGAGCAGTTTCCATATCGTCCTCCTTTCTGTTGACCGTTCAAATGATAAGAATCGTCGAAAGGTTTCACAACCTGAACTTTAGATTTAAAAATATATAACCGCTTATATAAAATCTAGATGGCTGTTGATAATTTTGCGATTAATTCCTGCATATCTGCCGGTAATTCGGAATCAAATTGCAGCATTTTTTTGCTCCGCGGATGAATAAAGCCCAAACTCTTGGCATGAAGAGCCTGACGCGGAAACGTATTTACATAATTTTTTAAATCTGCATCTAAAGCAAGTTCCGATTTTTTATTTTTTACATAAACTTTATCGCCGACAAGCGCGTATCCATGTGAGCTTAAATGCACTCTGATTTGATGAGTACGCCCGGTTTCAAGATTGCACTGCACCAATGAGATTGCATTTTTATATGTTTGTAAAGTTTTATAATTTGTGACCGCATATTTGCCACCGTTTTCAACAATTGCCATTTTCTTACGATCAAATTTGCTTCGTCCTATATTGCCCTCGATACGGCCACTCGGTGGATTTATCAGTCCGTATACAACCGCATAATATGTTCGTTCAATTGAATGTTCGGCAAACTGCCCGCTCAAAAAATTATGAGCAAAGTCATTTTTAGCCACAACCAACAAACCGCTGGTATCTCTGTCGATGCGATGTACTATCCCCGGCCGCTTAACGCCGCCGATGCCGGATAAATTATCGCGACAATGATACAACAGAGCATTAACTAATGTACCTCTATATGCTCCTGCTGCCGGATGCACCGTCATTCCGGCCGGCTTGTTCACAACAATTAAATCATCATCTTCATATACAATATCTAAGGCAATATTTTCCGCCACGGGCGCGGCATCTTCCGGCGGAGGAAGCGTAATCTGAAAGGTGTCGCCGATGCGCACTTTGAAGGAATTATCAACAATTACCACATCTTCACACTCTACCATACCGCTCGCAATAAGTTTTTGGATTCTGGCCCGCGACATATCCGGCAAGACTTGCGTCAAATATTTATCCAATCTTATTTTAGCTGACTTTGCCTCTACTTCTGGGGTAATTATTAAATTTTGAGTATTCATTTCGCCTTATTTTAATTTTATTTTATGATTTTACTTTTATTTTATAATAAGGGTTGATATAATTAAATGCAAGAAGAGTTTGCAAAGGAGTACTGATTTTATGAGTGATGAAAATGAATTTAGCCAAGGTGATGATTTTGAAAAGCTTTTAAACAGCTTTATTAACTCTAAAGTTGATGATTTAGAGGAAGATGACGAAACCGCTGTAACCGCACCGGCAGAAAAACCGGAAGAACCGGCTTTGAGTCCGCAAGGACAGACGGAAAACGATGCCGCTTCAGATGCATTTGAAAAAGAACTGGCTGAAACTTTTGAGCAGGCTCGCACAGTTATTGAAGATGAAGAAAAGAAACCAGAATTGAGAAGTGAAGAATCCGAATTAGCGCAGGCTTATATAAATTATCGCGGTTCTATTGATAAGATTTGTGCGGCCAAGAGTATACCTTCATTAAACTGGGATTTTGAAATTGATTTTTTGTACCCGAACTATAAACCTAGTATAGGACATTTGTTGGCGACTGATTTAGTTGCCGGCTGGAATGTATTGCGTGAGATTTATCCGGACAGTGTCGGTGGATTTAACGTTTCTGCCACCGATGAAGAATTTTTGAATTTTGCCGAGACTTTACGCGATCAGGACTTGCAATTAGCCGTAATCTCGTATGTCGAGATTTTGATTGACATGGAAAGCTGTGAACTGACTTATCAGGCTAAATTGCTTAAATATCAGGAAAAACACATAAAACGAATGCTTTATGAAGAATATTTAGAACGCAAAGAACGTCAAAAACGTTTTGTTGAAGCCGTAAAGAAAAAAAATTTTCCGATAGATGCCGAACGCCTCGTCAGCAATTATTTCCGCGTATCACAAAAAGATGTTGACGGCGCATTTAAAGCATTGACTACCAATCCGGCAATTTTTGCCCCGATTGAATTTGCCAAAATAAAACCGCGTTTTTTCGGATTAGTAAAGGTTACTCCCAAAGATGGCATTCGCGTCAATATTGAAATCGGTAAATTTATGAAAAAAGTAAAAGTTTAGGCAAAGAAATAATTGTGGACAAAAACATTTTTTTATGATACAATTTGTAAAAATCAAGTTGCTTTGAAGGAGATACTTTAATGGCTGAAGATATAAAAAATGCAAATGAAGCTGATGATTTTAAACTCTTCTGCGCAGAATTGAATAAAGAAGTAAATATGGACATGGAGCTGATAAAAGCCGGTATGCTTAGATATGGTATCGGTCATTTGCCCGATGCTCTGAAAGCCGCGATCTTTCCTGCTCCTATTCCGAACGGGAGTAAAGAGGAAACCAAAAAACTCGGATTCCAGAATCTGACAGGTATCAAAAATGCCCTAAAAGCCATGCAAGAGCTTAATGAAGATGGAAAAATAAGCAACGAGCAAATGGTACAATTTTTAACGGAAAAGAATCCGCAAAGCGGCAAAAATATTATGACAATTGTTGCGCTTAATACGTACGCCGCCGAATTTAAGCAAAAACGCATTAAAGACAAAAACACTCTGGAACTGCTTGATAAAAACAGCAATGTGATGATAGATATTTCCGAAACATTGGCAAAGTTGGATTATGATGAAGTTTTAAGTAAAGCGGCTAATGCAGTTGATGCCTCCAAACCACGTAGCCTTAAATATAAGGATTTGGCAAAAAAATCTTTTATTTTGCAAAATGCGCTGAATGAATCCTTAAAAAAGTCAGGATTGAAGCAGAGCACAGAAGAACAAAAATCCGAATCGGAACCGATAAGAATGGGAGGATTGCCGGAAAATGAAGCAGATACATTAAATTTCTCGGCAGATGGCAACAAACTCAACATCTCAGCTGAAACTCCGCCTGAAAATAAGCCGAATGACGATGAAAAAGCGGAAAATGCAGCTCAACTCGAAGATTCTAAACGCGATTCCGAACGCGGTAAAAAAGGTGATTTTAATTTTGATCCGGTAAAAGAACAAGATTTGATTCAATACCTTTATAACGTTTGGTTTCTCGGTTTAATTAACTATGTTATGCAAAAAGCATTTAAGGCACTTGATACCGGTTTGGATTATTTATGCGGAGAAGGACAAGCTCCGGTTAGAACTTCTGCTGCGGCCAAAGCTGCAGGTAAAGCCGGCAACAGTGGTAATAGCCCTCAAAGTGCCGCTGCAGTTGAGCTTTCACCGCAAGCTAACGCTTTTGCGCAACAAATGATTAGACTGGCTGACACTACTCGCGCCGACTTTGTCGATAAGTTCGGAGACTTGATGAAAAATCCGCAAAGATTACGACCGATGCTGCGCTGCATTCAAAACAATATCGGCAAAAATCCGGACAAATGGCAGCCTGTTATCGGCGCTCCGCAAAAAGGTGTGCCGTTTGTGGTATTTGATCCGAAAATACACCAAAATTTTGCCGAAACCATGAATGCGATTTTTGCCTCAAATAAAGGTGAATTTGTACAAAAAATGGCGGAATTGGAAAAGGATCCCCAAAAATTGGAAACTGTTTTTCCTATCCATAAAGACGGCAAAAAGAATGATTTGGTCAAATTGTGTGCGCATCTTGCGACCAATGAATATGTTCGAAAAAATCCGGATAAAGAGCTGGACGGCAATGCTGAGGCCGCAGCTTACGTTCAGAAAGCAACACTGATGAAAATGTTTGATATGATGGAAACAACCTCTATCATATTTAAACAAAAAGAAAATGATTATCGAGTTGAGCATCATCTTGCTCCAGATGCCGAAATTCCGCCTAAAGAAAAACTCAAGATTGCCAATTCGGCGGCAAAAGAATTGGGTGGATATTATGCAGATATCTGTTGCGAGGGTAAGACCCTGAGAGATTTGCAATGCGCATATCATACCGAACAAGATCCAACCAAGAAAAAAATTCTGGAACAGCAAATGAAAGCGCAGGAAGCTGAGTTTGATAAATTCTACAATCAGTACCGTACCCCCAACGAAGGAGAGCAAACGCAGGAGCAAGGTAACAGCAAACCAAAGGAATCCAAAAAAATGGGGCCGGATGAAGCGGCACGAGAGGAAAATGCCGGACATCAAAGAGAACAGCAATGGAATAGTGATATTGAAGGAAAAAAAGAACAAAATACCGCAAACAAAGAGAATAACAAGAAACGCAAAATTAATCTCGACAGGATGAAAAACCGCATAAATAAAAAGCATGAGATGCAGCAAATCAGACCGCAGAGCACAAGAGACCGCTAATGATTAAAAAGTTTTTTCATTTTATCTGCGTATTAATTTCATGTGCTTTGTGGATAACCACTCTGATCGGCTTGGTACAGCTCATTATACTATTGGTTTATCATACCACGCCGTTGGTGTTCTATCGCAGTTTGGCCAATTTTTGGAACAGAGGAAATGTCTTACAAGGCAAGGATTTAATTATCATTATGATAATTTTATCAATGATTCCTCTTTGTTTTTACGGTTGGTATAAATTATATCACTTTAAGTATATGAAATTACTGACGGTGCCGCTCAACAAAATCTTTAACAGTGGATTTGAAGGCTATGTAGCTCCCGACGTTAATATCAAAAACTTAAAAATAGAAGAAAAAAAGTCGTTGGATCAGTTCATTAAGGAGAGGCTTGATCAAGAAAAGAAAAAAAACAAATCCGGAAATGCTACTGATTTTCGCAAAGAAATTATTGAGAAAATACAAGAATCTAACAATTAACGAAAAATATATTCACTTTTTTAATATTTGAGTGCTATTAATATAGCGAATGTATTTGCAAATTTACGGAGTGCGCAGTTGAAATCCATATTGGTATTTCTTAGAATTTTAATTGTCGGATGCCTGTGGGGAATTATCTTCACAGAGGGTATTCGCGTAATTATGTTGTGTAATTGGCATTTTGATATTTTCTGGCCTGATCACTGGCATCAATTCGCCACAACATGGAAAGCGGGTTGGGTTCCGCGCGCGCCTAAAGAGTGGGCATTTATTCTTTTAATGATTGTATTTTTCCCGATGCTGATCACCGGTTGGTGGACACTATGCATGGTGGCTTGGGAAGAAATTATATGGAATATAATAAAGTTTCCGTATACACTCTATAAAAAATATAGCGACAAATCGCCTCTTTCGTCGGTATCTACGGGCAATAACCGCTACGGAGTGATTAAACGTAAATCATATAAGTTGATTCGACCGACGGGAATTAATACTTTGCGAGTACCTATTTCCGATTACGGTAATTCGGCTACTTCCGCACCGATAGCGGCAGCAACTGCCGGTTCGTCTTATGCGGCTCCGATGACGACTCAGATGCCAGCTCCGGCTCCTGTAAAGAAAAAAACCGATGTAGCTGCAACCATTGATCATGCTCTGTTCAAATTTGACGATGACGATGATGATGATTTCGATTTGGATATCGACTCTTTTGAAAAAGCCGATATAGGGAAGAAAAAAACGACAAATGAGAGAAAATACCAAAAACGTTCCGGTGATAATGAAGATAAAATCAACCAGCCGAGCAAACACTCCAAGTCGAAATACGATTTTGATGACGATGAAGATAATGATGAAGATGAAGAAAACTTTGAATCACCGCGCGCGAATCGACGTGACAACAAAGATAAAGTTTCGTACAAATCATCGCGTAAATCTGATGAAACGTCTAAGCGCAATTCGCGTCAGCGTGATACCGATGACGAAGAAGGAAGCAGCGAGCGGCGCTCCAGAAATTCGGATAGCAAAACAAATGATACACCGCGCAGTCCGGTTTATGAAGCATTGTCGCAAAAGAATTATGATGTTATCACCAATATTTCGGTTAAAGGTACACTTATTGACTTTATCGGTGTTTCACAAAATGATATTTACTTATGTTTAGTTGATAAAGAAAGCGGTGATTGGTTGGCCGATGAAGAGATGTTTAACGGAGAAGAGCCGTTATGGTTCTCTGAGAGCAGCCATCGTGTTTCACCGGTTTGTAAGCTTAATAATGTGAAAAAACTGATTGAGACTGCACTTGATGAAAACGAATTTGAGCAAAAAATAACTTCGTGTGTAATTATTCAAATGGCAAACATTATTAATGCTGATGATATGTTTGATATATGGAACGAAATGGGAATTGAGGTTACACGCATAAATCGCGGTGCACCGAAGGAAATTAAGTTGTTTTCTAAGATTCTCAGCGAGGCTGATGAAAAAGTATCTAAAAAACAATTGGATAATATACGCAACGTTTTGAAAAATATAAAATAAAGTGGAGTAAAGCAAAATGGCCAACGATCGTGGTGAAGAGTGGAAAGAATATGACAAAGCCGTTCGATGGATGTTGATAACATTGGTTATTTGCATAGGTCTAACCATAATCTTATTTATTTTCAGTCTACCTCTTTCTTATGTCGTCGGGCATGGCTTATCTAAATCGTCAACAACCGTAGTACAGAAGTTTTTAACGATTATTATGCATAATCCGGATCATTTGTTTACTATGTACGGAAGGTGGTGGAAGCAATTATGGAATCATCGCGGACCATTTTCTTTAAGTTTATGGATTCCTCTTCTGCCTTTTATAACAATTCCACTCGGTATAATCATCAGTGCCATTTTCAGTCCGTACAAATTCCAAGTCAACTATCAAGGTCAAGCCAAAATTGCCGATTTGCGCGATATCAAAAAGATGCCACTCTTGGGATTTGACGGCTTTTGCCAAGTTGTCGGCAAGTTTGACGGCAAGTTTTTGCTTTTGAAAGAAACATTGGCAACCCTATGCTGCGCACCTCCTGGTACAGGTAAAACCGTGGGCGTGGTGATGCCGACAATTTTCCATTCCGAGGGTTTAAGTTTGGTAATTAACGATCCAAAGCCTGAACTTTGTTACAAAACTTCCGGTGCGCGCGCCAAGGTGGGACCGGTGTTTATTATTAACTGGGGTGCAGAAGATAATCCGAGCGAGGGTATTTATTATCCTAGTTGGAATCCGTTGTCGCCGAATTGTATTCCGGAACAAGGGCCGGATCGCGATATGTATGTGGATTCTATGTGCAATATTTTGGTTGAAGATCCGAAAGGCGGTGCTGATCCGCACTGGTCGCAAACCGGTCGTGCAGCCTTAACCGGATTTATTCAATTTGTGGTTTCAAAGTGTGATCGCGCCCGCGCCAACGACTATTTCATCGGTCGTATTTATGAAGGTAAACTTGATGAAAAAGACAAAGAAGTGCTTGAAGGATATTATCAAGATATGCGCGATCCGGGAGCCCCACGAGCAATTCAAAACCTCAAAAACGGCACTTTAACTATGGAAAACTACCTGCCAATCGGAACGTGGAATTTGTTGCCGTCGCGTTGGATGGGGCGTGAGGCCTGTATCGCCATGATTATGGAATGGATTACGGAAGCGCAAATTAATGCCGCTCAAGAGATTCAACGCCGTTTGGATGAAGGCGATCAAATGGCGGCAATGGCAGATCCAACACATGATATGCTGGAAGAAGCCATTAAAGAGGCACGTAACTATGGCTATGCGCAACGCTGTATTACGGAATTGAGTACTCTCAGTAATACACCGGATAAAGAGCGTGGTTCCATTCTTTCTACGGCATTTGCCGGTATTAACGTATTTAAGAACCAAGCGGTTAAGGCGCGTACCAGTTTCTCCGACTTGCAATTTAAAGATTTGCGAGGAATGAAAGACCCAATTACCGGCGAATGGAAGCCGATTTCGGTGTATTTGTCGGTTAACCAAGTTGATGCCCGCGCTTTAGGCGTTATCAGTTCGACCTTTATTGAATTGATGAGCTCTTATCTGATTTCCAATCCGCCGAACCACGTCAACCGCACCGACGGCAAAATGGGACCGTTCCCTGCTCTGTTTGTGCTCGACGAGTTTCCGCAAATGCCGAAAATGAAAGCCATTATTGACGGACCGGCCGTAGGTCGTGGTCAAAAAGTATCGTATCTCTTAATCGGACAAGACTTGGGCCAAATTTCCGGTAAATACGGAAAAGATGACTTGGAAACGGTGATTTCCACCACCGCCTGCAAAGTTATTCTTTCGCAAAACAACGAGGTTACGGCGCAGCGTTTCTCTAAGATGATAGGAAACAAGACTGTTCGTATTTCTTCGTTCTCGCGAACGGAAGGTTCACTCGGTAAGGACTTCAACCCGTTGGCGAAAAACGTTAACTACCAACTGCAAGGTATTCCGGTAATCAGCTCAACTCAACTTTTGAGTTTGCCGATGTTAAAGCAAGTGGTTCTGATGCAAAGTCATATTGACCGACCTATTATTGCCGATTCTCCGCGTTGGTATTTGGATAAGAAGATGACTAAACTGGCCAAGCTCCCGCCGTGTGCCAACGTGCCGGATTGGGTGGTGGCGCAACGTGAAGACATCAATGACGATATGCTGGCCAAATTGGGTATTGAATACAACGCCGAGGAGGATGACAGCGAAGGTTTTGAAATGGACGCTCCACAAGCCTAAAAACCGTCTTATTTACAATAAAAGCCTCGCCGACAAGCGAGGCTTTTCTTTTATTCAAAAACAATCCGCATTTTTTTGCCATAGAACTCCATCAGGCACCGAAAAGCGGAATATTTAATAAACTTACCGATTTCCATACCCTCTATTACTCTTTCGGGAATGCGGGTTTGGAAAGATACCGTATGCAGATACATTCTGCGTTCTTGGCGCATTTGCCATAGTTGATGACCGATTTCTTGTATGGTTTGTTTATCCATACAGCAAGACTTTATTTTCATTTGCGTAACTCCTCTTTTGTTAATATCACAACAAAAAACCACCCTAAATTCCTTTAAGGTGGGGAGTTAACGACTGCTCAAATACAGTCCGATGTATTCAATATATTCCATCGGCTCCCCGTTGCAGAGGAGTTATTTTATTTGAGAGGAGCCGTTACACTCCGCCGACGACCTCTCGCCGACAGATTTATATTAGCGTATCAAAACAAAATTGCAAGCAAAAGTTATTCCGCACATTTGGAGATGTTTTCGACAATCATGGTCAGGTTGGAAGTAAACAGCTTTACGGAAATAGAAAGCAGAATAATTCCGAAAGCCTTTTGAAAGATGCAGATAACCCCAGGAGACAATATTTTTTCGAGCTTTTGCGATGATTTGAGCGCAAAATAAACAATGATTACGTTTGCCAACACCGCCAACAGAATATTAAAATCAGAATACTGCGAACGAATCGAAAGCAAGGTCGTAAAAGAACCGGCACCGGCTATCAGCGGAAACACCACCGGTGTAAAAGTAGCATCGTTTCCGGTGGCATTATTGGAACGAAAAATCTCCAAGTCCAACACCATCTCCATGGCAATCACAAAAATGATAATTGAACCGGCGACCGCAAATGAAGATAAATCAAGGCTAAACAGCCCTAAAAAAGCTTCACCCATATACATAAACCCAACAAACAAAATAAACGATATGATACTGGCGCGAGAGGCGCTGACAATGCGGCCATTGCGTCGCAAATTCATCACTATCGGCAAAGTTCCGATAATATCAATAATAGCGAACAAAACGATAAACGCACCGGTAAATTGCGTTATGTTAAAGGTTTTTATAAATTCAAGCGCAGAATTAAGCATAACAAATTCTCCCTACCAAAAAAAACGACGACATTGTGATAATGCCGCCGTTCTAACAAACTAAAACGAATTAGTCAACGACTTAATCCATTTTTTTGGCTTCAATACGCATAGCGTAGAATGAACGCCATACAAATACCAAACCGATGGCCAAGAAGGTGCAGGCAATACCCAAAGCAAGGTTCGGATTTTCTTCCGATACTTTTGCCGACATTTCCGCAGCCAACAAGCCAAACAAAGTGGTAAATTTAATAATCGGGTTCAAAGCAACCGAAGCCGTATCTTTGTACGGATCACCAACCGTATCGCCGACAACAGAAGCATCGTGTAACGGTGTACCCTTTTCGTTCAAATCAACTTCAACTACCTTTTTGGCGTTATCCCACGCACCGCCGGCATTAGCCATATACAGTGCTTGATACAGGCCGAAAATGGCAATGGAAATCAAATAGCTGGCAAACAATTCCGGTCCAAAGAATGCAAACGCAATTGCAAATGAGAAAATCACAATAAAGATATTGAACATACCTTTCTGTGCATATTGCGTACAAATCTTCACAACGGTCTTCGAATCTTCAACCGAGGCAGCTTTTTTGGTGTCAAGTTTAATGTGCTCTTTAATATAATTAACCGCACGGTAAGCACCGGTGGAAACAGCTTGGATCGCCGCACCGGAGAACCAGTAAATCACGGCACCGCCCAAAATCAAACCGATTAATACGCGGGCATCAATCAAATTCAATTCAAGATGCAACAGCAAAATGATTGAGAAAATCATTGTAGTGGCACCGATTACGGCCGTACCGATTAACACCGGCTTAGATGTTGCTTTAAACGTATTACCTGCCGAATCGTTGGCTTCAAGTAAGTGTTTACCGTGTTCAAAATCAGGTTCAAAACCGTAATCCTTCTTAATTTCCTTTTTGATGCCTTTAATGCTTTCAATCTGTGACAATTCAAATACGGACTGAGCATTATCGGTAACCGGACCATAACTGTCTACGGCAATTGTAACCGGTCCCATTCCGAGCATGCCGAAGGCAACCAACCCAAACGCAAATACTGTCGGATAAATCATAATTGCACCGATATGCGATTGAGGCAAAACATCATAACCGAAGAAACCCGCTATCATATCAGCCAAATGGCCGGATGCGGTAGCATATGCCAAACTCATTAAACCGGCAATAACAACGCCTTGCCAGAAACCGGAGAAGTTACCGGAAACAATACCGGATAAGATGTTTAAGGATGAACCTGCTTCCCGGCTGGCATTTACAACTTCTTGAACATGCTTAGATTTAGATGAAGTAAATATCTTTGTAAATTCAGGAATAATAGCTGCGGCCAGTGTACCACAGCTGATGATTATCGATAATTCCCACCAGATATTCGGACCAAAACTTCTAATCGGTAACATTAAATAAGAAGCGGCAAAAGTTACGGCAATGGATATAAAGGAAGTAATCCAAATCAGGCTGGTTAACGGTTTTTCAAAATCAAACTCTTTAGATTTGCCGTAAATCAGCTTAGAGAAGAAACCATTAATGGCATAAGAGAATACCGAAGTAATAATCATCAAAATGCGCATGACAAAAATCCATGTAATCAATCGCGCCTGCAACTGTTGCGCATGGATGTCGGAAGCCAGAGCCCCGTCAGCGGTAAAGAAGTTACCGGCAGCCAATACGATAAAGCTGATAAGAGCTACTCCGGTTACGCCATAAGTTTCAAAGCCATCTGCCGTCGGACCGCAGGAATCGCCGGCATTATCACCGGTGCAGTCAGCAATAACGCCAGGATTACGTGCATCGTCTTCATCAATTTTGAATATAATTTTCATCAAGTCGGCACCGATATCGGCAATTTTGGTAAAGATACCGCCGCAAATACGTAAAGCCGATGCCCCCAGAGATTCACCGATAGCAAAGCCGATGAAACAAGCGCCGGCCGTTTCGCGAGGTACAAACACCAAAATGAACATCATCATAATCAATTCAACGCAAATCAACAACACGCCGATAGACATTCCAGAGCGAAGCGGCAGGTGCATTACAGGATAAGCATTTCCTTTCAAGGAAGCAAAAGAAGTACGAGAATTGGCATAAGTATTAATCCGCATACCGAACCATGCAACCGTAAATGAACCTAAAATACCTAAAATTGACCACAGCAAGATAATGGCAACTTGCGGCAATGGTGTATGGTTTAAGCCGGCAAAGTAATAAACAATACATGCGCCGATAAATAACTCAAGAACAAACAGTAATTTAGCTTGTTGTTTCATATACGTCGTACAAGTGGCGTAAATCGTTTCAGATACCTTTAACATAGCTTCGTGAGCCGGCATTTTTTTGATACTGAAAAATTCCCACAAACCGAAAATCATTCCGAGTAGGCAAATCCCCATACCGCATAAAAGCAGAAAGTTTCCGGTAATCGGCTGGTTAAATATAGAATCATGGCCGAATATGCTGTATGTTGCATCTGCTAAATTAGGAATTACCAAATCCAATTCCGAGGCAGAAGCAACGTTTATAACAGAAAACAACATAGTTAAGGCTGATAATGCAACCTTACAAATTTTTGCTTTGCTAAACATTTTTCCTTCCTTTTAAAAATTAAACTATGGCCAAAGCAACCTACGTTCCTCTGACCGGTTGAGTACATACTAAAGCATAAAAATTTACTTTTCACTATCTTTATTATAAATTTTTACATATCGTGGATAAAATCATCAGACAGCAAATCTTTTTTCTTGATTTCCGTGTATGTTTTGTTGTTAATTCACAATGGTAAAAATCAGCTCTTTTTTTTCTGGCTTTTAGCCTTTGGCCTTATCTTATGTTTTTTCTTTTTGTCCGATGCCTCGTGTAATGTCGGTGTTAACGTTATGGCACATCCGGCAGATGCGCTACCTTCGTTTGCTAAGACCATATTTTCTTCTGCCGAATTCTTTTCCATTTGTACATATTGAGAGTAAAAAAGTAAAAGATACAATGCCAAGCATATAAACTTAAACACACTGCCGATAAATTCTACTGCGACAGCTGTAAATAAATAATTGTAGTGCTGTTCGACGTAAATTGCATCAAACATAAAGCGCATATTCAATATCAGCAGTAGCATCATGAGCAACATAAACCAAACTACGCTGACATACGTTCGACCTGAAGTGTTGTTAAATACCTTTTTTATTTCAAACTTCCCCGTTTGCAGATAATAGGCAAAACATGCACAGCAGCGGATTATAAATAACGGCCAGAGCAGCAGTAAAAAGGTTAAAATGAACCAACAAAATTCTATTATGAAATCCGGATCTGCAGGTTTCTGAATTATATATATAGCTCCGCTTAATGCCAGAATTAAACTTATAGTAAAAACAGCCAACAACAATGCCATGCGCACTTTATAGTAAACACAGCATAATATATCGTAAGGTTTAAAAAAAACATTTTTAAATACACTGTTCTTAAAGTCTGTTATAAAGGAAGCAAAAAGATAAAACACCGCTCCACAGTAAAACAATATATATATCATGAAAATATATCTGTTCTCCGGTGCAAAAGAACACCAATATTTTATATCCGTATTGCAAGAATAAGTCCAACGACCAAACAGAGCGTTCAAAAATGTCAGCAACACGGCATACACGATAAACATTCTCCATTGCACAAAAGTATACAAAACTACTTTTAAAAATGTTCGACAAACTCTCAAAAATGTATATTGATTATCATTACCCATCTTACAATTCCTTAACCAAAGTTACACCGGATATAGCGCGAATAGCTGTCATCAATTTACCGTTATCCAGCGCATAACTGTTTTTTAATTGTATACGTACATCCCAGTCATCAATTTCCGGTACTATATATATTTTATAAGGTCCGTAATCTTCGTGCGACAGCATTTCTCTAATCGGACGCACCGCCGCCACATCGGATATACCGATTACCAAACCTTTTGAGTTGTAGGTAATTTGTTCGTCAAGTGTGCGTACAATATCAAAATTTATGCGGAGCGGTGTATCATCATCTTTTTTCTCTATTTTGGCACTCAAAAACAGTGGAACACCTTGTGCTACCGCCTCTTTTGCCGCCGGCAGCATATCACTCCACACAAAACCGTCAAATGTCGAAGATGTATCGCTTACCCGCAATATTCCGTATTCTTTTCCAGTTTTACCTATGCGCTTTTGCAGGCTCTGCACACAACCGGCTAGATTTACCAACACTTTATCACCGTTTTTGATACCTTTTATGGCATCCATATATTTTTTGATACCCAATCTTTCAACGCTATCCTTATAAACATCCAACGGATGCGCCGATAAATAGAAGCCAATGGCTTCAGATTCATACTGCAACTTCTCCAAGTCAGACCATCCGCCGGATTTATCCAGTTTAACTTCAGCCGCCAATTCCTGATTTCCGAACAGCGAAGTTTGTGCACTGTTTTTAGTTTCACACGCTGCAGCAATATGCCGCAAAACCGTATCAATATTATTGTATAGTTTTGCTCTGTTTTGTTCCAATCCGTCAAAGGCACCGGCTTTTATCAGTTGCTCCATCTGTCGGCGATTGATTTGCTTGATATCAACTCGATGAATAAAATCCGACAGACTTTTAAATACACCGTTCTTCTCACGCTCTTCCATAATTGCGTTCATATTAGCTTCACCAACGTTTTTGATTCCGGCAAGAGCAAAACGAATATTGCCGTCCTCTACTTTAAACAAAGCGTCAGAATGATTAATATCAGGCGGCAGAACTTTGAATCCCATCTTCCGCACTTCATCGGTATAAAATGCGATTTTATCGGTATTGGTAATATCAAAATCCATGACTGCGCACATAAATTCCACCGGATAATGGGCTTTTAAATACGCTGTTTGGTAAGATATCAGCGAATATGCGGCAGCGTGAGATTTATTAAAACCATATTCGGCAAACTTAGCCATCTGGTCAAAAATAGCACCGGAAATTTTAGGATCTATACCTTTTTTGGTGGCTCCCTCTGTAAACATTTCGCGTTGGTGCGGAATTTCCGCCACTTGCTTCTTACCCATAACTTTACGTAATTTATCTGCCCCGCCGAGGGTGTATCCGCCAAGAACTTGGGCAATTTTCATAACTTGTTCCTGATAAACCATAATTCCGTAGGTTTCATCAAGAATCGGCGCCAAATCAGGATGCAGATACTCTATTTTTTCGATGCCATGCTTACGATTGATAAAGGTTGGAATATTAGCCATCGGCCCCGGACGGTACAATGAAATAACCGCAATTAAATCTTCAAAACGGTCCGGTTTGATTTGCTTCATAACATCGCGCATACCCGCTGATTCAAACTGGAATACCGCGCTGGTATTGCCTTCTTGTAAAATTTTATAGGTTGCTTCATCATCAAGCGGCACTTCGGCCATTTTCAATTCAATTCCGTGTATCCTTTTTACCCATTCCACAGCACGCTCAATAACAGTTAAAGTTTTCAATCCCAAAAAGTCAAACTTAATTAAGCCGGTTTCTTCCATATATTTCATGTCGTATTGCGTAACCGGCATATCGGCACGCGGATCCTTATACAAAGGAACCAATTCATCTAGCGGACGGTCACCGATAACCACGCCGGCAGCGTGCATACCGGAGTTGCGATATAATCCTTCAAGCTTAATAGCTATCTCAAACAACCTCTTAATCTGCTGATCACTGTCGCGTAACTGCCGTAGCTCGGGCACAAGTTCCAACGATTCAGGCAATGTCGGATTTTTTCCGCCTGACCCCGGAGGTATCATCTTAGATATTTTATCGGCTTGACTATACGGCATTTGCAACACGCGCGCCACATCACGAATCACCGCTTTTGATTGCAACTTGCCATAAGTGATAATCTGTGCTACCTTTTCATGACCGTATTTTTCCTGCACATATTCAATGGTTTTATGACGATTTTCTTGACACAAATCAACGTCAAAATCCGGCATATTTACACGCTCCGGATTCAAAAAACGTTCAAAAAGCAAATCCAACCGAATCGGATCTAAGTCCGTAATTTTAAGCGACCATGCCACAATAGAGCCGGCACCGGAACCGCGTCCCGGTCCGATTGGCACACCATGCGTTTTAGACCAGCGAATAAAATCAGACACGATGAGAAAATATCCGGGGAAACCCATTTTCTTAATCACGCTGAGTTCATATTCCAAACGCGCGTAATATTCTTCATCAATTGCCAATCGCTCTTCTGGTGTTGTTTCCGGTGTATAAACCTGCGCTTCCATGCGCTCGTGTAAGCCTTTATACGCTTCTTCGGTAATAAACTCATCCTGCGTTTTTCCGTCCGGACAAATAAATATCGGCAGCAAAGGCTCTACTTTTTTAGATAAATAATTGCATCTTTCAGCAATTTTTACCGTATTTTCAACAGCTTCCGGAATATCAGCAAAGAGTTCGACCATTTCCTGCTCGCTACGCCAGCGGTTTGTCGGCAGATATTTACGGCGTGTATCATCAGCGACATATTCTCCGGCAGCAATACAGATTAAAGCGTCATGAGCCTCATACATATCTTCGTCAAAGAAAAATACGTCATTTGTCGCTACAAGAGGAATATTGTGCTTATATGCAAGTTCCAAAAACGCCGGTTCGGTCAACTCTTCTTCGGCATACCCTACCCGCGAAATTTCCACATATAACCTGTTACCAAAAATCTCTTTTAGTTCGAGCAATTTCTTTTCGGCATCGGCAAGTC
The DNA here is from genome assembly GCA_017444525.1 of Alphaproteobacteria bacterium. Taxonomy (GTDB): domain Bacteria; phylum Pseudomonadota; class Alphaproteobacteria; order RF32; family CAG-239; genus RUG410. The sequence goes on from JAFSWL010000022.1 coordinate 154,827, forward strand.
TGTTTTGTAAAATCAAATCTCCTATCGGTCCGTCATAACCGCCGGTAAGGCAAATCAGACCGCGATTAAATTCTCGTAAATTATCCATTTTAATTTGCGGATAAATGCTGTTTTCGGTATTATCCATATAATAGCGGCGATACAGCTTCATTAGTGAGCTGTAACCTTCCTTATTTTGCACCAGTAAAATCAATCTTTTAGGCTCAAGTTCATTGCCTTTGGAGATTGATAAATTCTCCGAATCATCGTTATGTAAACTCAATTCTGAGCCGAGTATCGGCTTAATTCCCTCATCCGATGCAAGTTTGGAAAACGCTTTACCGCCAAACAGATTTCCTCTATCAGTAATCGCGCAGGCCGGCACATCCAAATCATGCAATTTATGAACAAGATCCTTAACAGTTATGGCTCCCAGCGACAATGAATATGCCGTATGTACCCGCAAATGTATAAACTTGGGATCCCTCATTCATAAATTCCACATCAAAAATTTATCCGTTATCAGTACCTGATTTTTGATAACAACGGCAATGACAAATACCATCACGTTCAATATCGCTGCGACACAAATCGGAAATGCAGTACCTTTTCTCGTTTTGACCATCACACGGGCAACGACGCCATTCGCTTTCGCCAAACATCATATTTTTAGCTTTAGCTATTTTTTCAATATTTCCTGTCGGGTGATAGCCGGCTTTTTTGCAATTTTCCAACATCATTTCCAAGATTGTAGGCATTTTCTTCTCCTTATAAAATCAGCGTTGTTCCAAAATATCCAGAATAGAGCTCAGCTCCGCTGGGTTATTGTATTTTAATGTTACACTACCTTTTCCATTTTTTCCAGCATTAATTTTGACTTTTAGGCTTAATTTACGTTCCAAATCAGCAATTATCTGCAACAAATCTCTGTCAGCTATCTTTTCAGGCTTTGTTTTTTTGTTTTTGATGTCGGCGATAAGCTGCTCAGTCTGCCGCACATTCAAACCTTTGTTTACAATTTTTTTTGCTATTTCAGAAGCTGCCGATAAACCGACAAGAGCGCGCGCATGACCTGCAGTCAACAAACCATCATTCAGCATTTGTTTAACATCAGCCGGCAAGACAAGTAAACGAAGACTATTGGCAATATAACTGCGTGATTTGCCGATAACTTTACCTAAAGCATCTTGCGTATACTCATATTCTTGCATAAGTTTATTAAATCCCTCAGCTTCTTCAATCGGAGTTAAATTTTCGCGCTGCAAATTTTCTATCAACGCAACTTCTAATGTTTCTTGATCCGATAATTCCTTAATAATGATTGGAACGGTTTTTAAACCGGCCTTTTGTGCAGCACGCCAACGGCGCTCTCCGGCAACAATTTCATAATGCAATCCCCGTTTTCTTACCAGGAGCGGTTGCAACACACCTTTTTCTTTAATAGACTCGCTTAATGATTGTAGAGCTTCATCATTAAACGCTGTTCGCGGTTGAAACTGACATGGTATTATATTATCAACTGCAGTTTCCGAAATATCTGCATCAATATCTTTAAATACGGTGTTATTTGTGATTTTTTCGTCACTATCAATATTATTAAAATTCAGTTCGTCGTCTCCCAATAAAGCTTCTATGCCTCTACCTAAACCAAATTTTTTATTGCTTGCGTTCATCTACGCCTCCTTTTCACGCATTAAAAACTCTTTTGCCAGTTGAATGTATGCCTGAGCACCGGTACTCTTAAAATCATATACCAAAATCGGTTTTCCGAATGACGGTGCCTCAGCAATGCGAACACACCTCGGAATAACGGTGCGATAAACCTTATCACCAAAGTATTTGCGCACATCTGCCTCAATCATTTTGCTCAAATTGTTTTGGCGGCTGAACATTGTCAAAATAATTCCCTGTAATTTTAAATTAGGATTAAAATTTCGCTTTATCGCATTAATATTCTTAATCAAATCTGCTAACCCCTCCAGCGCCAAAAATTCGCACTGTAAAGGAACAATCACCGAGTCAGAGCAAACAAGAGCATTGATGGTTATTAGATTTAAGGACGGCGGACAATCAATGAGTATATAGTCATAATTTTGTGTCAAGTTTTGCAATGCTTTTTTCAACACATACTCACGTTCCGTTAAGTCCACCAGTTCTATTTCGGCCGCAGCCAGATCTGGAGATGACGGCATTATATCGAACCGAGGAATATCCGTATGCACTATAGCTTCTGCCGCCTTACAACCTCCGGTCAGAACACTGTACGATGAATACTGATTTTTCTTTTTAGCTATTCCCAATGACGTAGTAGCATTTCCCTGCGGATCAAAATCAATCACCATCACTCTTTTATTTATAGCCGACAATGCTGTGGCTATATTAATTGTTGTGGTAGTCTTACCGACTCCGCCTTTACGGTTTGCTACCGAAATTATCTTCATTGTTTTTTCCTCAAATTACACAATTCCATCAACACACCATCACCGCAGTATTTGTTAGGATAAATAGTTAAATCATAGTCCCATTTTTGACACGCAACGGTGTGCTCTTGTTCATATGTTCTGCCCTTCAAGAAAAGCAATTTACCGCTTTTACCGATTATTTTATAAGCATATCCGCACAAAACATCCAAAGCAGCAACCGCACGCGCTGTAACAACATCAACATCCTTAAATACAATGTTTTCGACACGATTATTTTCAATTTTAACATTAAACAAACCTAATTTCTGCGATACATCGTTTAAATACACCGTTTTCTTAACAATACTTTCAACCATTGTTATTTTAGTTTGCGGCATCTTTTCTTGCATAACAATCGCCAACACGGCTGCAGGAAACCCTGCTCCGCTGCCAATATCAACCAATTGTTTTGCATTTTGCGGGATATAATCCAGCAACTGTAACGAATCCAAAACATGACGTTCCCAAACGTCATTCATAGAATTTTTACTGACTAGATTCATCTTGTTATTCCAATTGCGAAGAATTTCCACAAAATTATTTAATTTTTGGATTGTTTCACGTGAAACAGCATATTTTTGCAATTCAAAATTTATATCCATTTTATCCTCTCAGAATAGTATGAGCGATTCTTTTAAATTTGCAACAAAATATCTAGGTTATTAAACTAAAATTTCAAACGCTTGGTTATACCATACTTTACAAGCTCAGCTTCTGCTTTGTCAAAGTTCATTCCGAGTTCATCTACACAATGCGCATCATCATTGATCACAACTGTTATATCGCGCTTAGCTATTTCTTGCATGATTTCCGCACCCGGATAAAGTTCTCCGGCTTTACGCAATCCTTTAGTACTAACCTCCAACGCTGTTTGCGTTTGCTGTAAACTATTTAGTACTGCAGTAATATCATTCTTAAACAGGTTAAATTTATAAGCATTTCCGCAAAAGCGCTTCAAGTAATCAATATGAGCAAGAAATTTGAACATTCTGCTTTCTACCGCTCTTTTCAATATAAAAAAAATGTTGCACAATATATTTATATTGCAATTGATTATCTTGAAACAGCGATGAAAAATTTGCCATATTGATGATTTTCTCACAATTCTCACTGCAAAAAAAATGATTTCCGCTATGCAAATAATCATAATCCAGCTGCGATACAAACCATTTAAATTCTTCTTCCCAACCATCGTAGGTAAAATAATCAACTTCAAAACCAATATAGAGTTTGAAGTTTTCACTCCGTGAAAGCCGACGTATTTCATCGCAGTGATAACGGTACTTATCTAATATACTTTTAAAATCTGCATTATATATATGTGCCGCACTTTTTTGCTGCATATCAGCCCAACTCGGACTTTGATACATATTTTTATGGACAATTAAATGATCACTGATACCCAATTCGGCAAAGCCGATTTCTTTAGCTCGCTTAACCATGGCAACAAGAGTATCTCTACCATCAGAAAAAACCGTGTGGTTATGATATGAATAATTTTGAACGCTAAGCATTTTTAATATATCCTAATAACGCTGTTACAGCAGCCGGAGTTACACCGGTGATTCTTGATGCCTCTCCGATGGTTTTAGGACGAACTGTTGAAAAGCGATGGATCATTTCGGTTGAGAGCCCACCGATCTTGGTATAATCGATATCTTCACGAATTTTTAGATTTTCATCACGTTTAAATACGGCAATATCCTCATATTCACGTTTTATATACCCTGAATACTTTGCATCAATTTCAACTTGTTCATAAATTTTCTCATCAATCTCATTGATTTTAGAATCGATTTTGCACATTGTTTCACGTGAAACATCAGGATAGCTCATAACATCTTTTAGTGTTTTTTTACCGTTGTGTTTGACACTTAAACCCTGACGCTCAATCTCTGCAAAAGACACTGTTTTTTCTTTGCAATAGGCATTAAATTTTTCAATTTCTGCTTTTTTCTGTTTAAATACACTGTATCGATACTCGCTTACACAGCCGATTTTATAACCAAGTTCGGTCAGACGCATATCAGCATTATCAGCCCGCAGCAACAAGCGGTACTCAGAGCGCGAGGTAAACATACGATATGGCTCATCAACACCTTTGGTAATCAAATCATCCACCATAACTCCGATATATCCTTGACTGCGGTCTATATAAAATTCTTGTTTATTGCCTATAGCGCTCAATACTGCATTAATTCCAGCCAACAGTCCTTGTGCCGCCGCTTCTTCGTAGCCGGTTGTACCATTTATTTGTCCGGCCAAATACAATCCTTTTACTTTTTTGGTTTGCAAACAATGATCTAATTCACGCGGATCAACATAATCATATTCAATAGCATAGGCGTAGCGCAAAATTTCCACATTTTCCAAGCCTTTCATCGTATGGATAAAGGCATCTTGCACATCAGCCGGCAATGAAGTCGAAATACCGTTAGGATATACAACATCCGTATCATACCCCTCCGGTTCCAAAAATATCTGATGCGATGTTCTATCGGCAAAACGCACTAACTTATCTTCAATACTCGGGCAATAGCGCGGTCCACGACCGGTAATCAAACCCGAAAAAAGCGCGCATTTTGAAAAGTTTTCGCGAATAATTTTATGTGTTGATTCATTTGTGCAGGTTATTCCACATTCAATCTGCGGATTCGTAATTTTATTGGTTAAAAAAGAAAAGGCTTGAGGCAATTCATCCCCTGCTTGCCTCTCCAAAATTTCCCAATTAATCGTTTTACCGTTAAGACGAGCCGGAGTACCAGTTTTCAGCCGTCCCAATGTCAGTCCGGCTTGTTTTAAATACGGTGTTATTCCCTTACATGACTCGTCACCGATACGTCCGCCTTCAGACGTTTGATAGCCGGTAAACATTATTCCGTTTAAAAAAGTACCTGTAGTAAGAACAACGGCTGCAGCAGAAATTTTTCTGCCATCAGACAACACTATGCCGGAGATATGATTTTTTTCTATAATTAGCCCCTCGACAGACGCTTCCATTATATCTAACTTATTGATTTTACGTAATTCATCGAGCATAAATTTTTTATATAGCGAGCGATCGGCTTGCGCGCGCGGTCCGCGAACGGCAGGTCCCTTAGATAAGTTAAGCATACGAAACTGGATACCGGCCTTGTCAATCACGCGAGCCATCAAGCCGTCCAAAGCATCAATTTCACGCACCAAGTGCCCTTTACCTAGACCACCTATTGCCGGATTGCACGACATTTCACCTATCTTATCAATTTTATGCGTTACAAGCAGGGTATTTGCACCCATACGAGCTGCTGCTGCAGCTGCTTCACAGCCGGCATGACCACCGCCGATAACAATTACATCTGTTTGCTCGATCATTTTCACCTCTTTTAAACTGCGCCTAACATAAAACAAGTCATTTTAAATTGCAAACAAAAATCAAATATATTTATTTAAATACACCGCTCATACATTTAAAATTTAATGAGTCTTTTCAGAATCTTATTAAAGAAAGCTAAAAAATTGATTCAATTTATTTAAATACAGTGTTATTTTCCAATACAAAAACTGCTAAATATCTTATCAAGTATTTCATTAACTTCAACACGACCGGTAATTTTGCCGATGGCACGACAAGCTAAGCGAATATCCTCAGCAGCAAGCTCAATACTCTTTTGCAGGTTAAACCGTTGTAAATTTTCCAGGCATTCCTTAAGAGACTCCTTATAGCGATGTCGGGTAATCAGAGACGCAGAACTTTGTTGATACATTGAATCAAAATATTGAGATAAACGACTGGAAATTGCAGAAATATTTTCATTATTTTTAGCAGAGATAACAATGCACCCTTGCGATTCAAGCTCGTTTTTGCGAAAGTTTGAAATCTTATCTGCCTTATTTGCCACCAATAAATAGTGACTGTTTTGCTTACAATATTGAGCAAAAATATCCGGTGAAGTGTTTTCAGCATCAAACAAGAAAATATTATAATCGGCCGCGGCAACTTTTTCTTGAGCCAGCTTCACGCCCAATTGCTCTATAATGTCCGATGATTCACGCAATCCGGCTGTATCGGAAAATATAACCGGAAAACCATTTATATCAACATACGCATCAATAACATCCCGAGTTGTTCCGGCAATATCGGAAACTATCGCCACATTTCTTTTAACCAGTGCATTTATCAAACTTGATTTACCGGCGTTGGTCGGACCGGATATAACTACTTGAAACCCATCGCGCAGTCGTTCCTCAATCTTATTATCCTCAATATGATCGGATATTTGTTCCATCAATTTAAATACAGTGTTTTCAATTTTAAGAACAGTGTCCTCAGGAATTTCTTCATCCGGAAAATCAATAAAAGCCTCCAAATACGCTTGCATTGCCACAAGTTCTTCGCGCCATGAATTATAGAGGTTGAACAGTGTTCCTCCCATTTGGCGTAACGCTGTTTTTTGCTGAATTTTAGTTTCTGCATCAATTAAGTCTGCCAAACCATCGGCCTCGGTTAAATCCATTTTTCCGTTATAAAAGGCGCGGCGCGAAAACTCTCCCGGCTCGGCTAAACGAAAAGAGGGCAGGGCAGACAAAGCTTCCAATATACTGCGAATTACAGCTTTAGAGCCATGGCAGTTTATTTCTACAGTATCTTCTCCCGTAAACGAGTTCGGTGCACGAAAACCGACTATCATGCAGTTATCCAATGTTTCATGTGAAACACTGTCAAAAATCTTTGAATAATACATTTTGCGGCTTATTGCTTTTGCAGAATCAATGTCTGTCATTTTATCAAATACTGAAAAAGCATCGCTTCCGGAAATTCGTATGACCGCTATTCCCGACTTGCCGAACAATGTCGACAGAGCATATATTGTTTTGTTATCCATTTTTATTCCAAAACTCCTAATGCCGATAAAGGCTGTTTTTTTGACTCTGGAGAGGTGTTTTACCTTTTTGCGTACCATAAATCATTTTTTTGCAAATTGCAAGTTTATTGCTTATTTATCGAGACCGACTTTCAGTGCGTATTTTGCAAAGCCTTTTGCATAAACATCCTTTGAACCCGATTTTGAGCGCTTTGCGCATTGGCATTTTGAGCCACACCCGATTGCTGCTGCATTCGATGGCGGAATTTATTTATTTCTGCTGGAGCTATACCTTTCAAATTTTCAATATCAGAAAAATCTGACGGAACTGCTCCGATAGGTTTGCGTCCGTTATTGATACAGGCAATATAAAGAAGCAGTTTTTGTTCTTTGCGCAGTGTCTCCAAAAATTCAATCGGAGCATTCTGTTTGCTCGGTTCATTCAATAACTTAACATATAACTGATAATCTGCATTTTGACTGACCTGAACATCTTTGTCCGAAGAGTACCGCACTGTTGCCCCATTAATCTTAAACTTATATTCTTCATTATTCTTGGCAATCTCGGCATATCCGTCAGTATTACTCCAATATTGCTGCAAATTGTTGCTCCATTGAGCATCATCGTTGAGAATCGACGGTGTTGACGACTGCGGGAAAGAGTTATCATCATTTTCATACAAAGATGAGACACGAAAATTATCCACTTCGTTTATAAACTCGCTGCTTTGCAATCCTCCGCGCATTAGTGCTTTTGCCGGCTCAATCAATTCCGGATTTATGTTTCCGGCAGCTTTATCGCTGGCAAAATCGCTTAACTGCCTATTCAAACAATTTTGCTGCGGTTCAATAATTTCACGACGCACTCTATCATTGATACTTATCTCCAAATCGGCAGTAAGATAATCCGCCAAATTCACGGATTCCATACTATGTGTCGCCGGATTGTAAATCCGATAATTATAAAATAGTGAGCGCAATTTTTTGAATTCTGCATCGTCATTGTCAGGTTGCGCATTGAGCGGTGCATTTTCAATACTCGATGCGGTTACTTGCTTAAACTGATTAAAGTATTTATCCAAATAGTTATCGTTAAAATCATGCATTTTTGCTGCTATCAATTGCGGCCAATTTTGCACGTATGCCAAACGTTCGGCCGGTGTACGCAAGCGCTTCAGCTCAGCAACAAAATCCTCATTATTAACATAAAACATCGAAAAATCGTTATAATTGCCTTTTTGCAAATACTCATTGATATTCTGCACAAGTTCTTCTAAATACGCACTACGTTCGTTTTCTACGGCAATACGGTAATAATTTTCAACACTTAAACGTTTGTTATTTGACTTAAGGTTTAAACCATCTCGTAATACAGCGTTTTTAATATGCTTGATTTCGTGAGCTATTGTCGTCCGGAGATTGTCTACTTTACTTTTTTCGCGAGCATAAAAATTAAATAAGGCTCTGTCGCGTAAATTCTCAATTGCACCTACATAAGATGACATACTTAAGTGCGGATTGCTTCGCCTTGCGTTTAAAAAATCATTTTTTAGTTCGTTTAAGCGGCGATAATCAGCACTCGAAAAACGAAAATGGTTACGGACTATTTCTATCTTACGGTCATCTGAATAAACAGTTGCTGTAGTACTTACAAAATTTTCTGCCTCAAACTTTCCTTGAGAAGGATTATAGCGCACATTATACGTTTTATCAACCGGTGTGATTTTAAAACCGAGATTCTTTAACATCTCCGGAAATTCATCATCGGTAAGCCGGTAGGATAGGGACAACGTGTTTGTTTGTGCCGGCGGATCGTTACGCATATCATTACGAAAATTTGCACGATCTTTGCGATAATGGTATCCGGAAATTTCTTTGTGTAAAAAATTGGTATTGTCGGCATCAAAGGATATACCTGATGAGCGCAGCATATTGCTGTTAAACTCATTATAATTCAGATTTCGGCACAAGTTTTCGCACTCGCGCTTTAAGCGTGCTCTTTCCGCTGCATTGCCAAAGTTAACGGTAAATACGATAACACAATTGTCTTTGGTTCTGGTAAGTAATGTCTCAACTGTCATTATCATTGCTCCTTTGATTTATATAGATTATAAATCAATTTGACAAAAATGCAACAAAATATTTTAAATACGTTGATTTATATTGTCCCTTTGCTGCTGTTCGCGTTTAATTTCCAGCTGATGCTCCTGAAATTGTCCCTCAAGCTCACGGCGAAAATTACGCAGTAAAGTTTCGTCTTTGGGCGCACGTTCAATAGCTTCAATTAATCTATCGCCGTTGCGTCCGTTTAAGATTGCCGCCATCATACTGCGCTCGGTGGCATCAAGCACCATATAAAGATTGATTATCAAATTTTTTAAGAACGTATTACCCTCAAGCGGAGGACGTGCTCCGTATTTATCTTCCAAAAAAGCCGCAAATTTTTTGCGCACGCCTTCTTCTTCACGTTTTTTACCAAGTTCTATCTCATTATATTTCAAGATTGCTTTTTGCCATATCTGTTCACGAGCATCAATGGACAACCCAAGTGCTTTATAGGAACTTTTACGCTGTTCCGGATTTTTACATTCTTCGCATTTTTGTGATATTCCGTGAACAGTTTGCAGCGGTCGGCGAAACAATTCACAAAACGTGCCGTTAGCCTTCAAAAACGGACAATATTCCGGACATCTTTTATATTTATCATCATCAGCCATGTTTATACCTCAGATGAGGTGTATAGCATAAGAATCCGCAAGATGCAACAAAAAAGGGAGGATAAAACCACCTCCCTTTGTTTTATATCAGTTTCCGATTAAGGACAATTACATTACCTTGTTCGGCTAAGCTTAATAGCCCGTACATTCACAGCCGACACATCCTAGATACGTATTATGGATGCCTGTACTAGGGCAATCGGAATCTGTACTGCACTCGCAGCAGCTATAATATCCACTAGTATGATATAATTCACCATATGCGCAGCAACCTGCATGTGTAGTCATTGACGTACCAGACGGGCAACCATCATCATCGTCATCGTCGTCGTCAGCGTCGTCGTCATCATCCCACAAATA
>JAFSWL010000007.1 GCA_017444525.1 Alphaproteobacteria bacterium
GTTGCCGGCGGTGTTGCGGGTTCAACCATCGGACACGGCAGAAGCTCTCACACCATCGGGGCCATCGGTGGTGCTTTAGCCGGTATGGCAGTTGGTGCTCTGGCACAAGACCAAATAATGAGCCAAGGCGGTTATGAATATGTTGTTCGTACCGACAGCGGTCAGATTTACAGTGTAACACAGGGTACGGATACTCTGTTGTCGGCCGGTCAGAGATGTATGCTGATTAACGGTGCAACTTCACGCATTATTCCGTATTATTGATAATACGAAGATATTTCGGGAAAAGAAAACCGCGGAGTTTCGGCTCGGCGGTTTTTGATTTAATTAACGGCAGTCAGTTTATGCGCCAACGCAACCTCTGTTTGCGATGCAGCAATCAAAGAATGTAAATCATCGGGATTTAAATTGGTTAACTCAGCCAGAGCCTTAGTATATTCACCGTTTTTATGCGTTGCCGCTTCCAACTGCAAATCTTTAAAGTTATATAGGCTGAATGCGCGAATTTTTGAATCTTTGCGGAATTGCTTTGCTTCTGCCTGTTGCATATTTTCCGGTTCCATATTTATATAAACACCGTCTTGCGTGTATTTCCACATTCCGCCCATGGTAAAGTCGGTGGTAAATCCATAAGAAAACAGTATGTTAAACCAAGTTGCGCCGTTGATTTTTGATTTTACGTTAGCCAAACCGTCTTTATATCCTTCTTTTTTGGCAGTAACAATCATTGTGGAAGATTCTCTGTCAACATCTATAGAACAAGGAGTTTGACTGCAAACCAATTGATTGTTTACATAGATTTTTACATCTTTTACATTAGAATCAAAAGTCATCGTCTGGGTAGTGCCGCTGAAAATTGTACCGCAGGCGCCAAGTAAAATTGGCAATATTAAAAATATTTTTTTCATAAAACTCTCCGTTTACAATAAAAAAATCACCCTGAAAAAGGTGATCGGGGAGTTCAGAAATCATACACACAGAAATGACCTTATAGCCTTTAGCAAAACCTGAACATACGCTATAAGCTCCCCGACCAAAACAAGAGTTTCAATCGGGGATATAAGCATTATCGCTTGCTTAACAAGACGATATTTCTAACGATGTATATCCGACACCGCTGTATGTAAGAGCTTCTGACAGCTCCGCACCTTTTCAGGCACTTTTCGGAATAAACCGAACAAATTTATAGTATTTTAGAGTGACATAAGTGTCAAGATGTTTTTATATAGCAGTAGTAACAAAGTTAAAATGTTGCAGATTCGCCAAAGTTAAAATGTCAGTAATTTTCCGTGAGTTCTTCTTCCACTCATCTCGCCTAAAACAAAAAAAAGCACCGCAAGGGTGCTTCATTTGTTTTATTGGCGGATAGAGTGAGATTCGAACTCACGGTACCCTTTAGGGGTACACACGATTTCCAATCGTGCGCCTTCGACCACTCGGCCATCTATCCATATAAACCAAACACTGTATATACCCATATTTTTATTTACGCAAGCATTTTTTGTGATATTGTGCAATTTCATAAAATAGCCTATATAAACAATTTTAGTGATATTTGGTGCAATAAAAAACATTGATGGATATAACTGACATTATTCTATGTGACGAGGATTAATAAAATAAGTAAAATTTTAAAATGAGCCATAAAACAAAACCGCCGGATATGCAATAAAACACATCCGGACGGTATAAATCAAGCAATCGCCTTGTTGTACTCATCAAGCAAGGCCTTCACCGTGCCACCGCTTAGCTTAAAACTTGTAAAGACATCATCCGGCACGCTGAGATGATGGTCACACTCGAGATTCATCGTGACAGTCACGATTTCAAGGCTGTCAAGCATGAAATCATGCTCAAAACTTTTCCCCAACAAATCCTCGTCAGACATATCGGCAACCTCACAAGAAAGTTCGGGATCTCCCAGTTCGTCAATGGCTTTGCGCACATCGTCAACAGTTAAAAGTTTTTTCATAATAAAAAAATTAAAAATACATAAACTATAAAATTTCTACCCGCAAAAATAGGATGAAAATCATTTTCTGTCAAGATAAATTTTGCCGCATAGAAAAATCCCCAATTTTGCAATTGGGGATTCTGAGTTGTGCTTTTCAAGAAACAAATTATTCTTGATTATATGCTTTTGCCTGCTTTTTAGCTTCTTCCGAACTTCTTGCAACGTTTACCAAAATGGTTTGCGTTACCTCTGGATGCAGATTCAATTTTACTTGATAAATACCCAAATCTTTAATCGGCTTTTCCAAATAAATGTAACGGCGTTCAACATTAAATCCGGCTTCTTTAATTGCCGAAGAAATGTCGCGAATGGTTACGGAACCGTAAAGCTGACCGGTTTCGGCAGCCTGACGAATCAGAACAGCCTTAAAACCGTTCAAAGAAGCGGCCAATTCGGATGCCTTACCCAAAAGTTCTTGGTTGTGCAGCTCTAAAGCAGCTTTTTGTGCTTCAAAATACGCAATGTTGGCATCGGTAGCGCGCAAAGCTTTCTTTTGCGGCAACAAATAGTTACGGGCATAACCGGTTTTAACGTTTACTTTGTCGCCCATACGACCTAATTTTTCGATGTGTTCGAGTAAAATAACTTCCATGATACCCTCCTACATAGCAACATACGGCAATAAAGCAATGTAGCGGGCGCGTTTGATGGCGCGAGCCAATTCTCTTTGCTTTTTCGCCGAAACAGAAGTAATACGTGACGGAATAATTTTACCTTTTTCCGAAATATAGCGTGAAAGCAATTTAACATCCTTGTAATCGATTCTCAGTGCATTTTCGCCTGAAAACGGACAAGATTTTCTTTTGAAAAATGTTTGTTTAGCCATTGTTAAATCTCCTTAAGCTTCGGCAACGGCAGAATCTTCTTCGATGTCTGCAGTTTCGTTGTTGAATTCATCAACTTTAACCGTCATATAGCGAATAACATCTTCGTTTAAGCGGATAAGTCTCTCATATTCGGTAATTGCGTTGGAAGGAGCAACAATGTTTAACAAAACATAGTGACCTTTGCGGTTTTTCTTAATGCGATAAGCGAGATTTTTCAAACCCCAGTTATCAACTTTTACGACCTCGCCGCCTTCTTTTTTAATCACTTCGCTCAAATCAGAAACGAGAGAATTAACTTGTGCGGCACCGAGATCCTGACGTGCAATCAGCACGCTTTCATAGTTTGCCATATTTTAATATCTCCTTATGGATTACTCAACAAATGGCAGACGTCGCGGCACTTCTGACGCAACATCGGCCGGTTAATGTATAGCCGAATGACACTGCATCCGGCAAGGGACAAGCGTCAATATACACTAAAATAACGCAAATGCAAGTGTTTTTTTCGCAAAAAGGTTTTTCGTAAAAAAAAGCTTGACAAAATTGCACGGAACAGGTAAAATTAGATTAATATAGCATATTAAGGAGATAATACCATGAACTGGAAAGACAAAATCAAAACGTTTACCATCGGTGCCTTAACAACATTTTTAACATCGTGCGGTTTCGGCGGTGAAAATAAGGAAAAGGACTATGTTACATCTTGGGAAGAAACACCTGAAAAAATAGTACCGTTCCCGAAACCGAAACATCTGCCGATAATAAAATATCTCCGGATAAAATTCTTAACACTATGGCCGGAGAAATATCCAAGACGCGTTGGAAAAATTTGTCGCGGGGAGAAGCTGATCCTATTGCCGATACGGAGATAATCAAAGAATTTTTGAAAATGTATAATATACCCTATGAAAAAGGAGATTCCGTTTTGCGCAGTGCAGAATGGGTTTATGAAACAGAATCTAACATGAAAGAGGGACATGTTATCGGTTCAAAATTGATTAATCCGATTTATGAAAAAGCACAAAAGACAAGAAAAACAAATGTTGAGGAACATGATGGTGTTACAATACGTCGCAAAGAGCATAAAGAGATACCTCAAGAGATTAAAGTCATCACTTTATCTAAGGTAGAAAATCCTATCATAAAAGAAGAACATTTTGAAAAAGTAAAGAAAATGGTTGAAGATAAAAAATTGGAGCAAGGATTACACAAAGGGGATACGGTTGAAAATGAAAAATTACTTCCATCCAAAGATGGGTCAAAATGGGATTTTGAAATAAAGAAAGAACAGGCGGTTGTGCAAAAAGATGGCGTCAGTCCGACCTATAAGGATTATGATAAAACAAAGACACAATATATTATGAAACTTAAATTTGATTATACTTATGGTGATCAGAAATAATTTCTTTTGCATACACATTACTGCCCGTCGAGTTATTCGGCGGGTTTTTTGTTATATATGCCACAGAATATAAACATTATTTTAACAATTTAGGTATATCTTGGAGGCAAAGAAATATATGTTTAAGGTGTCAAATGAAACGATTAAATATGCTTTTTATCGGGCTTTGCGCCCTGTTTTGTGCCGGTTGCACTGCAGTTAAGAAAACACAGCAACCTATGCAATATTATACGCCGCAGTGTCGTCATGAAACCACAGTGGCAATATATGATGCTCATGGTTCTTATACGGTTCCGGGGTGTGTGGACTATTATATGCCGTGGGAAGAGGATGATCGGCCGGTAGGTGATTTTCCGGCGGTGGAGAACAATAAATATCCGCAAAATCAAGTTGTTTTGCAAAATTTAAATACACGCGTCTTAGCGTATTGCCGCGGCACCGAAGAACAGGTTGCTTATTGTCTCAGCCGCTTGGAAGGCTCATGCTATGTACGTTTGTCCGAGGTTCCGAAAGTTACGGCAAAGGCCGATGAACTGCGCCGCGGTACTTATCCGACGCGCAGGTGGCGTGAAGGAGATGTAGTTCCGAGGTGGTAAAAATGTTGGCACGCGTAAACACCATAGCTTTTAACGGATTAAATATACTCGATGTAGATTTACAACTGCAGATTTCTTCGGGCATGCCGGTATTTAATATTGTCGGTCTTCCTGATAAAACCATTGCAGAAAGTAAAGAGCGCGTGCGGGCGGCACTGAATACTATGGGAGTCGAGCTTCCGGCTAAACGTATTACCATAAATTTGGCACCTGCCGACTTATTAAAGGAAGGTTCGCATTTTGATTTACCGATAGCCTTGGCACTACTGGCCGGTATGGGAATTGTGCCGGCAGAAGATGTGGCAGACTATGTGGTGGTCGGCGAACTCGGTTTGGATGGTGCAATCATGCCTATAAACGGCGCGTTGCCGGTAGCTATTCATGCCAATCGCATCAATAAAGGCTTGATTTGTCCTGAGACACAGGGAGGCGAGGCGGCATGGTCAGGCCTGAAAGATATTATTGCTGCCCCGAGTTTGTTGGCTCTGATTAACCACTTGAAAGGAATTCAGCAACTGCCGCGTCCGGAGGTTAAACACAAAAAAACAAAAGTTTCCGATTTGGATATGGCCGACGTGAAAGGGCAGGAAACTGCCAAACGTGCGCTGGAAGTCGCTGCGGCCGGTGCTCATAATCTCTTGATGGTCGGTACTCCGGGAGCTGGTAAGTCAATGTTGGCTTCACGTTTGGTAACCATTCTGCCACCATTGACGACGCAAGAAGCACTTGAAACGTGTATGATTCATTCGATTGCCGGCGAACTCAAAAACAGCGAAATCAGCTTTGAACGTCCTTATCGCGACCCTCACCACAGCGCTTCGACACCGGCGCTTATTGGCGGTGGTCGCAAAGGAGTACCTGGCGAGATTTCGCTAGCTCATAATGGTGTACTGTTTTTAGACGAGCTACCGGAATTTAATCGTTCTACATTGGAGGCATTACGTCAACCGATTGAAACCGGTTGTGTAACCATTTCTCGAGTACATTGCCATACGCAGTATCCGGCAGATTTTCAGCTGGTTGCGGCAATGAACCCATGTCGTTGCGGATATCTCGGTATGAGCGGTCAGGAATGTTCGCGTGCTCCGAAATGTGCTGAAGAATATCAATCTAAAATATCCGGTCCGCTGATGGATAGATTCGATATTCATATTCAGGTACCTCCGGTAAGCCCGTGGGATATGGCAGAAGTCAAAAAAGGCGAAAGTTCTGCACAGATTCGCCAACGCGTGGTTGCGGCGCGGAAAATTCAGCAACAAAGATTTATTGAACTGGGATATCCTCATCTACATACAAATTCGCAGTTGAAAGGTGATATTCTGGAAGAAGTAACTAAGCTGGACAGTGATGCAAAAAGCCTGCTGGTGGGCTTTGCCGAGAAAATGAAAATGTCGGCTCGAGCTTATCATCGCACTTTAAAACTGGCCAGAACAATTGCAGACTTGCAAAATGAAAAAAATGTGTCTAAGATGCACATAGCGGAGGCGTTGTCATACAGATATGTTATGCCGTCGAAACAGGTATAGGAGAAAACAGATGAAACAAAATAAAAAAGCATTATACGCGTTAACAGCCGTCCTAACTATGAGTACGGCCGTTGCCGGCATGGCGGTTGCCGATGCCGATATAGAGGTGCGCGGCTATACACCGCCGGCGGCTATGGCTCCGGAGCCGATTGTGGCTGCTCCGCGACCTATATATATAAAAGAAGAAATCAAGCCGGTTGAAATTAGACAGGTGCAAAAAGTGGTGGAAGAACCGCAGCCTGTTGTAGTTAAGACGGTTTACGTGGAAGAAGCGATTAAAACGGAAGCACAACATCCGGTTACTGTGCAAGAAATGCCTTGCACCAGTCAACAGCATGACTGTGCAATGATCGTTTCGCAGGAGGTTGAACCTGCACCGGTGCCGGTTGTTCACTCCGATAAACCATGCAATGCACCCGACGGTGAATGCAATCGTGTTCCTCCGGCAGATAAAGACGGTAGTTTGTTCCCTGGCGGCAAATGCAGTAATTGTACCGATGGAGATACACCTCAACCGTTACCTCAAGCGCAGCCGCAACCTCAGCTGCAGCCGCAGATGTACCAAGAAACACCTTTTGTTTACACAGGTATTCCTTGTGACGCTCCGGACGGTGATTGTAATCGCGTTCCGTCGCCGGATAAAGACGGAAGCTTGTTTCCGGGAGGTGAATGCAGCAGTTGTACCGATAATAACATAAAAGTTCCGGGTACTTGCAACAGATGCGCGGCACGTCAGGCCGAACAACACTTGGAGTTGCGCAATTATGTGCCGTATACTCCGGTAATTTATGAGGCAATGCAGCGCAGCTGTTGCCAAATGGCTCCGATTGCATTGGATCACGTTGATTTCAGAATCAAGAAAAAAGGTAAGGATGGACCATATACCAGCCGCATAGGTAACTATCGTTTCCGTATTTTCGGTTGTCGCCGTTATAATAAAGAAGCGCGCTTGAACAGTGGTCGTATTATGGAAAGAAACATCAACTTCCAAGCAGCATTTGAAGAAGCTGTCGGTGATTGTTATAAAGTTTTGCCGGCTCCGAAAGATTTGTGTCTGCAAGTTCTTCCGACCGAGTTGCCGGAATACGTTTTGACAGCGGAAATAACCGACTATTTTATGAATGTTTGTGATGAATATGACTGGAATAAGGCCGAAAAGAAAAATGAACGTAGCGGAACTTCCGAAATCACGGTTACATGGCGTTTAATGGATTTGACTAAGAATAATGTATTATGGAAAGGTGAAAGTACCGGTTACGGCGAGCTTTATGATGGCGAAAAAGATGGTGAGAACAAGCTGATTGAGCGTGCATTTGCCGATGCCGCTTCTAATTTGCGCGCTATGACCGGCTTTGAAGATCAGTTGATGCAACGTGTACCTGATCAAACCATGTCGGCGCAACGTTGGGCTTTGATTGAAGAAGAACGTGCCTTAAACCCGATTAAATGCGGTTATCGTAAAGAATATGATTGTGCTAAGACATGCGAAATCGGCAGTCCGAATTTTGATGCGAGCAAATGTCAGGCCGAATGCAGTGTTTGTACGGCTCCGAGTTGTCAAACTCCTGCAGTAGTCGAAACAATTCCGCTTCCGGCTCAGCCGTGCTACAAAGTTGTGGAGGGAGTTCAAGTTCCTACTCCGTGCGAAACCGGCGGCGTTATTGTTCAGCCGGTGGAGATTAAAACGGTTGATACATGCTATAATGCGGCCGGAGAATTTGTAGAAAGCAGCACTTGCAAAATAGTTGATGACACTTGGGTAGACACAGGGGATACCTCAGCATTGGATACACTTTGTGTTATGGCCAGTAATCCTTGTAAGGAACTGACACCGGAAACAATGTATCGTTTGCGTTCTTCTGTAGTGCAAATTGTCAGCCCTAATGGTCGCAAAGGAGCAGGTTTGTTGATATCCGATCGTTTGGTTTTAACCTCTGGTGATTTGATTGATCGTAACAACAACAGCTACCAAATTAAAACCGTTCGCAATACAGAAATGAGTGGACGTGCGGTCAGAATCAATCCAAGCAAAAATACGGCATTGATTATGCTGGATAAAAGTACTGAATATACACCTTTGGCACTTAATTTGAATTTGCCGGAAGTAGGACGTAATGGTTTCCTGACTTTAGGCGTGTTGAACGTAGATAATTTTAAGGACGGTGAAGATTATCTTGAAAACAGTGCAAAAATTGAAGGATATCGCTATACCGAAGAAAAAGGTGCGGAAATATTGGCTGATACCTTTATTCAAAACGTAACTGTCGGGGGAGCATTGTTCTATAAAGACTGCACTGTAAGCGGTATGGCTCATTCTGGCATCAAAACTGATGATGGCATGGATGTTTATGTACCGACCGAAACAGCATTGCGCAGTTTAGGTATAAGTATATGCGGTCAAGAATATGTTGAAGAAAGTCCATGGCAGCAGACTATTTATAAACCTGTAACTCAACAGATTCAAATTATTCAACAAGCTCCGGAAGTAATGCCGGTTGAAGAAAGAAAATAGCAAAAGGTATTTCTGCGCGAGAGCGAAGAATCCGTCGGTATATCCATAGATTCTTCGCTTTTGTGCAATATACAGAGCAAAGGAGAAAATAATGCACACAAATCAAGAAGGACGTTCAATGATAGAAATGCTTGGCGTGTTGGGAATTATCGGGGTTCTCAGCGTCGGAGGATTGATGATTGTCGGCAAAGCCCGTCGGCAACAGGAAATTACACAAGATGTTTCGGAAGTTTCACAATTGATTGACAGTGCTAAAAAAATGTCATGCCAATATGATACCGAATATGGAAACTACGCTAATTTTCTGTATCGTTCCGAAGCTTATCCGAGCGGTATAGAGTATGGCAATGGAAAGTTTACACTGTCATCGGATTTAGATGTAGAAATGCCGTATGTAGCGGCCGGTAGCGGTACAGATGAAAGTATGCACCCGCATTTTGTTGTAAAAATAAGCAATATGAGTGATGACACTTGTGTTAATCTGGCCTCATCTAACTGGGGTGCAACCAATGGTAATGGCTTTATCGGTGCAACGTTTACAAACGTAAGCGATTTTTCAGTTATGTTGGCTAATTATCCGCGTATGGATCCGGGAACAGCAGCCACCGGTTGCGTTGACAACGCAACGCTATATTTGGGATTTAGAGCGTGTAAATAATCGGATTTTCAAAATAAAGAAAGGAAATAAAATGAAAAAAGATTTGCAGAATGGTCGTTCAATGATAGAGATGCTCGGTGTGTTATCGATTATTGGTATTTTGACGGTAGGAGGTTTCAGTTTAGTCAGCAAAACCGTGAGTGAGAACAAAATTAACAAAGTAATTGACGAAGTCAGTGATTTGGCACGCCGCTCTCGCGTTGTGTTTAGAGAGTATATTTATGATAATAAAACCGGAACTGATATGACTAAATATCTTTACGATGCCAAAGCGTATCCGACAGATTTGGAATGGAATGAATCCGGTTCAAAATTCATTGACGATGAAGATATTGAAATGAAAGTGCTCGTAATGGAAAAAAGTGCTGTCAAATATTATGTTTTGGAAGTAGCCAAAGTAAGTGAAGAAATTTGTATGGGCATTGCCAACGGGCAGTGGGGAACCATGTCTACCAACGGTTTTTCCGGCATAGCATTTTCCAAAGATGATTCTGTCGGTGGCAGCATTGATTTGGGTACGGCCGCTTCTACTTGTGCAGATGGAAAAACTCTATATCTGGCATTTCGTTAAAAAGCCGCTGCTAACAAACATTCTGAAAGCCGCCGTACTAAATCGGCGGTTTTGTTTTATTGACAAAACAAAATACTTGCAATTTATTTTAAAACGGTGTATACGACATAGTGCATTATGCATTATTCTTATACAGATTATGCAATGTCTTTGACAAGCGTTCTTTGACATTAGGGATAACCTTTATGTGGCTACGAAAACCACCTTGTTATAATTTTATATGAAGCACAATGGGAAACAGTGTTACTGTTTTACACAGTAGTTGCCGAGACAAAGGTTATATGTGAGAGCACCGATATTCTGATTGGAAAGGTATCCGTGCTCTCTTTTTCGGAAAAATTCACCAAAATTATTATATATATGAATAAAGTAGAGTTTGTTACTATGTCAGGTATGGATGTGGAGGTAAATCAAGATCTCTTGGTGGTCGAGAAGGTTAACAACCGCGCCGCTTTGCGCTTTGGAACGGATGTAGTCTGTATTCCCGGTGTATTCGGAATCGGTACGGTCTGCGCCGGTTGGAAAATTCTCAAAAAAGAGGATGCTTCTGTCCTTGGTTATCTGGTCTTGACTACCGGATGGATTCTGGAGCCTTCTGATTTTGAGTACGGTGTAAGTCTGTTTGTTCCGTTCAGCTCTGAGTGGTCACGTATTTTCTGTTACGATGTTCGCTATTTTAATGGCGAGTTGCAAATAGTAAAGCACTAACAAAAAAATAGTTTGTCTTGACGGCAAACTATTTTTTTTATGGTTCGAACGTAACACTACCTGCGTGAGCAGGTAGATGTAGACAATCCTAAATCTTCGCGCTATACTGCGGTTATGGAAGAAGTAAAGTATAGCAAACAAAGCAATTGCGTGTATCACTGCCACTATCATA